>NZ_JEMA01000302.1 GCF_001589285.1 Sorangium cellulosum | reverse complement strand
CGTGCGGCGGCGCGCCGTCGGCCTTCGACCTCTCGAGGACCAGGAGGACCGTGTCGTGGATGGCGTGGACGCGGCGCTCGACCTCCGCGCGCGACCAGCCGAAGAGGTCCGCGCCGCCGCTCAGCACGCCGCCGGCGTTGGCCACGACGTCGGGCACGTAGAGGACGCCGCGCGCCGCGAGCGCGTCGCCGTGGCGCGGCTCGAGGAGCTGGTTGTTGGCCGCGCCGGCGACGATCTCCGCGCCGAGCGCCTGCACGGCGCGGTCGTCGAGGACGCCGCCGAGCGCGCACGGGGCGAAGACGTNCGGCGCGGTCGTCGAGGACGCCGCCGAGCGCGCACGGGGCGAAGACGTCGGCCTGGACCGCGGCGATCGCGTCCGGCGGCGCGACGGCGGCCCCGAGCTCGGCCGCGACGCGGCGCGCGCGCTCCGGATCGACGTCCGCGACGATGAGCCGCGCGCCGAGCCGGTGGAGCTCCGCGGCGAGCCGGCTGCCGACGCTGCCGCAGCCCTGGAGCGCGACGGTGCGGCCCGCGAGGTCGTCGCTGCCCCAGCGGTGGCGGGCCGCGGCCTGGATCGCGCGGAGCACGCCCCGCGCGGTCCACGGCGACGGGTCGCCCCCCTCGCCGGCGAGGCCCTTGACGTGGCGCGTCTCGCGCCGGATGAGCTCCATGTCGGCGGGGGTGGTGCCCACGTCCTCGCCGGTGACGAACCTGCCGCCGAGGCGCTCGATGAAGCGCCCGTGCGCGCGGAAGAGCCGCTCCCGGTCGAGCGGCTCCGCGCCGCTGCGGAGGACGACCGCCTTGCCGCCGCCGACGTCCATGCCGGCGAGGGCGTTCTTGTAGGTCATGCCGCGCGACAGGCGCAGGGCGTCGATCAGCGCGTCCTCGTCGCTCGCGTACCGGAGGAGCCGCGTGCCGCCGAGCGCCGGGCCCAGCACGGTGCTGTGGACGGCGATGATCCCGCGGTAGCCGGCGGCCTCGTCGGCGCAGAACAGCACCTGCTCGTGTCCCGTGACGGCCAGGGTGTCGAACACGCTCTTCATGCGGGCCGAGCGTACCATCCCCGCCGGGGCCGTCTGGCCCGGCGCGCCGGCCCCCGCGCCGCGGCGCGCTGCGGCCCCGCCTGGGCGCCGCGATCGCCGCCACCCGCGCCCGTCCTCACGGGTCCGAAAACCGCCAGAGGCGCGGCGGCGATCGCGCTACGACGCTCTGCATGCGGCTCGACGAGGACGCCTGCTATCGCGCGCTCGAGACCCGCGACCTTCGCTTCGACGGTCGCTTCTTCACGGGTGTGCTGTCCACGGGCATCTACTGCCGCCCGATCTGCCCGGCGCGGACGCCGAAGCGGGAGCGCTGCGTCTTCTTCCCCTCGGCGGCCGCCGCGCAGGAGGCCGGCTACCGCCCGTGCCTGCGCTGCCGCCCCGAGGCCTCGCCAGGGACGCCCGCGTGGCTCGGCACGTCGGCGGTCGTCTCGAGGGCGCTCCGGCTCATCGCGGAGGGCGCGCTGGACGACGCGGACGCCCCGGCGCTCGCGGCGCGGCTCGGCGTGGGCGAGCGCCACCTCCGGCGGCTCTTCCTGCGGCACGTCGGCGCTTCCCCGCTGGCGGTGGCGCAGACGCGGCGCCTGCTCTTCGCGAAGAAGCTCCTCGACGAGACAGCGCTCTCGATGACCGAGGTGGCGCTCTCGTCGGGGTTCTCGAGCGTCCGCCGCTTCAACGACGCGATCCGCGCCACCTACGCGCGGACGCCTCGCGAGCTGCGCCAGGCCGCGTCGCGGCGGGGCGGGGGCGCGGCGCAGGCCGACGGCGCGCCGGACATCGCGCTGCGCCTCCCGTTCCGGCCGCCGCTCGACTGGGACGCGCTCGCGGGCTTCCTCGGGGCGCGCGCGATCCCCGGCGTGGAGTCCGCGGGCCCCGGCGTGTATCGCCGCGCGGTGCGCGTGGCCGGCGGGCACGGCGTCGTCGAGGTGCGCCCGGTGCCCGGCGAGCCTTGCCTCCTCGCGCGGCTGCGGTTGCCCGGCACCGAGGGGCTGATCCACTGCGCCGAGCGCCTGCGGCGGCTCTTCGACCTCGGGGCGGATCCCGACGCGATCGCGGCGCACCTCGGGGCCGACCCGCGGCTCGCCCCGCTCGTCGCGGCGGCGCCCGGCGTGCGCGTGCCGGGCGCGTGGGACGGCTTCGAGCTCGCGGTGCGGGCGATCCTCGGCCAGCAGGTGAGCGTGCGCGCCGCGACGCAGCTCGCCGGCCGGCTTGTCGCGCGCCACGGCGAGCCGCTCTCGCTGCGCGGCGCCCCGCTGCCCGAGGGCGGCGGCGAGGGGCTCCGCTTCGTCTTCCCGACGCCCGAGGCGCTCGCCGCGGCCGACCTGACGGACCTCGGCCTGCCGCGGGCGCGGGCGGCGGCGATCACCGCCCTGGCGGCGCGCGTGGCGCGCGGCGAGGTCGCGCTCGACGCCTCGCGCGGCCTGGAGGAGACGGTGCGCGCGCTCGCCGGTCTGCCCGGCATCGGCGAGTGGACAGCGCACTACATCGCGATGCGCGCGCTGCGCGAGCCGGACGCGTTTCCGGCCACGGATCTCGCCCTGCGGCGCGCGCTCGGCGGCGTCTCCGGCGCGGATCTCCTGGCGATGGCGGAGGCGTGGCGCCCGTGGCGCGCCTACGCCGCGGTGCTCTTGTGGACGGCGGACGCGCAGGCAGCGCGGCCCGCGCAGAGGGAGGTGTCGCGTGGAGCTCTCGCTGGATGAGGTCGAGTCGCCGATGGGGATCCTGCTGCTGGCCGCCGGGGGCGGCGCGCTCCACGGCCTCGATTTCGCGGACTGCGCCCCGCGTTTCCGCCGCTCGCTCGAGGCGCGGTATGGCGCCGTCGCGCTCCGCGCCGCCGCGGACCCCTCGGGCTTCTCCAGCCGGCTGAGGGCGTATCTCGGCGGCGACCACGGCGCGCTCGCGGGCATCCCCGTCGAGCCCGGCGGCACGCCGTTCCAGCGCCGCGTCTGGGCGGAGGTTCAGCGAATTTCTCCAGGAATGACGAGGACTTACGGCGATGTCGCCGCGTCGCTCGGAAAGCCGTCCGCGTCCCGCGCCGTCGGCCTGGCGAACGGCCGGAATCCGGTCTGTCTGGTGATCCCGTGCCATCGCGTCGTCGGGTCCAACGGGGAGCTCACGGGCTATTCCGCCGGCCTCGATCGGAAGCGCTGGCTGCTCGCGCACGAGGCCGGCGCGCGCAGCGGCTCCCCGGAGCGCCCCGGCGGCGCGCACGGGCAGCCGCAGGGAGAGCGCCGGGGGGCTGAGCGATCGTGAGACGAGACAAGGACATCGCCGTGAATCGGATGATCCTTGGACTCATGATCTGAAGAGATCGAGCCACCTCTGGTGTGTCGAGGATAGACCTCTTGCCCAAACTCCCCTGCTTCCGCGCACCGCCTACTTCTTCACCCCGAACAGCGCCGCGATCGTCGGATAGTCGCTGTCCTCCACGGCCCCCTGGATCACGCACGTCACCTGCCCGCTCGGCGCCGCGATCGCGTGGATCGGCAGCTCGGTCGTCTCCTTCACGCCGAGCGCCCGCAGCCACCCCGTCCGCTGGGGCCCTTCGGGGAGCCAGTACGACGCGCGCACCCCGGTGCCCGGCTGCGCCTCCAGGAACCGCGAGAGCTGCCGCTCGTCGTCGTCGATCGAGATGAACGCCAGGTCGATCATCACGCCGGCCGCACGGAGCTTCTGCTGCCACCCGAGCAGCCGCGGCATCTCCTCCAGGCACGGCTTGCACCACGCCGCCCAGAAATTCACCCACACCCACTTGCCGACGCCGAACCCGATGTTCGCCGGCGGCGCGTCCGCGCCGTTGGCGGCCACCGCCGTCAGCCCCCCCGACGAGGGCGCCGGCCGCGGCGACTGCCCCGCGCACAGGAGCCGCGGCGCTGCCGGCGCTGCCGGCGCCGCCCCCGTCGCTGTCGCCGCGGTGCTCGCGGTCGCCGCGACGACCGGCGCCGTCACCGCGTTGCTCCGCCCCTGGCCGGGCGTCGGGGGCGGCGGCAGATCCGCCCTCTTCTCCTGATCGCACCCGCCCGCGAGCCCCGCGGCCAAGGCCAGGGCGACGAGGGCGCCGCGGACAGACCCACTCCTCTTCACAGCTGGCAGTCCACCCAGGAGACGAACGCGCTCCGGTTGATGGCCTCTGCCGTACATGCCTTGTTCTTCCGCGAGACGTTCCATTGGCAGTATTCCGCCCCGAGCTGGGCGAACTCGTTCCCGAGCCACAGCATCCCGACCTTCTTGTCCAGGTCCTGCTCCTTCGTCGTGTCGGCGATGTCGAAGAGCACGCTGTTCGCGCGCTTGTGCGACAGGGTCCGGTTGAACTCCGGCGTCCCCGTCTTCGACGCCCGCGCGACGATGAAGAAGTAGCGCGCCCCGCGCCGATCGAGCCACATCTCCTCGATCATCTTCTTCGCGTCGTCGTCGAGCTTCTCCGAGCCGTCGTCGAACATCACGACCCCCCCGCGCTGCTTCAGCGGCGTGAAGAGCGCGTTGAAGTCGTCGTCGCTGATCGACGCGAGCGTCTTCACGTCGGCCGGCTGGCACCCGCGCCGCGCCTCGGCGCCGACCAGGCCGCACGCGTTGAGCACCCGCTGCAGCACCGTCTTGAACGCCGGCGTGCAGTACGGCGCCTCCGCGTCGTTGGCGATCGCCACGGCCGGCCGCACCGCCGCGGCCACCCCCGTCTTCAGGCGCGCCGACGCGGCCTGCACCTGCCCGTGCACCGTCACGCCGGACGCGACAAGCATCGCGCAACCGGCCACGATCCCGATGATCCCTGCGCCTCTCATGACCACCTCACCTCGTCCGGAGGGCCGGCGCGAGCTGCCGTATCGAATACGACAGCCCGATGTCGGTGTCCTCGTCGCACAGCCGCGTCGTCCCCAGGAACATCTGGGGCGTCGAGACCGGGAGCTTGTTGTCCACGATGTAGCGGAGCATCCGGTTCAGCCGCAGCGCCGTCTCCTTCGAGTCCATGCACACGTCGAGCCCCGGCCAGCGCTGCCGGATCGCCGCCTGCACGTTGGCGGCCCCCGCCGCCGCCTTCGCGCCCTCCAGCAGCTCCTCCTGGTTGTCGTAGGCCCACTCGAGCACATCCATGGCCCGGTGATCGCTGCACATGATCGCCTTGGAGAGCAGGCACGCGCCCGGGTGCACCGGCCGGTCGAGCATCCAGTTGCAGTCGCTGTCCAGCGGGAAGAGCACCAGCGTCACGTCGAGCTTGTCGAACACGCCCTCGGAGACGAGCCGCTGGTGGAACGCCTTGCACGTCGGGCAGAGCGGATCGACGAAGATCGTCGCCGGCTGCACCGCGCCCGCGTGCTTCACGTGGAGCAGCGCGCCGTTCGGCTCGGTCGGCTTCTCCAGCTTGCCGCAGCCGGTCAGGTAGCTCGCGTAGCTCGGCAGCGCGCTCGCGTAGAGCAGCGCCGGCGTCACCGTGCACACGGCGAGCGCGACGAGCCACCCCGGCAGGAGCAGCTTCGAGCCCATGCGGCGCGCGGGCGCGGCGCCCGGCCCGACCGGCCCGTCGACAGCGCCGAGGGGCGCCATGGGCACCGTGGGCCCCACCGGCGCCGAGCCGGCGCGCGGCGCCGCGCTGGACCAGGCCGCGGCGCGCGCCTGCCGGCGGTCCTCGAGGAACGCCCAGACGCCGCCGGCCGCGAGCAGCGCCGACGAGACGTACATGCCGACGCACGTCTTGCAGAACACCCCGAGGCGCACCGCCGAGATGATCGCCATCATGATCGACACGGCGAGCGGCGTCAGCCCGGCGGCGAAGAGGAAATGCGCCGCGCGCCGCGGCGCGTGCTGGCCCGAGAGCAGCACGTAGAGCGCGAACGCCGCGAAGAACGCGAACGCGCCCAGCGCGAACAGCGAGATCGGGATACCGCCCCAGAAGTCCTCGCGGAACAGGGCCGAGTAGGGGCTGTACATCGCCACGCGGCAGGCCGTGTCGGCGCCCTCCTGCGCGCTCAGCCCGGGGATGAAGCTGCAGTGCAGGTCGTGGACCTGCCGGTCGAGGTGCCGGATGTAGTCGAACGTCGACGAGGCGCTGAACGCCAGGCCCAGCAGCGACCCGCTGAGCGCGAGCGCCGCAGGCCAGCGAGGGTTACGGCTGCCTGACATGGCGCATGTCGTTACGCGAGGGCAGGCAACGCGTCAAATAGGACGCCTTCGCGGTCAGGCATCCCCCGAGGCGCGATCGCGCCTCGTCGCGGACCCCGCCGCGAGACGCATCGCGTTGAGCCCGCGGGCTCATCGGCCCGCCGCGCGCTCCTCGGCGAGGAGCAGCGTCGTCGAGAACCGCCCGTTGGGCTCGATCCATTGCTTGAAACAGCGGAAGCCCGCGCGCTCCCCCATGCGCACAACGCCGTCCGGCTCGTACTTGTACGAGCTCTCTGTCCAGATGGATTCCCCCTCCTCGAAGGCGAACTCGATGCCGAGCGCGCCCACGCGGACCGCCTGCCGCCTGCGGCTGACGAGGTGCATCTCGACGCGCGCGCTCTGCGCGTTCCACGCGGCGCGGTGATCGAACGAGCGCAGGTCGAACGTCCCGCCGAGCTCCCGGTTGATGCGCGCGAGCAGGTTCTTGTTGAAGGCGGCCGTGACGCCGAGCGGATCGTCGTACGCGAGCGCGAGGTCGGCGGCGGGCTTCACGAGGTCGGCGCCGAGCAGCAGCCCGTCCCCGGGGCGGAGCGAGGCGCGCAGGGTCGCGAGGAACGCCGCCGCGGCCTCCGGGTCCAGGTTGCCGATGTTCGAGCCGAGGAACAGCACGAGGACCGCGCCCCCGTCGCCCGCCCCCGGCGTCCGCCGCGCCGTCGCGAGGGCCAGGCCTTCCTCGTACCGCGCCCGGTGCGCCGACGTCTCCACGCGCGGCAGGCGGCCCAGGGTCCGGCGCGAGAGATCGAGCGCCGTCTCCGACACGTCGACGAGGTGGACGCCGAGGCGCGGGATCCGCTTGCAGAGCGGCGCCGCCAGCAGGGCGAGCTTCTCCCCGCAGCCGCAGCCGAGCTCGACGATCGACGTGCCCTCCCCGAACGGCGCGACAATCTCCTCGGCGTGCCGCTCGAGCAGCGCCCGCTCCGCGCGCGTCAGCGGATACCACGGGAGCTGACAGATCGCCTCGAACAGGTGCGAGCCGAGCGCATCGTAAAAATACTCCGGCGAGAGGTGCTTGGGCGACGCGCTCAGGCCCGCCCTCACATCGTCCATGAAGCGATCGAGGAATTCTGTCCTGTGCATCACAGAAACTTAGCCTCAGACCCGCGATGACGCCTTGAAATCAGTGGAGCACCAATGATTTCGGGCGCGTCGCGCGCATTCCGATGATCCTCTGTTTTTTCTCGCGGGGCGGGCGACCCGTTGCCCGCGCGATTCACCGCTGCTAGGAGCGCTCCCGGGGGGATCCGGGACCAGAGCCACACCGATGACGACCCCTGCACCCGGCGCTGCGAGCGGCGCGCCCCACCCTGTGAAGCTCGGCCCGTTCGACGCCGAGTTCCTCGCGGACTTGCCTTACGACCCCTCGGTGCTCTTCTTCGACGAGCTCCTGGAGGTGGACGCGGCGCGGAGCCTCGTGCGCTGCCGCATGCCGACGGACAGGCCGATGCCGCTGGTCGACGCGCAGCGGGCGCACCCGCTGCTGCACCCGCGCCACGTGGCCGGCGCGATCCTGGTGCACGCGACGGGGATGCTCGGCTTTGTGCACGCCTACCACCTGCTCGGCCTGCGGCACCGCGAGGGGTGGATCGGTTATGGCACCAACATCCACCGGGTGGTCTTTCGCAAGCTCGTCCAGCCGGGCGCGCCCATCGAGGCGACGTGCGTGGCGACGCGCTCGCGGCTCGGTGTGAAGCGGCACATGATCCGTTATGAGTTCGAGTTCCGTCACGAAGGCAGCGTCTGCTACGAGGGTGATCAGACGGCCGTGTGGATGCGCGTGCAGGACGTTCCAGCCATGGATTCTCGGGCCGAGCTCGGGGAGAGCGAGCGATCCCTCGCTTGACCCGCGCGTCAGGCTCGTCTACCGGCCGTCCCATGCCTGATTTCGATGCGGGATCGATCGTCCCGTCCACACGCGATCTTCTCCAGGTGATCTCCACCCGCAGAAAGAGCATGGCCCTTGTCGGGCTCGTTGGCTCGGAGGCGCCGGCTGAAGATGCGGCGCGGCTCCATGAGCTCAACATCTCGGCGCTCGCGTTCGCCGAGGCGGGGCCTGCCCTGCAGGGGGCCGCGCGCGCGACGAAGACCGTGCCGTCGCTCTGCCTGTCGACGGTGAGCGATCGCGACGGCGCGCTCGCGGCCCGCTACCACGGGGCGGACGGCGTCTGCATCGACGCGCTCCTGCCGCTCGACGAGTGGGACCGCCTCGCCAAGGGGGCGAGGACGATGCGCATGCTGCCGCTCGCGCTGGCCGAGAGCCCGGAGGGGGCCGAGGCCGCCGCGAAGGTCGGCGCGCGCGCGGTCCTGGTCCGGGGCGACTCGGCCGAGGCGGTGATCGCCAGCGTCGCGTCGCTCCCGAAGACGCTCACGGTAGTCGCCGAGGTGCGCTCGGCCGACGCCGACGCGCTCCGCCGGCTCGTGGGTCATGTCGATGCGGCGATCGTCCCGCCGGCGGTCCACACCTCGCCCCAGTTCCCGGCGCTCGTCGCCGAGGTCGATCCCTAGCGCGCGGCGGCGGCGGCGGTGCGCTGACGAGACGAGGCGAGAGGCGACGGCCGGCGAAATGTCGCGCCGCCCCTCGACGGCCCGGACTTCCGCCTCCACGATCCGGCCCTGATGGACCCGACCCACGAACTGGACGAGCAGCGGCGCGCGCTCCGCGAAGGGGCGCTCGTGCAGGCCATGCCCGAGCTCGGGACGCTGATCGTCACCGGCTCGGACCGACAGAGCTGGTTGAACGGCCTGGTGACCTGCGATCTCGCGCCGCAGAAGCCGCTGCCCGCCGGGGCGAAGGCCGCGCCGCCCGCGGGCGGGGCGTACGGGCTCAACGTGGTGAAGACAGGGAAGATCTTCGCCGAGGTGTGGATCGTCGTCGCGGCCGATCGCATCTACGTGGGCGCGCTGCGCGACCGCATCGAGCGGCTCCGCGAGAGCTTCGAGCGCTACCTCATCATGGAGGACGCCGAGCTCCAGGACGCCTCCGACGAGCACGCCTGGGTCTTCGCCCACGGCCCGCGGGCCGCCGATCTCGCGGCGGCGGGGCGCGCGGCCGGCGCGGAGGCCGCGATCGTGGACTGGACCGGCCTCGGGGGCGCGCTGTTCGTTGCGCCGCGGCCGGCCGAGGGCGCTGTCGTCGCGGCGCTCCTCGCCCCGGCCGACGCGGGCCCCGTCGGGCCCACGACCGCGGCGGCGTGGGAGGTGCTCCGGGTCGAGAACAATGTCCCGCGGTTCGGCGTCGACTTCGACGAGCAGAACTTCCCGCAGGAGGCCTCGCTGGAGGAGCGCGCTGTCTCGTTCACCAAGGGCTGCTACCTGGGGCAGGAGACGGTGTTCATGCTCCAGATGCGCGGCCACGCCAAGAAGCGGCTCGTGCAGCTCGCCGTCGAGGGCGAGGGCGAGGTGCCCGCCGGCGCGGCGATCGCGCTGCCCGACGGCGCGGCGGTCGGCGAGGTCACGAGCCAGGTCAGGGATCCTCGCGCGCAGCGGGTGATCGCGCTGGGCTACGTGAAGTACAAGCACGCCGTCCAGGGCACGGCGCTCCAGGTCGCCGGCCGCTCGGCCGAGATCACGCGCGCCCCGAGCGCGGCGCCTTCATCGAGCGGCGCCGCGCCGCGGCGATGAGCGCGTCGGCGAGAAGCAAGTAAGCGGCATAACATGCCAGGCGCCCTCCGGATCGTGCGGGGCGCGCCATCTCGAGCGGCCGATCGGGCGCTGGGCTGCCGAGCGGAGCCGCATGTCCTGACAGAGCGTTTCTGGACGCCGAGCATATATTGCTTGTTTATCGACAGTATTCTCTCTGCACATCTGAAAACGGTTCGAGGAAAATTCTCGGGCGAATAAGCGTTCTGATCGTTGATTGGAATCATTCGTTCCTGAATGCAATCGCAAGGATCTTGCGGACAGGGATGCTGCGCCGTCTTGACATGGACTGACCTCTTGATAGGGGCGCTCGTTCGGCGTTCCCCCGGAGGCGGGAAAGGCGCGGAGGGCCAGCGATGGCTCAACGTTCCGGTCGCCTGGACTGGGCCGCGTTGGCGGGTGTCCCCTTCGCCTTGTGCCGAGGTTCAGACGCGATACCCACGTCGAGCTCCTCGCTTACGGCCGGCCAGCCATGGCCACGTAGCGGCCGCCACAGCGTACAGCCACGCTACACGCGTGCGGCGACGGGTGGTTTGATGTAATCTGAGCTGGTCCTAAGTGGTATCATTACAATTGCCCATTCACGTTCAGAAGGGATTGCCCTACGGCATATCCGGCGAAGCAGGGCCCCGGCAGATGTTGCCGGCGGGTCTGGCCGACTCACGGCGGAAACTGCCGACTCGGCAGGATTGACCAGGCCACGAGCCAAGGACCCTGATGGAGTGCTCGCGCGTGCGTCACATCCATTGAACACCGTACGGCTGCGGTCACCTTCTTACCGCCGCGTTCGCTTTCGCCATGTGGTCGCCGACCTTCGGCGGACGACCCGCCCTGGTGCGGCGCGGCTGCCTTGAACGCGCTTGCGCTTCACGACGCTCCATGATGGAGCTCCCCTGTGAGCCAACCGACCGCGAAAGCCGTGAGCACGATGACCCTCGATCTGCAATTTCAGGTCGGAGGCGACGACGCTCCCCGCTACCTGCTGGTCATCGACAGCGCATCGTCGCGCCGGATCGACCTGCCGCGCAACGGCACCCTGGTCGTGGGCCGCTCGCCCGAGGCGGACATTCGCGTCGAGGCGCGCGGCGCCTCCCGCCTGCACGCCCGGGTCATCGTCTCGAACGGCGAGGTCCAGATCTCCGACCTGAACAGCCACAACGGGACGCTGGTCAACGGCGACCGCCTCGTCGGCTCGCGCGTGCTGTGCTCCGGCGACGCCGTCATGGTGGGCGACACGATCCTCACGCTCTGGCGCGAGCCGCAAGCGGTTGGCCTGTCCGCCGTTGACCTGGGCCGGCTTCGCCAGCGGCTCGGTGAGGAGCTCCAGCGCGCCAGCGACTATGCGCGTCCTCTCGCCGTTCTGGTCGCCTCGCTGGGCAACGTTTCCGGCCGCGCGATCGTCGAGGCGAAAGCCGCGGCGGCGCTCCGGCTCATCGACGTCTTCGCGTGGAACGGTGACGCGGAGCTCGTCGTCGTCCTCCCTGAGCTCGGCGGCGAGGCGGCGCGCGCGGCGGCGCTCGAGCTGTTCGAGGCGCTTGCGCCGATGGTGAGCGAGGTGCGCGGCGGGCTCGCCGCCTACCCGAACGACGGGTGCGACGTCGACACGCTCCTCTGCGGCGCGCGCGCGGCCGCCGCGGTCGCCGGGGCCGGCGCGGTCGCCCTCGCGGGCGAGACCGCGATCGATCACACGGTCGGGAGCTCCCGCGTCGTCCTGGCCGACCCCGCGATGATCCGCCTCTTCGAGCTCATCCGGCGCCTGGCGGGGAGCGATCTGAGCGTGCTGGTGCTCGGAGAAACGGGCGCCGGCAAGGAGAACGCTGCCGCCGCGCTCCACCACTGGTCCGCGCGGGCGCGGAAGCCGTTCGTCATGCTGAACTGCGCGGCCATCCCCGAGTCGCTCGTCGAGAGCGAGCTGTTCGGCTACGAAAGAGGGGCGTTCTCCGACGCGAAGGCGCCCAAGCCCGGCCTCCTCGAGCGGGCCGACGGCGGCACGCTGTTCCTCGACGAGGTGGGCGAGCTCCCGCTCTCGGTGCAGGCGAAGCTGCTGCGCGCCCTCGAGGCGCGGCGGTTCACGCGCCTCGGCGACGTGCGGGAGCGCGACGTCGACCTCCGCATCGTGGCCGCGACCAACCGCGATCTCGAGGCAGAGAGCGCCGCCGGCCGCTTCCGCCAGGACCTGCTCTTTCGCCTGAGCGCGGGCGTCGTCCGGCTGCCGCCGCTCCGGCACCGCCCGCGCGAGATCCCCATCCTGGCCCGCCTGTTCCTCGACCAGGCGTGCGCTCGCGCCGGGCGGCCCGCGTTGCAGCTGTCCGACACCGCGCTGCGTGCGCTCCTTGCTTACCCGTTTCCAGGCAACGTGCGCGAGCTCAAGAACGCCATGGAGTACGCAAGCGTCACCGCGGAGGCCGACGCGGTCGAGCCGCGGGATTTGCCCGAGCGGGTGACGGAGCGGGCGTCGACCTCGCCGCCGACATCCGGGAGCGCCGCGTCGCCGATCTCCGGGAGCGCCGCGCCGCCGATCTCCGGGAGCGCCGCGCCGCCGATCTCCGGGAGCGCCGCGCTCCCGCGGTTCCGGCCCCTCGCCGAGGAGATCAAGGACCTGGAGCGCCAGCGGATCCAGGAGGCGCTCGACGCGACCGCCGGGGTGCAGACGCGCGCCGCGGACCTCCTCGGCATGCCAATCCGGACCTTCTTCTCAAAGCTCAAGCAGTACGGCATCGTTCCGCGCAAGGCGCGAGTGCAGCCATGACGCAGCGTTCGGGGGAGTGGTCGCTACCGGAAGCGTTCGAAGAATATCGGATCATCCGTCGCCTCGGGGAGGGGGCGATGGGGCAGGTGTACCTCGCCGAGGATCGGCTGCTCACCCGCCTCGTGGCGATCAAGTTCATCGCGTCGGAGTCGCCCTCCAGGGACGCGCGCGAGCGCTTCTTCGTTGAGGCGCGGGCCGTCGCGCGGCTGTCGCACCCCAACGTCGTCGCGGTCCACCGCGTCGGTGAGGTGCAGCGGCGGCCGTTCCTGGTCTCGGAGTACGTGCGCGGGCAGAGCCTCGACGCCATCGCGAAGCCGGTGCCGCCTCACCGCGCGCTGACGATCGCGATGGATCTCGCCCGCGGCGTCGCGGCCGCGCACCGCCGGGGCGTGCTCCACCGCGACATCAAGCCGGCGAACGCGGTCATCTCCGAGGAGGGCACGGTGAAGGTGCTCGATTTCGGGCTGGCGGAGCTCTTGCCCGACAGCGACCCGCCTCCTCTCGAGGCGCCGGGGACCGCGACGGAGGGCGCCGCCACGCGCCCCGAAGGCCGGGACGCCGATCCGGCCAGCGCGTCCCCGCCTCCTCCCGAGGTGCCGGGGCGCGGAGCGGAGCCCGGAGCGGAGGGCGCCGCCACGCGTCCTGGAGGCCCGGACGCCGATCCGGCCAGCGTGGCGTCCACAGCGGACGGGGGCGCTTTGCCTCCACCCCCGCGCGCCCGCGTCGCTTCGCTGGCGTCGACCGCCGACGCGCCGCAGGCGCTGGAGGCTGCCGCCGCCGCCGCGCCGCTG
>NZ_JEMA01000301.1 GCF_001589285.1 Sorangium cellulosum | reverse complement strand
GCCAGGTCCCCGGCACGCCGATCGACGCCTCCGTTCCCCACGGCCCGCTGGCTCCGGCGATCGCCGACNACGCCTCCGTTCCCCACGGCCCGCTGGCTCCGGCGATCGCCGACGTGAATGGCGACGGCAAGCTCGACATCCTGGTGGCCAACGCCGAATCCGCTTCGTCGACGACCCCTTCCGGGTCGCTCTCCGTGTTTCACGGCAACGGCGACGCGACCNTCCGTCTTCCACGGCAACGGCGACGCGACGGTCCAGCCGGAGCTCTATTACACGGGCGCCCCGCTCTCCAGCAACGCGGTCGTGGCGGTGGACGTGGACGGCGACGGGTGGCTCGACGCCGTCACCGTCGACGGCCAGACCAACCTGCCCACCAGNTCACCGTCGACGGCCAGACCAACCAGCTCCTCATCAACGGGAGCATCAGCGTCTACCGAAACCTGGGCCCGAGCGCGCCCGGAACCTTCGGCACGCCGACGAGCTTCACCACCGGCACCCCGGGCTCCGTCCACCTCTGCACCGAGGACTTCGATCGCGACGGGGTGGCCGACATCGCCACAACCAGCGTGACCCTGAATCAGGTGAGCGTGATCATGGGCACCGGCGGGGGCAGCTTCGGCGCGCCCACGCTCATCTCCATCGCGGGCACCGGCGGCGTGCAGTCGACCATCGCCTGCCGCGATCTGAACGGCGACGGCTTCTCCGATCTCGTGGTGACGAGCCCCGGCGCCGCGCGCCTCTCGATCCTCATCAACCAGGGCAACGGCTCGTTCGCCGCGCCGGTCGCCTACACCAACACCGTGAACGGCCAGACGGCGGGCATCGCCTTCGGCGACGCCGACGGGGACGGCAAGCTCGACATCCTCTCGAACGGCGCGGCCGGCCGGTACCTCTTCTTCTTCAAGGGGAATGGCGACGGCACTGTCGCGAGCGGCGTCGGGTCCGCCGCCGGGCCCTCCGCGATCGCCAACTCGGCGCTGGGGGTCGTGGCCAGCGACTTCAACGGCGACGGCAAGCTCGACGCCTACATCCTGGTCACCACCTCCTCGGGCGGCGTCCGCCCGATGACCGGTAGCGGCAACGGAACCTTCGTCACGGGCCCCGTCGTCCCGACAGGCGCCTCGCCCGGCCTCAATGCCATCGCCGTCGCGGACCTGGATGCCGATGGATACGACGATCTCGTCCTGACCAACAGGGGATCGGGCACCCTCACCGTGATCCCCAACGGACTCTGACCCGCCTCTTCGCCCTTGCGCTGCGTGTCGTCCGGGAAGTCCACTGGCGAGACGGGCCGGGCTGGCAGGCCGCGCTCCCCGAAGCTCGACGGAGCGACTCCCGATCTCCCCCTCGCGCAGGCACGTTGCAGGCCGTCTGTGAGGTGGGGGAGAAGGGAGGGGATCACTTCCTGGACACCGGCCGCGCGGGGGCCGTCAGGGGCTCGCCTTCGCGCGCCGGCCGGTGAAGGTGTCGGAGGCGATGGGCTCGCCGGTGTCGCTCGAAGGGTCGAGAGGATCTTCCCCGTCCTCGAAGGTGCGCACGACGAGGGAGCCGGCGATCTCGTCGCAGCCCTGACCGACAGTGTCGAGGACGATGTCGATCCGGGCCGTCGTCATCAGGGTGTTGTCCTCGTCGTAGACGAAGGCAAACAGCGCGCCTCGAGCGCCGTCGTTCCCGACCTTCTCCCAGCTTCCTTGCTGGTTGGAGAAATTGTAGAGGGGCTGCGTCGAGGTGGTCCCGAAGAAGGACCCGTCGGCCGCGAACGTCCAGAAATCCCTCGCGCCGCCCGCTTCCGAGATCAGGTAAGTCCCGGCGCAGCGGGAAGGGAAGGCGCCGGCCAGGGTGGGCGCCGGGCGGAGCGCGAGCCCGAGGGCCGCGAGCGGGAGCAGCGAGAGCGCGAGCAGAAGCCTTTTGTGCATACGGTTTCGATCCTTCTCCATGGACCGGTGCCACGTGCTCTCGGCGCGTCCTCGCGCCAGTACGCCGCGACAGGTCCGTTCGAATGAGCGCAGAACGACTATTTTTTATCTCACGTCGGCGACGCCATCGGAAGCCTTTCCGGTGCGGGGAGCTACGGCGCGGACGATCGATGGTAGAGATACCCATTCAGGTACGCGCGATCGAACCCCGTGATCGGGATGGCGCCTGGATCGAGCGGGTCGACGCCCGTGGCCCGCAGCCGGCGACGGCCCGGGGGCGCTGGCCGAGGCCGAGATCGCCTTGAAGCTCGGCGGGCCGCTCATCGTCACGGGCTTCCTGCTCACGCTCGCCGGTGACTGGGAGCGCGGCACCGCCATCCTCCGCAGGCATCCGGGCTGGACGAAGCGCTCTCCCGGCGTCGTCCACAGCCGCGTGACAGCGGACCAGGCCCTGGTCGACGATCTCGTGGAGGCGCTCGCGCTCGCAGGGGTCGGTTGAAGCGGCCTCCCTGGCGCGCAGTCCCCCGTTTCAAGGCTTGAGGCAGCCGGCTCGGTCGCCGGGTCGGCCGCCTCAAGCCTTGAAGCGGCTCCCCCGGTCGCCGGGTCGGCCGCCTCAAGCCTTGAAGCGGCTCCCCCGGTCGCCGGGTCGGCCGTCTCAAGCCTTGAAACGGACGACTCGGCGCCCGAGTGGCCCGCTGCAATGCTTGCATCAAGCCTTGCAGTGGGCCGCGAGGCTCACGCGTCCGGCGAGGGCGCCGGCTGGACGGTCGGCGAGGGCGCCGGCCCGGGCGGCGCGGCCGTCTGGCCGGGCGAGG
>NZ_JEMA01000300.1 GCF_001589285.1 Sorangium cellulosum | reverse complement strand
GTCCTCCGGGAGCAGCGGGAGCACGCGCGCGAGCGCCGGCGCGAGCCGCTCCGACGGCGCGAGCTCGNGAGCACGCGCGCGAGCGCCGGCGCGAGCCGCTCCGACGGCGCGAGCTCGGCCAGCCTGAGCCCCTCGAGCCGCGCGCGCTCGGACCCGAGCAGCGCGGCCACGGCGTCCGGCGCCTCCGGCGCCCCGAGGTGGACGAGGATCTCGGCCGTCGCCTCGAGCAGCCCCGGCTCCGGGCTGCGCAGCCACGCGCGCGCCCTGGCCAGCGCGGCCTCGTCGCCGAGCCGCGCGAGGGCGCGCGCCGCGGCCACCTGCGCTGCCCGGTCGCCGCCCTCGAGCATCGGCCGCAGCGCCCCGATCGCCCGCAGGTCGCCGAGCTCGCCGAGGAAGGCGACGAGCGCGGGCTCGAGCCGCTTGCGGCTCCCGAGCAGGAGCTGGAGCGACGCGGGCGGGTACGCCCTGAGCGCGCGCGCCGCGGCCTCGCCCGCGGCCCCGCCCTGCACGATCGCGTTC
>NZ_JEMA01000299.1 GCF_001589285.1 Sorangium cellulosum | reverse complement strand
GCGCTGGCCAGGAGCACCGCGGAAATGTCGTATCCTCGCACCAGGTCCNCCAGGAGCACCGCGGAAATGTCGTATCCTCGCACCAGGTCCAGGCACAGGAGCACGAGGCGGGCCACCGACACGCGCGACAGCGTGCCGTAGGGAGCGTGGCGCGTGTCGGAGAGGTGGACGATCCGGTACCCCTGTACGAGCGACGCGATTTGCGACGGGAGGCGCGCGGCGGCGCCGCGCTCGTCGAGAATGACGAGGGTTCGCTGGGTGGATGAGCTCATGATTGTCGGGGGGCGAAATGTAGCAGGTGGAGCTGGCCGTTTGGACGGCGGCCGATCGAGTAGGTGAGGCGATTCACCCACGCGCGCTGCGCCGGCTGCCCTGACTAATAGCGATAAACGATTGTAGTAGAGGCCGGTCTCGGAATCCTCGTACTGCCCCGGGAACCGCAGCGGAGTGCTGGCGCCGCCGTCGTGCGGCGCCTCGAGCCCGAAGGCCCGCCGCTCCAGCGAACTCACGATCGCGCCCGCGTCGTCGAGCAGGGTTCTAGTGTGTAGACGGCGACTCTCCCGCACAACACACGGCACCTGTACGCGGCGCAGTGGCGCCAGTTCACGGCGTGGTGCGACGCGGTAATGACGTTGCCGCCCGTAGGGACCTGTCGATGCCCCGGTCGAGCCCGCCGAGGCCGTAGTCAGCGCTCGCGGCGAGCGCCCGCGCGTACCCCAAGCCGGTCTCTGGCGGACAGCACAGCGCCGGCCCGCCATCTGCGCCTCGCGACCCAAGACATCCACGAACTTCATCTCGGCACGCCCTGTACGCTAAGATGTATCGAATGTTGCACCGGATCGCCCTCACGGACCGCCCCAGCTTGTACTCCAGCGCTCTACGGCTCACTGTCCTGAACCTAGGCGTCATCGCCGTGGTCGCGGGTTGCTCGCCCCAGCAGCGCCACTTTCCTGACGCCGGCACGGGCGGCGCTGGGACTTCGGCCTCTAGCACCAGCTCCGGAAGCGGTGCCGGCGGCAGCGACGGAGAATGCTCAGACGGCCGGGAGGAATGCGCGGGGAACACGCCGCGGCGATGTCTCGATGGGAGCTGGGAAATCGGTGACGAATGCATGGGGCAAACGTGTGTCGACGGGAGGTGCCAGGGCGAATGCGCGCCGGAGGACGTGCGCTGCTCGGACAACCAGCCACAGCGGTGCGATGAGCGCGGCAACTGGGAGGACGCGGCAGAGTGCCCCTCAGAGGCGCCTGCGTGCGACGGCGGTAAGTGCGTGCTTCCGAGCTGCGTCGGGTTGGAGGACAGGTGCGGTCCGGCGGCCGACGAGAACTGCTGCGCGGCGACGGAGGTGCCTGGGGGGACGTTCGACTGGACTCCCGATGGCACGCCCCCGGCGAGCGTCAGCGGGTTCAGGCTGGATCGATTCGAGGTAACGGTCGGACGGTTCAGGAGGTTCGTAGAAGCGTACCCTGCATCAGTAGACGCATATCCCGGGAACCGGCCGACGGCGAACGCGGGAAGGAATCCGAAGATCACCGGAAGCGGGTGGCAGACGGAGTGGGACATCGAGCTGCCCGAGAACGCGGCGGCATTGAGGAGAGCGCTGAAGTGCCACGCTGTCCTGCCGACGTGGACTGACGAGCCAGGCGAGCATGAGCAGAAGCCGATAAATTGCGTGAACTGGTACGTCGCATTCGCGTTCTGTGCGTGGGACAGGGGCCGGCTCCCCACCCTCGCAGAGTGGACCTACGCGGCAGTGGGAGGAGCCGAACAGCGGACATACCCGTGGTCGAATCCGTCAGGGTCGAACAACATCGACCATGACCATGCCGTATTTGGTTGCGGAGGAAACGAAGCATGCGAGTTCAGCGACATCATGCCCGTCGGTTCCAAGTCGCCGCTCGGCGATGGCCGGTGGATGCAAGCTGACCTGGCCGGCAACCTGTGGGAGTGGACCCTGGATTGGCACGCAGACGAGTATCCATCTGAATGCGAGGACTGCGCGAATCTGACCAGGCCGAGGCAGACGGATCCGATGGTTCCGCCGCGCCGAGAGGTACGAGGAGGCGCGTACAACGAGGTCGGCAGGGTTCTGTTGACCTCGTTCCACCATCATATGGATCCATCGATCGGCGCCTACGCCGTCTCGCTGCGATGTGCCAGATGACCCTGGGGGAGCGCCCAGTTCCGGCCGCCTGGTGTGGCTCTACCTCGCATTCGCCCCGGGCGCCGCCCCCCCGCTCGACCCGAGGATCGCGAGCTCGGTCTTGACCCAGCGCGTGATGGACAGCGCGTGACGGGCGGGGCGGCTCACGCCGCCGCTTCTTCGAGCTCTCCGAGGACGATCACCGCCGCGACCGCCGGCTCGAAAAACTCGGCGCGCGCGGCGCGGTACTCCGGATCGGCGAAGAACCGCTCCCGCGTCGCGCGGTCGGGGAACACGATCGTGAAGACGCGGTTGATGCGCTCATCCCCCTTCAGCACGCGCGCCACCACGAAATCGTGGCCGAAGGCGCCGCCGTAGGTCGCGAGGATCGGCGTCATGCGGGCGCGGTAGCTGGCGTAGGCCGCCTCGTCCGTCACCTGGAGCCCCACCAGGAGCACGTGCTTCCGGCCCTCAACGTCCATGGGAGTAGCCCCCGTCCACGTCGAGCGTCGTGCCGGTCACGAAGCCGGCCCGGGCCAGGTACAGCGCTGCGTCCGTCGTGTCCCGCACCTCGCCGATCCGCCCGAGCGGGTGAATCGACGCCATCGAGTCCGCGTTCTCGCCGATGAGCGGCGTGCGGATGATGCCGGGCGCCAGCGTGTTCACGCGGATGTTGTGGCGGGCCAGCTCGGCCGCGAGCGAGACGGTGAGCGCATGGACGCCGCCCTTGCTGGCCATGGCGGCCGAGGCCGGCATCCCGGTCATCGCTTGCTGCACGAGCACCGTGCCCACGTTGATGATCGAGCCCCCGCCGCCCTCGATCATCAGCGGCACCGCGGCCTGCGTCATCAGGAACGTCCCCTTCACGTTGGTGGAGAAGAACCGGTCCAGGTCCTCCTCCGTGCTCTCGAGGAACGGCTTCACGCCGAAGATCCCGGCGTTGTTGATCAGCACATCGACGCCGCCGAAGCGCTCCCGCGCGGCGGCGACGACCGCCCGCGCCGTGGCCCGATCGCCCACGTGACCCGGCACGGCGACGACGCGCGTGCCGCCTTCGAGGCTCCGCCGCGCCCGGTCGAGCTTCTCCGGATCGCGCCCGTTCAGGACGAGGCTCGAGCCCTCGGCCAGGAAGCGCCTCGCGAGATCGAGGCCGATACCGCTGCTGGCGCCGGTGATGATGACGCGATCGATTCGGTTGGACATGGAGTGTCGCTCCTCTCTTGTCGACACCCTGAGGCCACACCCCGGAACAAGAAAGTGGTATGTTTCTTTGGACTCCATAACCTCCGGTTATGGACCTGCGCGCGCCGCCATGACGTACGATCAGCTCGTCGCCTTCCTCGCCGTCGCGGGCGAGGGCTCGTTCAGCGCCGCGTCCGCGCGGCTGCACAAGTCCCAGCCGGCGGTGAGCAAGCTGGTGCGCAACCTGGAGGGCGAGCTGGGGGTCACGCTGTTCGATCGCCGCGAGTACCGCGCCACGCTCACCGACGCCGGCCGCCTGTTCCAGGAGCGCGCGGCGGCGGTCATCGAGAGCACCGAGGCGCTGCGGAGCTTCGGCATGCGGCTCTCGGGCAAGGTGGAGCCGATCGTGCGGCTCGCCGTCGAGGCGGTGACGCCGCTCGGGCCGATCATGCACGTCTTCCGCGGGGTGCAGGCGCGCTATCCGCTGGTGCGCATCGAGCTCGGCACCGAGCGGCTGTCGGGCGCCGCCGACGCGCTGCGCGAAGGCCGCGCCGATCTCGCCGTCGCCACGCGGCTCGGGATCGACGCCTCCGAGGTGGAGATGGCGCCCTTCTGCGACGTGCGGGTGCTCCCGGTGGCGCGCTTCGATCACCCGGTGGCCACCTGCGGCACGCCGATCCCGCCGGCGCTGCTGCGGGCGCACGCGCAGATCGTCCTGCGCGACAGCGCGACGGGGAGCGCCTCGCCGTCGCTGAACGTGCTGGAGGGCGGCCTGCGCTGGAGCGTCACCGACGTCGCGGCGAAGCGGGAGGTCATCCTCGCGGGCATGGGCTGGGGCGGGCTGCCCGAGCACGTGGCCGCCGGCGCGCTCGCGGCGGGCGAGCTGGTGAGGCTGCAGGTGCCCGAGTTCAAGGCCGACTTCATGGAGCTGTTCGTGATGCGCCGCCGTGACCGCCCGCACGGCGTCGTCGCGCAGGCGCTCTGGGAAGCGCTGCGGCGCGGCGGCCGCGGCGCCGGGGCGCCCGCGCCGGCCGGGAAGGCCCGGCGCCGACGGAGGAGGGGCTGAGGCCGGGGCGCCAGGGCGCGGCTCGGCTCACGCAGCCCGGATCGCCCGCTCCTCAGACCCGCTGCCTGGCCTGTTCCAGGGCCTGATCGAGCTCTCCCAGGCGCTGCTCCGCGGTCCTCTTGACCGCCTCCAGGTTGATCCCCCTGGCGCGATCGATCTGGAGCAGGATCTCCTGGACTGCCGCCGATCGTCCCGTGAGCTCTTCCACGAGCCTGTCCGCCTCGGCCTTCGGCAGCTTCTCCCGGATCTCGCGCTGGAGCTCGGCCATCGTCTTCATCCTCTCATGGAGCGTCCTCTCCACCGCGGACCGGGCCTCCAGGCGCGCCCTCGCGAGCGCCGCGTCCGCCTCGGCGCTCACCTCTCTGGCCTCGGCGTGCGCCTCCCTGAGGTCGTCGACGACCTCGTTCACCTCGGCCTCGGTCGGCGTGCCGCCCTGCCTCTGCAGGGCGTCGAGCTTCCTCTGGGCCTCCGCCGCTTCCTCCTTGACCTCGCGGAGCTCGTGATCCGCTCGAGCTTGCTCGTCCCTCGCGGAGTTGCAGCCGACAAGGACGCCGGCAGCAATGATGAAGACAGGCAGGAACCTACGTGCTGTCATCATGACTGACCTCTCCCTTCGTTCGCGTGCGTACAGCCTCCTCGGGCGCCGCCGGCAGCGCGTGATCTGCCGAGGAACTCGCGCTGTGGAGGCCTGTGCGCCGGGCGTGCGAGGGGTATGCCAGCGGTGAAACCCAGGCCGTATGCCCCGCACACCGAGGCAATTTGTCTCGATGTCTCAGGGACTGGGCTGTCGGATCGCGACCGGGATGGCGAAACGGACCGGCCTGGGCGGCCAGGTGGAGGGTCTTCCCGGCGCGCGTGTCCTGGGCTGGAAGCTCACCAGGCTCACGCTCTTCCACAAGCCCGGCTGAGCTAGCTCCGCGCGCGACGCCGGCGCGGCTCAGCCCGGGCCAGCAGGCGAGTCGCCCGCCTCCCACCCGAGCCGACGGAGGAGGCCGGTCACCTGCTCTCCGACGAGCGCCCGCTCGTGCGACGCGGCGATGGTCCGCTGGGCGACCTCCGCGATCAGGGCCGCGTGGCGCGCGAGCGCTCGCCGGTCTCGCTCCCGCGAGGCGCAGCCGGCGACGGCCTCGACCGCGGAGAGCATCCGCGCGAGGACCGTCGTGTTCCCGGCGGCGTTCCGGCGGATCGCGCCGAACGCGACGTCGAGCAGCGCCTCGAACGTGACCCCCTGCGCGATGACGCGCAGCTCGCCGCCGTCGAATCGATAAGGCGACACAGGCCGCCTGCCCGCGGCCCGCGCGAGGATCGCCGAGAGGTAGTCGACGCACGTCACGGCGGTCGTGGTGTCGTTGATGCCGGGCGAGAGCGCCTTGAGCGCCACGTCGACGATCTGCTGGACACCGAAGCTCGGGTCCTGGTCCGCGGTCCGGTGCCCGCCGATCACGTAGAGCTCATCCATCGCCCGCGCTGTGTCCTCGTCCGATCGCCCCCCTGCCCCCTCCCCGCCCGCGACGGAGACGAGCGGCGTCCCCTGGATGATGAACTCGCCGATGGCCTTCTCCATCCGGACGACCGCGCGCCGCGCGCAGGCGAAGCGGAGGAGCCCCGCCTCGTCCACGCGCTGGATATACCCCGTGTGGCGCGCCGGCACGGGGCGCCAGCGCGCGTCCGGGATCTCCGGGGCGGGCTCGTCGCAGTCCTCGCCGGGGTGCTCGCCCAGCGCCTCGGGGAACAGGTGCTCGATCGTGCGGATCGCCTCGCCGCTGACCGCGCCGGCGATGTTCGAGGCCTGGATCGAGCTCGCGACGTGATGGATGAAGAAGACAAGGAACGCGACCCCCAGGAGGGCGAGCAGCACGCCGAGCAGGACGGCGATCGAGGGCACGAAGACGAGGCCGTCGCTCCCGCGGATGGTGCGGAGCACGACGAGGCAGTAGGCGAAGATGCCCACGAACACGCCGAGCACGACCTGGTTGGTCCGGTTGCCCATGAAGTTGCGCAGGATGCGCGGCGTGTACTGGGCGGACGCCTGCGCGAGCGCGGCGATCGTGATCGAGAAGGTGACGCCGGCGACCGTCATCATCGAGCCGGCGATGGTCGACAGCATCGCGCGGGAGCCCTCGGCGCCGGCCCCGAACAGGCGGGGGTAGGCTCGGAGCAGGTCGTCGCTCACGTACGTATCCACCTCGACGGCGAGCACCGCCAGCCCGATCGCCGCGAGCACGATGAGCGACGGGACGAACCAGAGGCTCACGCGGAGCTCGCTCCAGAGCTGGCGCAGCCGGATCATCGCGCTGCCCCCCGCCCGCGCGCCGCGCCGCGGGGGCGCGAGGACGGC
>NZ_JEMA01000298.1 GCF_001589285.1 Sorangium cellulosum | reverse complement strand
GCGCTGGCCAGGAGCACCGCGGAGATGCCGTATCCCCGTACTAGATCGNGGCCAGGAGCACCGCGGAGATGCCGTATCCCCGTACTAGATCGAGGCACAGGAGCACGAGGCGGGCCGCCGACACCCGCGACAGCGTGTAGTAGGGGGCGTGCCGCGTGTCGGCGAGGTGGATGATCCGGTACCCCTGCACGAGTGACGCGATCTGTGACGGGAGGCGCGCGGCGGCGCCGCGCTCATCGAGAATGACGAGGGTTCGCTGGCTGGATGAGCTCATGACTGGCGGGGGGCGAAATGTAGCAGGTGGAGCTGACCGTTCGGAAGGCGGCCGATCGAGTAGGTGACACGATTCACGCACGCGCGCTGCGCCGGCTGCCCTGACTTGGACTCCAGCCCTTCGAGCGTCTCCCTGGGCGTGTAGGCGCCCGAGTGCACCTGCCCCGGGGCGAGGGAGCGGAGGGCCGCGTCGTCGCGGGTCATGATGTCCCGCAGCGAGCGCAGCGCCTGGTTGCGCGAGCGGAAGACCGTGTTCGTCTGCTTTGTCGGCCGCGAGGTCGCGAGCGCGGCCGGATCCTGCCCCGGGCCCGGTACGTGCGCGCGCGCGTGCCCCACGTTGTTCCCGAAGCTGCGGTTCTCGGAGTCCTCCAGCAGCCGCTCGGCTTCGCGCAGCGACGCGAGGCCGAAAGGATCGATCCACGCAAACGGGTTGACCGCATAACCGTAGTACCCCGACCCTCCGGCCACGCCGAGCGGATCCGGGGAGACGAACATGCCGTCGGCCGGGTCGTAATAGCGATAGCGGTTATAGTAGAGGCCGGTCTCGGCATCCTCGTACTGCCCCGGGAACCGCAGCGGGGTGCTGGCGCCGCCGTCGCGCGGCGCCTCGAGCCCGAAGGCCTGCCGATCCAGCGAGCCCACGATCGCGCCCGCGTCGTCGAGGAGGTGCTCCGGCGTACCGACAGGATCGTTGACGTAATGGACCCATCGCCCGTCAGCCTCGCGGTGCGCCGCCGGAACAAACGAGTCGTCCATGAAGCAATAGGTCCGCACCGCGGCCGCGGCGCCCCCGGGCGCGGCCGCGCTCTGCGCCGGAGAGCGCGTGATCTCGTGCACCAGGACGTCACCGTCCCACACGAACCGGGTCTCTCGCGTGAGCCGCAGCGCGCCTGCCGCCTCGTCCCACGCGAGGACTCGCTTCCGGACACGCCTCGCCAGCGGATCGTACTCGAACTCGACGCGGGCGCCGTCCGGCGCCTCGACGTGGTCGAGCAGCCCCGCCCCGCTCCAGCCGTAGCGGTAGACGCGCGGCTTGTCCCCTCCTGCGTCCTCGCGCCGCTCGACGAGCCGCCCCTCGGCGTCCCAGCGGTACTCCGTGTCTCCCTTCCGGAGGAGCTTCCCGCCCCTGCCGTACCTGCGCTCCGGAGCGCCGTCTCCCTCGTGCAGGTTGCCCGCTGGATCGTAGCGGAACACCTCGCGCCGACCCACCTCGGGCGTCATCGCGAGCAGCTGGCCCACGCGGTCGTAGCGGAGCTCCGTCGCCCCGCGCGCGCTGCCGCTCCGCGCCACGAGCTCGCCCGTCGGGTCGTGGCGGTAGCTCATCAGCGCCACGACGCCGTCGGGCAGCTCGCCCACCCACGCCGGGTGGCCCGGCGCGGTCGGCGGGCGCTCGGCAGGGCGCATGACGCGCTGCTGCGACAGGCGGCCCAGCGGGTCGTACGAGGTTCCGATCGCGCCGCCGCCCGGGAGGCGCCGGAAGACCTCGCGCCCGAGTGGATCCAGCCCGTGCTCGATCAGCGCCGCGTCGTCCAGCACCGTGCGCATGCGCGAGCCCATTGCGTCGCGCGCGATCGCCTCGCTGTGCCCGAGCGTCGTGCGCCGCGAGATCCGGTTACCCAGCGCGTCGTACCGCGCCTCGACGGCGTGCGCCTCGCCACCCAGGACCTGGGTCTCCTTGACGACCTGGCCGAGCGGATCCCTCGCGAGCTCGATGTGTCCGCCGGGCCAGCGTGCCTCGACCAGGTTGCCGAGCATGTCGTAATCGAAATGCTCGTCGCCCGCCGGGGTCGTGCGCTGGACGAGGCGCCCCGCCAGGTCGTACGCGAGATCGGTATGCACGGCCGGCCCCGCCGACTCGGCCGCCATCGACTCGCCCGTCGTGACCCGCGTCGGGCGCCCCGCCGCGTCGAGGCGATAGCGCAGCACGCGCCCGTCGAACGTGCGCTCCTCGATCAACCGACCATAGATGTCGTAAAGGAGCTGGTGCTTCTCCCCGAGCTCATTCACGACCGTGGTGAGCTCGCCCTCGCGGTTGTAGAGCAGGCGGGCCACGTGCCCGTTCGCGTCCTTGCGCCAGCAGAGCCGGTGATACCCGCCCCACCCCCATTCGGTGACATGCCCGCTCGGGTTCTGGGCCCACACGAGGTGCCGCTCCCCGTCATACTGATACCTCGAGACGCCTCCCTGGGCGTCGATCACCTCGATGAGGTCGCCGCGATCGGAGTAGACGAAGCGCGTCTCTGCGCCCGCCGGATCGGTGCGCCCCGTGACGCGGCCGAGCGCGTCGCACCGGAAACGCCATACCGCACCGTTCGGCGACGCGACCGCGGTCAGGTTGCCCTGCGCGTCGTACTGGTACGATGTCCTGGCCCCGTTAGGATCAATCCGCTCGCGCAGCAGACCCCGCTCGTCGTGTCGGTAGGTGGTGGTCTGCCCCAGCGGATTCGCGATGTGCTCCGGGTTCCCCCGCGCGTCGCGAAAGATCTGGGTCACCCCGCCGAGCGGGTCGGTGATCTCGACAGGTGAGCCCGCCTCATCCCGGACAATCGACGTGCGGGCACCGAGCTGGTTCGCGTAGCCAAGCAGGTTCCCGCGCCCGTCGCGCTCGAAACGCTCGACACCGCCGTCCGGTTGCTCGAGGACGGCGAGGAACCCGCGCGGGTCGTACTCTGCACGCACGGGCGACGTCCCGGCGTCGTGCGCCATGGTGAGCAGGCCGAGCGCGTTGTGGACGAAATGCCCGACGTGCGTCGAGTCGATGACGTGCGTGTAGTCCTCGTCGAGGTACTCGAAGACGCAGTGGTGGACGCCCCTGGCCGGGTGGCGGCCCGAGGCAAGCACCGAGGGCACACCCGGGTCCAGGCTCGGATCGGGGCTGGACAGGTAGTCGCCCCAGGACTCGATGCACCGCCCCTGGGCGTCGTACACGAAATGGAAGCAGAGGCCGGCCCGATCGACGTCGGCAGTGAGCCGGGCCTCGTCGTCGTACTCGTAATGCGCGGAGAAGCCGTTGGCGTCGGTCGCCCCGACGAGCCGCCCGCGCGCGTCGTAATCGTATCTTTCCAGGGCGATCCACCGCCCCTGCTCCAGCGCGTTCTTCACCTCGATCGAGGCGATGTGCCCAGCGCCGTCCCTGCGCACGCGGAGCTTTCGGCCGGCGCTGTCCGTCACCTCGACGAGCTGGCCGTCCTCGTACACGAGCGCGACGCGGTTCTTGTTCCTGTCCTCGATCGCCGTGAGCAGGTAGAGGTGCTCGCCGAGCTTCTCCGAGAAGGCGTAGAGTCGCCCGTCGTTCGGGTCGACAACATAGCCCCACGGCTCGCGGCGGAGACGGAAGCCGAATGAGGAGACCACGTCGTCGCCCGTGCGCAGCGACTTCGGGAAGGAGACGCGCGTGCCCTGGTCCGTCCAGACATCGACGGAGCGGCGGCGCTCCTCGACGCGCCAGCCGAGGCTATGGGCCCATCCCCACCCGAGGCCGACGTCGCGGCGATGCGCGTGGGCGCTGTAGCTGCGCGTCAGCTGGAGCGGCAAGGGGCCGGGCAGCTCGACGATGAGGATGGGGTGGGTAAACGCGCGCCCCGTCGAGACGTCGACCGGGTGTGACTTCGTGCCGCAGAGCGGATAACGCTGCGGATCCGGGGCGCCCTTACCGCCGCCCTGCGCCTGGTTCCCGCCGCTCCCGCCTCCCGCGCCCTGCCGGCTCGCTCCGGCGCCGCCGCCAGCTCCTCCCGCTCCTCCGCCGCCGCCACCACCGCCCATCACGAAGACGCCGGGGTTCATGCCGGGAATGGCCGGGATGTTCGGGACCGGGGCCGTGCGCGCCATACCCGGAGGTTCGCTTGAACGTCCTTAGGAAACAAGCCACCAGTTCAGGCCCTGCGGAGCTCGACAGCTGCGTGCGCTGAGGCCTGCGCGCCGCGGCCGCCAGGGCGCGCTGTCGCGCCGACCCACCCGCCAGGCGTGCCCGATGCGCCGCAGCGCGGAGTGGACCGCGCTGCGCTCGCCCTCACCGGAGGGCACACTCGAAGCTCACGATCGGCGAGCTGCGAGGTTCCGGCGGCGAGTCGATGCGAGCAGCAGGCTCGGTTACCGGCCCAAGCTTGCTCGAACATCCGGAGCCACCGGCAGCCCGAGCAGCTGACCGATGGCCTCGTGAATGATCCGGGCCGCCGCGTCATCCCCGAGGGCAACGGCGCGGCTCAGGGCACTGGTGAGCGAAGCGACCACGGCCGCCCGAGGCGACGTCTCGATCGTCGCAAGCTCGTCAGGCGCCAGGCTCGCCGGTTGGGCCCGCGTTGGGCCCATGCCTTCCGAGGGGCGGCGATCCGTCGTCATGCCTCCTCGAAATCTGGGCGGATCCCACGGAACGCGACGGTTCGCCACCGCAGTTTCGTCCTTGGGGAACGCTGTACTAGCCTTCCTGCCCCGTCGAGTCTGGCTCCGCCCCCTCGTCCAACGCTTCAACGCCGCCGAGATTGCCTTGCCGTGGCTCGGCGGGCGCCACGTCGTGATGGGGTTCGCCGCCAGGGGCCAACCGCCATCAGACGCACGGCCTGTGCTGCCGAGGGCTGCGGAAGTGCGTTCTGGCAGCGGCAAGGGCTATGAGGGCGTTTGGTGCTAGCCGGCGCGGTCGTCGTCGCCCGCGCCGCCGCGCGTACCTCGTCGCGCACGAGCCGTCGATCGCGCGGTCACTAGCGAAAACTGGGCCGGGCCGTGCTCGGAGGGTCGGACCGAGGCGGACCAGGCGTGGGCCGTCGGGCGCAGAACCGAATACGAGGTGCGCCGGTGGTACCGCCGTTCGGCCTCGGGCGCCGCGTGGCTGCGAAGAGCGCTGCCGTCCAGACGCACTTCCCCTCGCGATGAAATTTTCCAACGACGACGGCAGCTTCGGTAAGCTGCGTTCCACAATCGCGGTGGAGTACGCGATCGTGCTATGCGTAGCAGATGCTCGTACACCGCCTGAAATTCTCTTCTTCCGCCGTCCTCACGTGTGTGGTGCTGCTCGTCGCAGCGTGCAGTGACGGCGCCGACTCGCCGGGCACGACGACGGGGACCACGAGCGGCAGCGGGACAGCGTCGGGTGGCGGCTCGCCCGGCAGTTCCGGCTCGAGCGCAACCAGCGGGGGCGCGGCCAGCGGGGGCGCCGGCGGGGGCGCGGCCGGCGGGGGCGCCGGCGGAGCGGGCTCGGGTGGCATGGACGGCGTATCCGACGGTGGCGGAGGTACCGCGGGCGACGGAGGCGCAGGGGGCAGCGCTGGCGCGGGCGGCGGCCCGGCATTCCAGCCCTGCCCGGCGAGCGGCCCCTGTAAGATCATGCCCTTCGGCGATTCAATCACGCAGGGTTTCAACGTCGCCGGCGGCTACCGCGCCCCGCTGTTCCACCTCGCGCTCGAAGCGAACCGCGACATCACCTTCGTCGGTTCCGCCAGTGATTACAGCGTGCCCATGGTGGACGGAGTGACGTTCCCGAGGAACCACGAGGGGCACGGCGGCTGGACGATCGAGGGCAACAACGGCATCGCGCAGCTCGTGGGCACCAGCATTCCGAATTACCAGCCCAACATCATTACGTTGATGATCGGAACGAACGACATCAACGGTAACATCAACCTTGCGGACGCACCGAATCGCCTGGGCAAGCTGCTCGACTCGATTTTCATGCGTGATCCGAACATCCTCGTGGTGCTCGCGCAGATCGTGCCGACGAGAACGGACGGCACGAACAACGCCATCATGGCCTACAACGCGGCCATGCCCGACCTGGTTTCGACGCGCGTCAGCAAGGGGCAGCACATCGTGCTGGTGGACATGTACACAGCGTTCACCAACGACACGAACTACAGGCAGACCCTTCTCGCCGACAATCTCCACCCGAACCAGGCAGGGTATAACCGCATGGCCGATGTTTGGTTCCAGGCGTTGAGTCCGTATCTCCGCTGAAATGCGTGCCCGCGCGGTCCCGAGCCGTCACGGAGCCGGGTGCCGGCGGTATCCCGGCGGACTGCGCACGGCAAGCCGCCGGGGTGATCGGCTCATCGCGCCTCGCGCGGCGCGGTGACCCTCGCCCACACAGCGAGGATCATGGCCTGTTCCATGGTGCTCGGCGGGCGATGCCCCCTCGGGGGCTCGGCCGGCAGGGGCACGGGGGGCTTTCCCCTGCGCCACGGCGCTTCGTGCCGCGCCGACGCCCCGGCCGCGGGGCCGCGGCGCGCGACCTCGTAATCGACAGCGGCCACCGCCTCCTCCAGGGTGGAGAAGCGCTCGACCAGCTTGCCGTCCAGCAGGACGTGCCACCGCTTCCCGCGACCCCCGCGGGCGAGGACGACGACCTCGCTGATCGCTCCGGGCTTCCTCTCGAAATGGAGCGCGAGGCCGAAGCGGCCGAGAGAGGCCCACGCATTGCGCGAGATGGCCAGCACCTCGGGGTCGACGCGGAGGCTCACGGGATCGAAATGCGCGGCGCGCTCCTGGATCTCGCGCAGCGTGATGCGACCCGCCTCGACCTCGAACCCGGGGTAGTCGAAGGCCACCTGCCGGAAGAAGCGGCTCGCCTCCACGGCGTCCCGGCCCTCGAGATCGAGGTCGCGGGGCATGCCGAAGAGCGACGGGAGCGTGCAGAGCTGGAGCGCGGAGAGATCGACGAAATCGAGGATGAGACAATCCTTCTTGCCTGGATGGAGGCGGGTGCCGCGCCCGACGCACTGGGCATAGAGCCCGTCCGAGCGGGTGGGGCGGGCCATCGCGATGCAGGAGACGCCGGGGTCGTCGAAGCCCTCGGTGAGGACAGCGACGTTGGTGAGGACCTGGACGCGCTCTTCCCGGAAATCGGCGAGGATCCGGCCGCGGAGGTCGGAAGGCATGTCGCCGTGGACATAGGCGGACCGGACGCCGAGGTGGTTCAGCGCCTTCGAGAGGTTCCTGGCGTGAGCGACCGTGACGCAGAAGGCGATGGTGCGGCGGTCGCGGGCGAGCTCTTGAATGGATCGGGCGACGAGCGCGTTGCGCTCCTCGAGATCGACGGCCTCCTCGAGATCGTCCGTGGCGAAGTCGAGTCCTCGGGCGTCGAGGCGGGAGAGGTCGGTGGCTGTGGCGACGCGGTAGCCGGTGAGGGGCGCGAGATAGCCGTCCGCGATCATCTCGGGGAGGCTGCGGCTGTAGACGATCGCCTCGAAGACATCGTCGAGGCCTTTGCCGTCGCCGCGGGCCGTCGTGGCGGTGAACCCGAGCAGGGTGCCGGTCCACGCGGGGTCGAAGGCGCCGAGCTGGCGCAGGACGCGGCGGTTGTCCTCGGCGGGGGCGTGGTGGCACTCGTCGTAGATCACGAGGCCTAGTTCGCGGCCGGCGGTGACCTGCTCCAGCCGCTTCTCGTGGAGGGAGCGGATGGAACACACGATGACGCGCGCGTCCGACGAGGCGCGGAGCTCGCCCTGCTCGACGGCGACAGTGGCCTGCCCGGCGAGGGCGCGCTCGATCTTGTCCTTGGCCTGGAAGAGGAGCTCTTCGCGGTGCGCGAGGACGAGGACCTGCCGCCTGGCGAGGCGGGCGAGATGGGAGAAGATGACCGTCTTGCCAGCGCCGGTGGGGAGGCACACGACCATGCGCCGGACGCCGCGCCTGCGGGCCGCAAGGACCGCGTCGACGGCGGCGCGCTGGTAGGGGCGCAGGGCGGGCGCGCCGGGGGCCATCGGTGCTGAGGCGGTCGTGGGGCTGGTCATGAGCTCTCGCGCTGGCGGCGCGCCAGCATAGCCCGGAGCCCCTGTCCGCGCTCCTCGCGGCGCGGGTCCGCTCCGCGCACGCGCGAAAGGCTGTCTTCAGCCTCCGTTCGGGTAGTCGGGGAGCTCGATCCCGTCGGCCGGCGAGGAGCCGAGCCGGCCCCCGAGGCGCCGCGCCAGGGGGCTGGAAGCGAGCCGAACGACCCTGTGGAGGACCGAGATGCCGGGCCTCGACCTCGGGTACGCGATCCACGGGACGCCTGGTGGAAGCTTCTGGACCATGTCGACAAGGGGGCGCAGGCGCTTCTCGTAGGCAGCAAAGGCATCTCGAGGGTCGGCGTGCCGCGATAGCTCTCCCGCGAGCACGTAAGCGCCGACGAGCGCGAGGCTCGCGCCCATTCCGCTGAGCGGCGACGGACAGTACGCAGCGTCCCCCACGAGCGCGGCGCGGCCGTGCGACCAGCGTGGCGCCATGACCTGGCTGATCGACTCGAAATAGGCGTCCTCCGCGTGCGCCAGCCCGGCGAGCACCCGCGGCGCTTCCCAGCCAGCGTCGGCATAGACGCTCGCGAGGAGCGCCTTCTGCTCGGCGACGCCGAGTCGTTCATGGCCGCGCTGACGCGACAGGAACCACAGCGACGCCCGGGTGGTGCCCACATTGTCTGGACGCAGCAGTATCGCGCGCCTGCCGGGCGCGTTGTACCAGCGAGCCCAGGCGCTGTCGGATGCTCCGCGGGGGATCGTGAAGTAGCTGCCGTAGAGGCCGAATCGACGGATCCTTGGCTCATCGCCGACGATGAGCGAACGGGTCCGCGAGCGGATGCCGTCGGCGGCGACAACGAGGGCGACATCGCGGTCGGCGCCGTGCTCGAAGGAGACCGTCACCCGGTCGCCGTGGTCTCGAAGGGCCGTGATCTGGTCTCCGAAAATATACTCCGTCGTGTCACGGGTGCGGTCGTAGAGGATCCTGGCCAGGTCACCGCGAAGGATCTCGAGCTCCTTGGTAAACCCGCCGGCGTCCGCGTTCTCCACGGGGAACTCGGCCTGGGTCGCGCCGCGCTCGTCGACGAAGCGGAGCCCCTGCTCGCCCGTCGTGGCGGCCCGGATGTCGTCCTCGATCCCCATGCGGCGCGCGACCTTCCGCGCCGCGCCCCGGACGTCGATGTTCTGCCCACCGAGCCGGAGCGCGCCGGCGCGCTCCACGACGACGGGTCGGAATCCGTGGCGCGCAAGCCAGAAGGCGAGCGCGGGGCCGGCGATGCTCGCGCCCGAGATCAAAACAGTCCGATGTTCCACGACGGCTCAGCTCCTGTCTCTCACGCTCCGCGCGGAGCGTCCTGCCAACGTACGTCGACCTCCGCGGTCATGCCGCATCTCCCGGATCAGCGCGGCCCGGACAAACCCGTCAGGACCGGCCCGACGCCACGATCCTCCTGTGATCCGGCGGTGGTCGACCACGCGCGTGAAGGGAGCACGCAGCAGAGGGCCGCCTCGAGCCGTCGCCGGAGCTGGGGAGATCGCTCATCGAACGACGTGAGTCAACTTCATGATTTTTCACATTACTTCACGCGACGTCCCTCGAATTTGAATCAATACGAGGCGCGACGCTCAAACGCTTCATCACCAACTTGGGTACTATCTATGCACGACTTCCAGAGCAGATGGGACATGAGGGTGGCCGCTGCAGCGCTGGCGCTGCTGCCGGCGTGCAGCGGCGGCTCGACGGAGCCGATCGGCACATCGCAGGCCGCGCTGCAGGGCGCGAACGGGATCAGCGCCGATCGCGTGATCGACTCGCAGTGGGGTCAGGGTTACTGCACGCGCATCATCGTGAGCAACCAGCACCCGAGCGCCACGACGGGGACGTGGAGCGTCGAGCTCAACGTCGGCCCGGGCGCGATCTTCTCGTCCTGGGACGGCACGTTCAGCGGCAGCACGGGTCAGATCACTGTCACACCTCAAGGCAGCAACGGCGCGATCCCGCCGTCGGGCAACGCCGAGTTCGGCTTCTGCGCCAGCATCCCGAGCCCGGGGGTCGAGCCGGTCCTGCTGTCGGTGAGCAGCGACCTGCCGCCGGTGGGCGGCGGCGTGGCGATCGCGGAGTACAAGCTCCCGGCCGCCATCGACGCGATGGTCAGCCCTGATTACGCGACCGAGCTCTGGGCGTCCTTCTACCGCCCGGCGAGCCTCGAGGCCGGCCGGCAGTATCCGCTGCTCGTGTTCCTGCACGGCAACCACCCGACGTGCGGCACGGGCGAGGACCCTCGCAGGGACGACAACAACCAGTATGCCACGACGGGCACGTGCCCGGAGAACTACGTCGTCGTCCCCAACCACCGCGGCTACGACTACATGGCCGTGGACCTCGCCACGCGCGGCTATTTCGTCGTGTCCATCAACGCGAACCGGGGAATCCATGCCGCGCCGAGCACGCCCGCCGACGAGTTCGCCATCGGGCCGCGCGGGCGCCTGCTGCTCCGTCACCTGGAGCGGCTGAGCCGCTGGGACAGCGGGACCGAGCCGACGCCCCCGGAGCTCGGCGTGGACCTCGTCGATCGCATCGACTTCGACCAGGTGGGCTTGATGGGTCACTCGCGCGGCGGCGAGGGCGTGCGGTTCGCCTACAACGAGTACCGCCGGAGCGGCAGCCCCTGGCCTGCGCTGATCGAGAGCCCGGTGAGCATCCGCGGCATCTTCGAGATCGGCCCGACCGACAAGGGCCAGAACGGCCAGTTCCTGAACGCGGACCAGACGGCCTGGAACGTGGTCCTGCCGGCCTGCGACTGGGACCTGACCGATCTGCCCGGTCTGCGCCCGTTCGATCGCATGATGAGCATCCCCGAGCCGGCGCCCTTCTTCAAGTCCTTCTATCATGTGTGGGGCGCCAACCACAATTACTACAACAGCGAGTGGCAGCTCGCGGACGGGAACAGCGCCGGGATCACGGGCTGCATCGACCATGAGGAGCTCTTCGACCCGCAGGAGCACGGCTCGCCGGCGCAGCGCGAGACGGGTCGCTTCGCGGCCGTCGAGTTCTTCACCGCCAACGTGGGCGCGGACCGCGACGAGGCAGCGAATGCCCTGTTCGACCCCGCCTTCCCCTTCCCGAGCGTGCCGTACCGTGTCCGCCGCGGGTACCACCCGGGCGGCGACTCCACCGATAGCCTGCTGCTCGAGGATTTCATCAGTCCGACCGGCACGAGCTCCTACGGCCTGCCGAACACCACCGGGGGCACGATCTCGGTGGATCACATCACCCTGAGCGGGCACGATCCTTCGCACAAGGTCGCGTGGATCCACGACGTTGTCGAGGGCAGCTCGACGTACTTCCAGTCGAGCTGGTCCGCCGTCGGCACGGGCTTCGATCTGACGGGGTACGACTACCTCGATCTTCGCGCCGACCGCGGCTGGAGCTCCGACCCGACCGAGGCATCGTTCCTGGTGGAGCTCGTGAACGCCGACGATAGCCGTTCGAGCGCCGTCGCCGTCGACGATTACCTGGAGCTCGGTCCGGCGCCGCGCGGCAGCACCACGCTGCCGACCGCGCGCATCCCGCTGTCCTTGTTCAGCGGCGCCACGCTCGCGTCGGTGCGCGGGGTTCGTCTGACCTTCCCCACCCCGCTCGGCGGAGCCAGCGTCTACGTGGCGAACATCCGCGCCACCCGCGCCACCACCGAGGCCCCGGCGGCGCTGGCTCGCCTCGCCCCCGTCGCGTCGCGCGCGGCGCCGCCCGGCTCCATCCCGCGCGCGGCCGGCGCGGCCCTCCCCGCGCCGCGGCGGATCACGGCCGGCAATGCCATCCAGAGCGTGAGGCGCAGCGGCGCCGACGCTGTCGAGATCACGCTCACCGCCGCCGAGTTCTTCGACCTCCGCGCCACCAACCTCGTGCTCACCGTCGGCGGCGAGCGGAGCACCCAGGCGCGCCATCCGAACGGCGATCTCCACACCGTGCAGTTCGTGCTCCCGCGCGCCGCCTTCGACCGCCTCGCCGCGCAGGAGCCGGTGAGGGTCGACTACGGTGCAGGCTCCCCCGTTGTCTGGGACTTCGGTCACCTCGACAAGACGGCGCTCGCCCCGTGAGCCGATGACGGCGCGCCCCGGGCCGCATCGAGGCCGACCCGGGGCGGCCCTCTCGGCCATCGTGACCGCCGAGGACGAGTGGAAAAATCCGGCGATCACGCTGAACGTCAGCGAACCGCGCGGAAGCTGGGCCCGCGACCGCCGCACAGCCCCGGCCGGCGAATTCATCGCGCTCGCCCGCGACCACACGCAGGCGACGATCGACACCACGCTGCGGGCCATCCCGAGCGGCGAGCCGATCCGGGTAAAGGGCTCGATCCGCTGCCTTAAGGGGGCGTGACAGCGCTCTCCTCCGGGACCCGCAGCGGCGCGCGCTCTGGCGGGATCCAGGCAGAGCGCTCATGCCCGCGCGCGGCTGCTAGCGTGGGGCCATGCGAGAGCGCCTCGACGGGATCGTCGCCAAGCTGGCCGCCGTTCGCGCGCGGGGGCTCTCGTGCTTCGGCAGCGACGCCCATGGCTTCGCGCTGCAGCCGCCGGCCACCGAGGCCGAGGTGGCCGCGTTCGAGGCAGCGCGGCGGGTGCGGCCGGCGCTGGAGCGGCTGCTCGAGGACGAGACCAAGCCGTTCGAGCGGACCGCGCATGGCACGCGCAGCAACGTGGACCGCGTGTGCGACACGGCCCGCATGGCGATCGAGGCGATCGTGCGGCGCGCGGAGGGGTAGCGATTGCGGCGCGGGCCTGGCCCTCGTCCCATGCGGGCCCGCGTCCTCCTTCATATTAAATGCTGTTAACAAATGTCGATTGCCGGGAACGCGTGACTGGCCTCCCGTGCTAGATGCCTCCGCAGCACCTGCCCATGGGTGGGCAGGAGGAGGAGACCCCATGCACTGGCTCGATCGCGTTCAGAACCTCCGTCGTTTCACGCCGTCCCGCTCTTCGGGCTTGCGTGCCCTGGTGGGCGTCGGCCTCCTCGCGGGGGCAGGCCTGCTGCTCCCCGAGGTGGCCTCGGCGCAGGAGGACCCCATTCCGTGCCCGTTCGACGGCGTCCTCTGCCTCTTCGAGGAGGAGGGCTACGGCGGGGAAATCTTCAACGTCAGGGCGCTGAACCCGCAGGTGGGGACGTGCGTCAACCTTCCCGAGCACGGCTGGGAGGGGAGGGCGCACTCTGCGTACAACACCAACGGCGCCGCCGCCGCGATCTTCACGAACGAGGACTGCATCGGCTACCCGTACCCCGTCTTCGGGGAGAGCGGCCTGAGCCCGCTGCCGTTCGTCCCCAAGAGCGTCTACGTCTTCTGACGCGATGATCGCGCGAAGGGCGATGCGCATCGCGGCCATCGCCTGACGCGCCCGGCGGCGCGGTGCGCGCAATCCCTGCCGCACACGATGGAACTCGTCACCGGTCCGTCGAACACTGGATCCAGCTCGCGCCGGTGCGCGGAGGGTCAGCAAGCGCTATACCAGGAGCAGGTGCGCTGCCAGGCGCGGGCGCCGGCCCCCGGGCCGCCGGGTGGCACCGTAGTTGCTCCCGTGAACCCCATGGAGATGAACGTGCCAGTCCTCGATCACCCGTCCCCCGGAGCCACAGCGCACGCGCCGCAGCGCAGCAGGCTCGCCGTGCTGGCCGCGCTCGTCGCGCTCGCGCTCCTCGGCGCGACCGGCTGCGCGGCCGAAGTCCACACCAGGGCCGCCGCGCCTGCGACCGTCACGTACGAGGAGGTCACGGTGTACGAGGAGCCGGTCGTTCACGTCGCGACGGCGCCGGCCTACATCGAGACCTACCCGCGCGTGTACTACCGCGGGAGCTACGTCTACTACGTGGACGGCCGCTGGTACTACCCATCACGCAACGGCTGGGTCTACTACCGCGCCGAGCCGCGCGCGCTGGTCCACCACCGCGTCGACTTCGACAGGCGCCGAGCCCATCACCACGTGCACCACGACCACGCGCGCCGTGCCCACGTCCACCACGACCACGTGCAGCGCGGCCGCGTCCACCACGACCACGTGCAGCGCGGCCGCGTCCACCGCGCGCCCGCGGCCCGGCCGGCGACCCCGGCTCGGCCGGCGGTCAAGGTCAGGGCGGGCGCGACGGTGAAGGCGGGCGCGACGGTCAGGGCGGGCGCGGCGGCGAGGCCGGCGACTCCGGCCAAGCCGACGAAGAAGCCCCGTGCGGAGCGGCGGCGGCACCACGTCGAGGAGAAGCGCCACGAGCGCTGACCGCCCCCTCATTTCATGGCCGGCGCACGGCGGTGGTGCGTGCACCACGCCGATGGGCATACAGGTCGGGCGGTTCACGAGCGGGAGCAGGCGGGCTTCGCGGAGGAGCTCCTCGTCGAGCTGGATCCGGAGATCGAAGCCCGCGCGCGAGAGGTCCCCTTCCTCAGGCAGCTCTCCATAGCTGTCATGCGTCCTCGACGCTCTGCATGAATCCCATGCGAGCTCGTCCACGAGCGGCAGCGTGCTGGTCTGCGAGGTCCTCCGGCCGTCTCGGCCTGAACGGATGAGCCGTGGCACGAGCGGCCCCGCCGCGCCCCCCGTATCCAGCATGTATATCAGAACTCCGGCGTTGATACGCTGAAAAAACGCGTCCGCGGTGCCAACGTCGCCTCCGTCATCCACGCGACGCGCGTGGTGGAAGGGAGAAAAACGATGCGGGTATTGCTGACGGGCGTGGGGACACGGGGTGACGTGCAACCCGTTGTGGCGCTGGCCGCCGAGATGCGGCGTCGGGGGCACGACGTGAGGCTGTGCGTCCCGCCGAACTTCATCGACTGGGTGGGCGGCCTTGGCTTCACGGCGACCCCGATCGGCATCGCGATGCGTCCGCCGAGCGGGGCCGCCGCCGCGCAGGCCTCCGCACCGACGGCGGAGCAGCTCCGCGCGCTTGTCGCGCACCTCGTGAGAGACCAGTTCGACGCGACAGCGGCGGCCGCCGAAGGATGCGACGTGATCGTGGCCGGCGGAGCGCACCAGTACGCCACACGGTCGATCGCGGAACGGCTGAGCATCCCGTCCGTGGTCGCCGTCTACGCGCCGGTGGCCCTGCCGTCATCGGATCATCCGCCCGACGGGGAGCCCGGGGGCGACCAGGAGTCCAACCTCCGACGCTGGCAGGACGGATCGCGGAGCTGGAACGAGCGCCTCCTCGAGCGGCTCAACGACAACCGGGAGCGGCTGGGCCTCGGTCCGCTGAGCGATGTCCTCGGCCACGTCCTGGGCGAGGCCCCCTGGCTCGCGGCGGACGCGGTCCTCGGGCCGCCGCCGGCGACACAGGGCCTGCGGGTCACGCAGACGGGAGCCTGGCTCCTCCCCGACCCGACCCCGCTCGTACCCGAGCTGGAAGCGTTCCTCGCCGCGGGCGAGCCGCCCGTCTACGTCGGCTTCGGCAGCATGCCCGCGGACCAGCAGACAGGCAGCATCGCCATCGAGGCCGCGCGGGCGGTGGGGCGCCGCGTCGTCCTGTCGCAAGGGTGGGCCGAGCTCGGTCGGGTCGACGACGCCCCCGACTGCATCGCGATAGGCGACGTCAACCACCAGGCGCTGTTCCCGAGGGTCGCCGCGGTTGTGCACCACGGCGGGGCGGGGACGACAACGACCGCGGCGCGCGCGGGCGTCCCGCAGGTGATCGTCCCGATGTTCTCCGATCAGCCCTACTGGGCCTCGCGCGTCCGGGCGCTCGGGATCGGGACGTCCGTGGCTCGTGGAGCGCTGAGCGCGGAGTCCCTCCTGGCTGCGCTACGGGGTGCCCTCGATCGCGGGGTCGCCGCTCGCGCGGCCGCGATCGCCGGCGCCGTGGCCGTGGACGGCACGGCCGTCGCCGCAGATCTCATCGAGCGGGCCTCCGCCTGAACCTCGGTCGGCGGTGGTCGGCGGCCCGGTGGAACACGGGACTTGAGCGCCAGGCTCGCACACGGAGCCTCCCCCTCCGTCACCTCCCCCGTCCGCGCCGGTGCGCCGCTTCACCGCGCCGGCGTCTCGCTCTCTCCGTCGTCGAAGAACTCCATCCCTTCGTAGGGCGCCTCGCGGCAGGACGCGAGGCGCGTCCGGAGGTCGCCGACGTGGATCTCGAGCTTGTGTCCATCCGGATCTTCGAAGTACAGCGACGCTCCTTCGGAGCGGTTGTCTTTCCAGATCCGGGCTCCACTCAGGCGAATGGCCTCTCCCAGGGAGGCGAAGCCCTGTGCATCGACCGAGAAAGCGAGGTGCGCGTCGTCGACCTGCCGGGCAGCGCACGCGTCCAGCTCCAGGCAGAGCCAGAGCGTCCCCAGCTCGAGATACGCGCCCCTCTGCCACTGCGCTCGCCGCCTTCCGCCGAGCACCCGGACATAGAAATGCAACGCGCGGTCGAGGTCTCGAACCGCGAGGGTCACGTGGTTGACGCCGCTGATCGCCATGGCTCCCGCAGCGTAGACGACCACGGGCTCGTCCGGGTATCCCTGCAGGACCTCGTCCACCCGGCCGTGGGGGCGCGCGGCCACAAGCAGCTCGTCGGCACGCCGGAGACCATCGCCGACCTCATGGAAGAGTGGCTCGTGAACGACGCCGCCGACGGCTTCAACGTGATGCCGCCCCACCTGCCCGGCGGGCTCACCGATTTCATCACCCTGGTGCTCCCCGAGCTGCGCCGCCGCGGCCTCTTCCGCACCGAGTACGAGGGACGCACGCTGCGCGAGAACCTGGGGCTGCCGCGCCCCGAGAACCGATTCGCCCGGCGCGCGGCCGGCGCGGCGTGAGCGGGCGGCATCAATGCTGATTTTGCGGCAACCCGTCCGCGATGTCGTAGTAGTCGCCCTTGTCGGCCACGTGGATGTGAATCCTCAGCCTGGTATCTGTCGGCGTGTCGAACGCGCCCATGGCGACGCCGATCCAGTCATGCTTGCTCTGGTCGATCGGGTCCCAGAAGAGTGAAGAGCCGCATGCAGCGCAGAAGCCTCGCCGCGCCTTTTCGGAGGAGCGGAACCAGGTGAGCTTGTCGGCGCCGCGGACCGTCAAGGCGGCGCGAGGGACGTCCGTGGACGCGAAGAAATGACCCGAGTGCTTGCGGCACTGGGAGCAATGGCAAGCGTCGGGCGGGGGCAGGGCGCCGGCGACCTCGAAGCTCACGGCTCCGCAAAGACACGATCCCTTGTGCACGGCTCACTCCTTTGCATTCGAGCCTGGATGACGGCCCCTCGAGCGCACGCTCAGGAGAGCGCGCTGACCATGACGTAGTAACCGTCCGGATCACGGAGGGCGAACTCTCGGGTCCCGGTGGCAGGGTTCGTCCGGGGCTCCTCCTCGAGTCGACGGACGAGCGCTCGGGCGCGCGACAACGCCTCGTCGAAATCATCCACTCGAAAGAACAGCAACAGCCCGTTGCCGGGCTCCGCTCGATCTGGGCTGCTCAGCGTCGGGTGCTCGTGGTCTCCCCACTTGTGAAGACAGAGCAGGACCGTTCCGTCCGTGTCCAGGACCTGGCCGAAATAGTCATGAGCAGGCGGCGATCCGGGCTGACCGAAGAGCGACTGATACCAGGCGAGGCTGCGAGCCACATCCGCTACTCCAAGGATTGTCCACGTACGCTTCATCGGATTCTCCTGCGGCCTGACGGCTTGCGGTGAGCCGCGAATGGATACCGGCGCAAGTGTCGCCGGGCAGGGGCAGGTGTCAACCCCGTCGGGTCCGACCGGATCCTCTCCGCGGCCGGAGCGGCGCCGCGCTGCGCCTCACCGTCGCGGGCCCGGACGCCGCGCCGCTCCTGCAGGTGGACGGGGACGTGCGCCTCGATGGGGGCCTGGAGGTCGTCGCGGCAGGCGACGCCGAGCCGTTCCAGGCAGGCGACACTGTCGCCCTGCTCGGCTGGGCCGGCGAGCTCACAGGGACCTTCGCTGCGATCGACATCGCCCTGCCGCTCGCCCCAGGGCTCGCCTGGGACACCTCCGCGCTGTACACGACCGGAGAGATCACCGCCGTCCCCGAGGCGTGAGCGAGCGGGATCGTATCGACGCCTCCTCAGCGGGTGTCCGCTGTCGCCTCCAGCTTCATCGAGCCGGCGATCTGCCTCGTGGTGACGTTGACGCGATTGAAGCAGTTGACCAGCGCGATGTGCAGGATCAGCGCCGCGAGCGCCGGCTCGTCGTAATGCTTCGCGGCCTCCTCCCAGACGTCGTCGGGCACCGGATCCGCGCGATCGCTGAGCCTCGTCGCGGCCTCGGCGAGCGCCAGCGCGGCGCGCTCCGCGTCGGTGAAATAGGGCGCCTCGCGCCAGGCCGCCACGGCGAACAGGCGCTCGTCGGTCTCGCCCGCCTTCCTGAGCTCGCGCGCGCCGATGTCGACGCAGAAGCCGCACCCGTTGATCTGGCTCGTCCGCAGGTGGACGAGCTCGAGCGTCCGCGCCGGCACGCCGCTCTTCTTCACCGCGCCGAGCAGGGCTTGGATGGGCTGGATGACGCCGGGGATGAGCATCGCGGGGTTCTTCATCCGTGCTTTCAGCATGGTCGTGATCCTCTCGAGGGTAGGGGTGTGCTCGCCGACCGTGACGGGGCGCTGAACGCCCGTTCGCGTCGTCACATCGGCTAGGGTTCGTCCGTCACAGCCATGACGAAGCGAGACGAGGGAGTGTGACCGATGGATGAAAATCGTTGGCTGGCGGAGCGGTTCGAGGCCCACCGGGCCCACCTGCGGGCGGTGGCGTACAGGATGCTCGGCTCCGTGGGCGAGGCGGAGGACGCCGTGCAGGAGTCCTGGCTCCACCTGAGCCGCGCCGACACGAGCGGCGTCGAGAACCTGGGCGGGTGGCTGACGACGGTCGTGGCGCGGGTGTGCCTCGACATGCTGCGCTCGCGCAAGGCGCGGCGCGAGGAGCCGATGGCCGCGCCCGACCCCGCCCTGGACCGCGAGGCCGGGACCGACCCCGAGCGCGAGGCGGTGCTGGCCGACTCCGTCGGCGTCGCGCTGCTCGTTGTGCTCGACACGCTGACCCCCGCCGAGCGGCTCGCGTTCGTGCTGCACGACCTGTTCGCGGTGCCCTTCGAGGAGATCGCCTCCATCGTGGGCCGCTCCCCGGCCGCGGCGAGGCAGCTCGCGAGCCGCGCCCGCCGCCGCGTGCAGGGAGCGCCCCCGTCGCCGGACGCCGACGTCGGCCGCCAGCGCGAGGTCGTCGACGCCTTCCTCGCGGCCATGCGCGGCGGCGACCTCGACGCGCTCGTGGCGATCCTCGATCCGGACGTCGTGATCCGCGCCGACGCCACGGTCGCGCCCCCGGCCGGGAACGAGGTCCGCGGCGCGCGCGCCTGGGCCAAGCAGGCGATCTCCGGCGCGCGCGGCGCCAAGTTCGCCCGCCCTGCCCTCGTGGACGGCGCGGTGGGCGTCGTCGTGGCCCCGAACGGGCGGCTCTTCCGGGTGCTCCGCTTCACGCTCGCGCAGGGGAAAATCGCGCAGATCGACGTCATGGGCGACCCCGAGCAGCTCCGCGATCTCGACCTGTCGGTCCTCGACGGCGGACCGCAGCCGGAGACCTGACAAGCTCCGCGTGAAGCGCTCGCCTGGCAGCTGGATCGCGCCTGTGTGAAGAGCCGACGACCCAGGGGGGGTGTCGGGATTTCAGTGCTTCATCATCTCAAGAAGAGACGATAAGCCGCATTCTCGGTCTCCTCGATGAATGGATAACCGAGATCGGTGAGGAAACGGTCGAACTCGTCGTATTCGGGCTCAGGGACCTGCAAGGCGGCGAGGACTCGCCCGAACGCGGCGCCGTGGTTGCGGTAGTGGAACAGGCTGATGTTCCAGCGCCCGCCGATGTGCGTGAGGAACTGCATCAGCGCCCCGGGGCGCTCCGGGAACTCGAAGCGCAGGAGCCGCTCGTTCGCTGTCGGGGCGCGCCCGCCGACCATGTACCGCACGTGCAGCTTGGCCATCTCGTCCATGCTGAGGTCGATGACCGGCAGCCTGGCGTCGTGGAGGCGCTCCAGAATTTCGTCGCGCTGCTTGCGCCCGTGGGACAGGCCCACGCCGACAAAGATCTGCGCCTCGTCCGCGCGCCCGAAACGATAATTGAACTCCGTGATGTTCACGCGCCCGATAAGCTGGCAAAACTCGCGGAACGCGCCCGGTCGCTCTGGAATGGTGACAGCGAACAGCGCCTCGCGCTGCTCGCCGAGCTCTGCCCGCTCGACAACGTGCCGCAGGCGGTCGAAGTTCATGTTCGCGCCGCTGAGGATCGCCACCAGCGTCTTTCCGACCAGGCCCTCGCGCTCGACGTACGCTTTGAGGCCCGCGACCGCCAGCGCGCCGGACGGCTCGGCGATCGAGCGCGTGTCGTCGAAGATGTCCTTGATGGCGGCACAGGTGGCGTCGGTGTCCACCACGATCACGTCATCCACGCACCGCCGGGCGATCCGAAACGGCTCCTCGCCCACCTGACGGACCGCCACGCCGTCGGCGAACAGCCCGACCTGACTCAGCCGTACGCGCTCGCCCGCGTCGAGCGCCGCGCGCAGACACGCGGCGTCGTCCGGCTCCACGCCGATGACCTTGATCTCGGGATACAGATGCTTGACATACGCGCATATACCGGCAAGCAGCCCGCCGCCGCCCACGGGCACGAAGATGGCGTCCAGCGGCCCGCGATGCTGGCGCATGATCTCCATGGCGATGGTGCCCTGACCCGCGATCACGTCCGGGTCGTCGTACGGGTGCACGAAGGTCAGCCCCTCGGTCTCTTCGAGCGTCTTGGCGTGGGCGTAGGCTTCGTCGTAGGAATCCCCGATCAGCTCGATCTCCGCGCCGAGCGCGCGCACGGCGTCGACCTTGATCCGCGGAGTCGTTGTCGGCATCACGATGCAGGCGCGGATGCCGAGCCGCTGGGCGGCGAGGGCCACTCCCTGCGCGTGATTGCCCGCCGAGGCGGCGATCACGCCGCGCGCCTTCTCGGCCGCGCTCAGCGAGGAGATCTTGTTGTAGGCGCCGCGCAGCTTGAAGGAGAAGACGGGCTGCAGGTCCTCGCGCTTGATCAGCACGCGGTTGCCCAGGCGCGCGGAGAGCCGCGGCGCATCCTCCAGGGGGCTTTCCTGGGCCACGTCGTAGACGCGGGCGCGCAGGATTCGCTCGAGATAACCGCTTGGGGCCATTGGGCCGCGAAAGCTACGGTCCCCGGCGCGCGTCGTCAACTCGTTCGTGGAACACCCAGCAGGGCATCTCTCCGGCGATCGCGCTCTGCTCATTCGGGCGATACGGCCTCGAGGCCTTGGACGCGCCGGGCCTCCATCCACGTCGCGCGTCCTGCGGCTCAGCCGCGCCCGCGTGTCACACGAGGATCCACCTCCTCCGACCATCCAGCAGCGCTCTATTGATTCCTGGCTCTCGCCTCGATAACAGAGGTAGCAGCATGAGGAAGCGATCTGCGCGATATTCTTGGGTGGCGCTGTGCCTGACGGGCGTCGGGTGCACGACGGTCGTCGGGCTGGACAAGCCCTATCATCCGGTAGAGGCGCACGGCGGCAGCGGTGGCGGCGGCAGCGGCGGCGGCGGAGCCGATGGTGTCGGCGGAGCCGACGGTGGCGGCGGGGCCGACGGCGGCGGCGGCCGTGGCGGCGGCGGCGGCGTGGAAACCGGCAGTCGCTGCGCCGGGCTGCCTGAGACGTGCGGGCCGGCGGGAAACGAGAGCTGCTGCGCGAGCGAGCGGGTGACCGGCGGTACGTTCAACCGGAGCAACGATCCGGCTTTCCCGGCCACGGTGAGCGACTTCCTGCTGGATCGGTTCGAGGTCACGCTGGGGCGGTTCCGCGCGTTCGTGGACGCGTATCCCGGGAGCCGGCCAGCGGTGGACGCGGGCGCTCACCCGAGGATCGCCGGCAGCGGGTGGTACGCGACGTGGGACGAACAGCTGCCGACAGACAGGGCGAAGCTCCTGGAAGGGCTGTCGTGCGACTCGGAGGGCATGGCGTGGGTGTGGACGGATGAGCCCGGCGCCAACGAGAACCTGGCCATGAACTGCGTGACCTGGCACCTGGCGTTTGCGTTCTGCGCGTGGGACGGCGGCCGGCTGCCGACAGACGCGGAGCTGGGTTACGCGGCGGCCGGCGGCGCCGAGCAGCGCCCGTATCCATGGTCCGCCTCGCCGGACGATGTTGCCATCGATCCCGACCACGCCGTGTATGCCTGCAATGGCAGCGATGTGGCGGGGTGCGTGCTCGAGGACGTCCTTCCGGTCGGATCGAGGTCACCGCAAGGGGATGGGCTGTTCAAGCAAGCGGATCTGGCGGGGGGCGTGTGGGAGTGGGCGCTGGACTGGCACGCGGACTATGCGCCCGACTGCGTGGACTGCGCCGTCACGACGGGCGGGACGGATCGGGTGATGCGCGGCGGCGGCTGGCGCAGCGTCGCGGAGGCGCTGCTCCTCTCCACCCGCGACCATCGAACCCCGACGAACCGCGCGGCCGGCATCGGGCTCCGGTGCGCGCGGGACCCGTGAGCGACGTCTTGGTGGTGGGCCTGGACCTGAGCCGGGACGGGGCGGCGCGCGCGCTCCACGCGCAGTGCGAGGAGAAGGGCCTGCGGGTGGACCTGCTCGTCAACAACGCCGCGTTTGGCACGCACGGGCCGCTCCACGAGGCCTCTTTCGCCAGGCAGCACGAGCAGGTGACGCTCAACGTCACCGCCGTGGTGGACCTGAGTCACCTGTTCCTTCCGGGCATGGTCGAGCGCGGCGAGGGACGGCTCATCGACGTGGCCTCGATCGCCGCTTACCAGCCCTTGCCGTCACGGCCACCTGCGGAGCGACCAAGGTATTCGTGCTCTCCTTCACGGAGGCGCTCTGGCTCGCGGGGATCGCAGGTCGGCGGTGCTACGGTGCCCCCATGCGTCCGCCCGCCCCGCCCTCCATCACGCGCCGAACGTTCCTGCGCAGCGCCGCCGCGGGCGCGGTCGGGCTCGGGGCCGCCGACGGCTTCCTCATCGAGCCCCGCTGGCTGGAGATCACCCGCCACGACGTCCACGTCGCCGGCCTCCCCCGCTCGCTCGATGGCTTCACCATCGCTCAGCTCACCGACGTTCACCTCACGTCGATCGGCGGTTTGCACGAGTCCCTCTTCGCCGCGGTGCAGAAGGTCGCTCCGCAGCTCGTCGTCCTGACCGGCGACGTCATCGACGCGGAGGCCTCGCTGGGCGCGCTCACGGGCCTCTGCAAGGGCCTGGAGGGCTCCGGGCGGAAGGTCCTCGCGACGCTCGGCAACTGGGAGCACTGGGGCAAGGTCCCTGTCGAGAGGCTCGACGAGGCCTATGCGCGAGGCGGCGCGAGGCTGCTCGGCAATGAGCACACCCGGCTGCCGGAGGGCCTCGTCGTGGCCGCGACCGACGATTTCTGCAGCGGCCACCACGACGTCGTCCCGGCGCTCCGGCACCTCCCCGAGGGCCCCGCGCGCCTCTTCCTGACGCACGCGCCCGGCCTCCTCGACGAGGTGCCCCCCGGCGCGCCCCGCTTTGACCTCGCCCTCAGCGGCCACACCCACGGCGGCCAGGTGCGCCCGCTCGGCTTCTCGCTCGCGGTGCCGCCCGGCTCGGGGCGCTTCGTCGCCGGCCCTTACGAGACGCGCGTGGGCCCCGCCTACGTGAGCCGTGGCATCGGGACCAGCGTCGTCCCGGCGCGCTTCCTTTGCCGGCCGGAGCTGCCGGTCTTCCGACTCGTGCAGGGCTGAGGAGCGCCGGGGTGTCCTCCCGCTCCTGCGGCGCGGCAAGATCAAGAGCCCGTGGCGCCGCGCCGACCTGAGCCGAGCCGCAGGGGGTGAACCGGCGCGAGCCGTCGCTGGGCGGCCCCGCCCCTACTCGCTCGCGCCGATCTTGTCGAGGAACGCGTAATATTCGTCGACCTTGTCTCCCGGGACCACGTCGACGCCGATGTTCACCCGGCTCGCGTCGCCCATCATCAGGGGAGAGAGGATCTGCTTTGTCGCGTCGAGGCCGATGATCTTGATGCCGTAGATGATGTAGGGAGCGATGTAGCCCTCGTAGTACTGCCGCTGGGTGTGGGTGGCCTTGATGCGCCCCTTGCGCATGAACTCGACGGTCTTCGGGTCGAAGTCGAACGCGACGACGGGGAGCTCCGGCTTGCCCACGAGCTCGGCGAGCATCGCGCACCTGTAGGAGATGTTGAACAGGCCGACCATGCCCACGACGGGCGGATCCGCGGCCTCGAACTGGGGCTTCATCCAGTCGAGGTCGAACTGGTCGTCGCCGGCGAAGATGGCTTGAGTCGCCAGGACCTTGTAACCGGCGCTCTCGAGCACCTGTCGGGCACCCACCGTCCGATCGATCCCGTCGGCCCACCCCTCGACGGTGTGGCCGTGGATCATCACCGTGCCCGGCGGCGGGGGCAGATCCTCGAGCAGGGTCGTCGCCGCCGTGGCTCCGGCAGCCCCGTTGAGGGTCCCGACGTAGAGCACGCGCTTGTCGGCCGCCACGTCGGTATCGAGCGTCACGACGTGGACCCCGCTCGCGACGGCCTCCTCGATGGCCTCTTTCTGTCCATCGCCGAAGGGCGCGACGCCGATCCCCTCGGCGCCGCTCGCCACCATCTCCTTGATTTGCTCGGTCTGGATATCCTGCGATTCACCGCCATCGTTCGACTGCCCGGCGGGCGCGAACACGTTCCCCGTGACCCCGAGCTCACCCATGGCCCGATTGGCCCCCGTGGCGACCGGCGCAAAGAAGCCGGTCATGGTCTTCAGCAGGATCGCCATGTGCATCGGCTGGATCGGGTTCTCGTTCATCTCGGCGACGAGGTTGTCGATCGTGGCCTCGAGCTCCACCGGAGTGAACTCATTCGCCGGCGTCGGCGCTCGTGTGAGGAGCGCGACCTTCTCGCCTTCGCCGATGCTCTCGCTCGACCCGCACGCCGCTGTCATCAGCGTGAGCCCGAAGACCGCCATCCGACATCGCCCCATCACCCTCATGACGCCCTCCTCACCCGCAGCTCGCTCGTTGCGTCCAGCGGTCCACGGCTGATCGTTTGAGATACGACGCCGCGGATCGGGCTGTCAACAGAGCTCGGAATAATCCACTGGATCTGTAAGGCAGGCGGGCGTTCACGATGTGAACGTGGGTGCGCCGGGATCAACCGGCATGGAGATGGGTATGCGAGAGGCCCACGCCGAGGCAGGGCGGACCGACAGACGGCGTGGACCGGACCTACGAAGGCTGGCCGGTCGGCATGATCGTGACCTGCTGGAGGTTGACGCGCTTCGGCAGGCTCACGGTGAACGCGATGGTCTCGGCCACGTCCTCGGAGGTGAGCCACTCCATCTGCGACCTCGACCCCTCGAGCCAGTCGCGCGCGCCGGGGAAGTCGACGTGGCTCTGCAGCTCCGTGCCGACGATGCCTGGCTCGATGGCCGTCACACGCACCCCCTTGGAACCGAGCTCTGCGCGCAGGTGGACCGACAGATGCGTGACGAACGCCTTCGTCCCGCTGTACACAGCGAAGGCCGGGAAGATGTTCTTGCCAGCGATCGACGAGATGTTCACGAGGTCCGCCGGCCCCGGGCCGGAGCCCGCCTGCACGAGCGCCGATGTGAACGCGCCGATGACGTTCATCAGGCCCGTGATGTTGAGATCGATCTGCTGCTGCCACTGCTCGACACGCCTGGCCTCGATCGGGTTCGGCAGCATGATGCCGGCGTTGTTCACGACGATGTCCACGCGCCCGAGCTTCTCGATGACCTCGGAGGCGACGCGCTCGACGGCCCCTCGATCGGTCACGTCGACCTGCCACGCGACGGCTTGGCCGCCGGCCTCCCGGATGGCGTCGCTGAGCGCATCGAGCCTCTCCTTCCGGCGGGCGAGCAACGCCACGCGCGCGCCGCGGGCGGCGAGCGCCTTCGCCGTCGCCTCACCGATGCCGCTCGATGCTCCTGTGATGACGGCGACGCGCCCCGCGAGCGCGCCCTGGGTCTGCTGAGCCATGTCTCACTCCTCTCGATAGGGCCGTGCCTGCCTGCGCGGCCAGTTGACGCGACAAGAGATAGCCGCGACGGCTGCAAACGGAAGGCACGGAACTATCGAAGGCATGCTCGATCCTATGAGCGGGGCGACATCCCCCTGGCGCCGTCTCGACCCGGGCGGGTAGGATGACGCGTATGTCGAGCGCGACGCGATCGAGCAACTCGCTGGCCGCCGGGATCGCCGCGCTGGCGCGCCACGAGGGGTTCAACAGCACGCGTCACCCGGGCGTCGGCGTCTACCGCGTGACCGTCGCGGAGCCGCCCACGCCCACCCTCTATCCTTCCAGCTTGATCCTCGTCGGCGCTGGAGAGAAGCAGGCGATCCTGGGCGACAAGACGTTCGCTTACAACGCCGGCTATTACCTTGTCGTCACCTCGCCGCTGCCGATGCTCTGCAGGATCATCGCGTCGGTCGATGAGCCCATGCTGGCCTTGGTGGTCGAGATCGAGCTCGCCATGCTGCGCGAGCTGCTCCTCGAGGAGGAGAGCGTGCTGCCGGCGCCCCGGTCGGCGCGCTCGACGCGCAGCGTGTTTCGCGCGCCGCTCCCGCGCGACCTCGAGGACGCTGGGTCCCGCTTGCTCGCTTGCCTGACCGATGAACGACGCACGAGGGCGCTCGCGCGGCAGACCATTCGCGAGATGCTCTTTCTCGTGCTCGACGGCCCCTATGGCGATCCGCTCCGCGAGCTCGCGGAGGGGCCGGTGAGCCAGCTCGCCCACGTCCTCCGCCAGATGAATACGAGGTTCGCCGAGCGAATGAGCGTTGGTGACCTGGCGCAGCTGGCGCACATGAGCGTCCCGACGTTCCACCAGCACTTCAAGGCGATGACCGGATCCTCGCCGCTTCAGTACACGAAGGCGCTCCGCTTGACGCGCGCACGCCAGATGCTCCATGCGGGAGGCATGGTGAAGGCCGTCGCGCACGACGTGGGTTACGAGAGCGAGTCGCAGTTCAGCCGGGAGTACCGCCGGTTCTTCGGCTGGCCGCCGTCGGCGGACTCCCACGCGGCGCCGCGCGCGCGTCCGTGACGAGCCGCGCCTGCCAGCGACGCCGGACACCGCGGCGCGGCGCTTCGCTCAGATGTCGCCGCCGACCTCGCTCCCGAGGCGCTTCGCCGCTTCCTCCCAGGTGGCCTCCCGCTCGCTCCCCTCCCACGAGATCACGTTGCTCGTCCCGCGGCTGATGGAGGAGGCCTGGCCCATGGCCTTGACGTGCGCCGGGCTGCCGACGAACGCATACATGTCCAGCTCGCTCTCCCAGACGGTGAGCGTACGGACCGCAGCGCACGAGGAAGAGCTCGTGGCCGCCACCGCGACGAGGCCCTTCATCGTGAACAGGCTTTCCATGACAGGACCGGAGAGCTCTGTCATCGTCGGCGCCATCTCGGGCTTCATGGCGAGGTAGGTCGTCGAGACGAGGTAGCTCCCCGGCTTCAACGCGCCGGTGCCGGCGTCGACGCCGGGGCCCGCGAGCTCGAGCCTCCCCTCTCGGTCCGGCTCGAGCTCCCCCTTGGAGCACCCGTCGAACGGCGCGCTCGGCGGCGCGCCTCCACCGCCGCTCGGCTCGCCCGCGGTCCCCCCGTTCGCGGAGGACGCGCCGTCGCCGTCGTCAGCGCAGCCTCCGGCCGCCATGGCGGCGAGCATCCCCAGACCGACCGCAATGCGCTTCAGCAACAGTCCATTCATCATGTGAGCTCTCCTCTCCTCATCCTCTCGTCGTGACGTCACAAGGGCTGTACGACAGCGAAATACAGGCCGTCGAACGAGCGCCCGAGCCGCTTCGAGGCGAAGCGCTCGGCGAAGCCCATGGCGGTGACCCGCACCTCGTCGGCGCGGGAGCGCGCGGCTCGCGACGACGACAGGGTGACGACCCAGCGGCGCTCCCCTTCCGCCCTCTCGACTTCCATGTACGTGTACGAGCCGGCGTCGAGCCGCTGCACGACGCGCCCCTCGAAGCGCGCTCCCTCTCCGGCCGGCAGCACGAAGGCCGACAGGGGCCCGAGCGGGCCCGCGCCGGCGCCCTCGGGAGCCGGGAGCCAGCCCGCGCTGGCGCAAAGCCCGACCGCGCTGGCGCCGAGGAGCGCGAGGGACACCACCGTCACCGCTGCGAGGCGCGTCCGCCGGCGCCCGACCTGTCTCGTCGCGATCATCGCTCTCTCCCTTGCTTGCGCGCCATCGGCACGCCGCGATCGCACCCTGTCTCTCGCGAGCGGCCGCGGCTCGCGCCGGCGGACGAGGGCACGCCAG
>NZ_JEMA01000297.1 GCF_001589285.1 Sorangium cellulosum | reverse complement strand
CGCGCCCCCATCGCGAGCAGCGCGTCGAGCAGCGCCGCGGCGCGGTCGCCCGCCTCCGCGAGGAGCCCCCCGTCGATCGCGATGAAGCGGAAGCGGTGGTGCAGCTCGGCGGGCAGCCTGATCGCCGCCGGCGCGCTCGCGGCGGCGGGGCTGCTCGACCCGCCTCGCATCAGGAAAGGCGCGCGGTCTGGGATAGGCGCGCTGTCTGGGAGCGACGACATCCTCCGATTCCCCCCATCCTCCGATTCCCCCCGGGGCGGTCTACGCGAGGACCGTGCCGCAGCGCCTGTGCAGGTCGGGATCAGCGCGGGCGGCGGCGCGCTCGCGCTGCACGGCGCGGATCAGCGCACGGCGCGGATCAGCCGGTCGAGCACCACGAGGAGCCGATCGACGTCGAACGGCTTCGCGAGCACGCCGGCCACGGGACCGCGGATGCTGAGCTCGCTCACGCCGGAGAGCAGGAGGACGGGCACGTCGACGCCCGCGGCGGCGAGCGCGGTCAGGAACTCCTCGCCGGTCATCTCGGGCATCACGTAGTCGAGCAGCACCGCCCGGGGCCTGGCGCCGCGGGCGAGGCGGTCGAGCGCCTCCTGCGGGCGGGTGAAGCCCTGGACGCGGTACCCCTCATCGGAGAGCAGGTCGATGAGCGAGTCGACGAGCGCCGGATCGTCATCGACGACGAAGATCTCCGCGCCCCCGAGCGGGGAGGCGCAGGTCAGGCTGGGGGAAAAGCCCGGCGAGCTCATCCAACTTCCCTCGTTCGCGGGCCTTTTCGGCGCATGAAGCGCGCGAAGGATACCAGACGGCCGCCGTCGCGGCACCGGTGGAGGCTCGCGCGGAGTGCGGAGCGAAGCGTCATGCCTTCCACACCGCAGATCTCCACCGAGCCCCGAAACTCGCTCAGGACGGAGTTTTCCTTATCAATTGGGCTTGCCGCCGCGCCGCTGCTTGCAGATCGTTGAGCACCTGATACCCCTGTAAGGTTCCTCCCAGGACGACCTGAGCAGCTTGACTTGTACTGCTCATGGGTATCGAATTGTGGTCCGAAGGACATCCAAATCCCCCTGTNGAATTGTGGTCCGAAGGACATCCAAATCCCCCTGTGGTCATCATGGCGGAAACCCCTGCTAGCAAGCTGCACATCTACCTCATCGACGATCACCCGGTCGTTCGCGAAGGCTTCGCTCGAGCGCTCTCGGACGAGCCCGACATGGTCGTCGTGGGCCAGGCTGGGACGGCGGCCGATGCCTTGCGCGAGACGGCGAGCTGCAAGCCCGACGTCGTGCTCGTCGATCTCAACATCCCCGACCGGGACGGCATCGAGCTCCTCGGAGCCCTGAGAGCGCAGCTGCCGCAGGCGAAGCTCCTCGTGCTGAGCGGTTACGACGACGAGTTCCGCGTCGCCGAGGCGCTGCGCGCGGGCGCGCAGGGGTACCTCGTGAAGACGTCGAAGCTCTAGGAGGTCGTCGAGGGCATCCGTCGGATCGCGACGGGCGGCGCGCCGCTGTCCTCGAGCATCGCGGGCGCCGTCGTGCGCGCGATGCGCAAGCCGGCGAGCGAGGGCTCTGGCGGCCTCGACGCGCTGACGCCGCGCGAGCGTCAGGTCCTGCGGCTGCTCGCGGCCGGCGTGTCGACGCGCGAGACGGCCGCGCGGCTCACGATCAGCCCGAAGACGGTGGAGACCCACCGCGTGCGCATCTACGCGAAGCTCGGGTGCAAGAGCGCGGTCGAGCTGACCCGCATCGCGGTGCGAACCGGGCTGATCGAGGCGTAACCCGGCCCCGATCGCGCGCGAGGCGCTCGCCCTCTCATTTCCGGGGAGCGGCGCGTCTCGACTTCTCTTTCTTCGGCAGCGCTCTCTTCCTCGTCGTCTCCGGCGTCGGTCTCGCGCTCGATCGTCCCTTCGCCTCTTCGAGCAGGCGATCGACGCGCACGCCGTCGATGGTGAGCCCATCGATCGTGCAGCCGACGATCTCGACGTCGCGGAGGTCCGATCCCTCGATGCGGGCGCCGCGCAGGCTCACGTCGGACCAGCGGGTCGACGCGGCGTCGGCGTCGTCGATGCGGGCGCCGGCGAGCGAGGTGTCGTCGATCGACGCGCCGGCGAGGGTCGCGTTGTGGAGGCGGGCGCCGCGCAGGTCGACGTCGTCGAGCTCGGCCTCGGCGAGGGCGACGTTGTGGAGGCGGGCGCCGCGCAGGTCGACGTCGTCGAAGTCGGCCCCGGCGAGCGCGACGTTGTGGAAGCGGGCGCCGCGCAGGTCGACGTCGTCGAAGTCGGCCCCGGCGAGCGTCGCGCCGTGGAAGCGCTCGGGCGCCGCCGGCCGGGTGACCTGGTCCTCCGCGGTGTCGGCGCGCGACGGCGCGATCGGGGGCTTCTTGGCCATGCGTCCATGCTAGCGCTAGCCGCAGGTCGCGCGCTCGCGCGGCCTGGAGAGCCATGAACGCACACGACGGCTTCGTGCCCCATCACGCCCTCGTCTCCGCGCCCTCCACGTCGCCCGCCCGCTGGATGCTCGTGCTGCACGGCATCTTCGGCTCGGGCGCCAACTGGCGCACCTTCGTCCGGCGCCTCGTCGAGGCGCAGGCCGCCGGCGCTGCCGCGCGGCCGTGGGGCTTCATCCTGGTCGACCTGCGGGCCCACGGCATGTCGCAGGGCCCGCCCGCGCCGCACACGATCGCGGCGGCGGCCGACGACCTGCTCCGGCTCGGCGACCGCCTCGGCCTCGACGTTCGCGGCGTGATGGGCCACTCGTTCGGCGGCAAGGTGGCCCTCGCGTACCTCGATCGCCGTCCCGAGGGGCTCGAGCGCGGCTTCATCCTCGACGCCGATCCGAGCGCCAGCTCCGCCGGCGAGAGCGGCTCGGAGAGCCCCGGCGTGCTCGAGCTGCTCCGCGCGATCCCGCAGCCGATCGCGTCGCGCGAGGCGTTCCTGGAGGCGGTGCAGGCCGCCGGGCTCAGCCGCGGCATCGCGGAGTGGCTGGCGATGAACGTCCGCCGCGAGGGCGACGGCTTCCGCATCCGCCTCGACCTGGACGTGCTGAACGCGCTGCTCGCCGACTACTTCGCCAGCGATCTCTGGCACGTTCTGGAGGACCCGCCGGCGCCGGCCGGCGCCGGCGCCGAGGAGCGACGCATCCACGTGGTGCTCGGCGGCCGATCGGCGTCGATCTCGCCGGCGTCGCGCGCCCGCTTCGAGGCGCTCGCGGCGCGCGCGCCCTGGGTCTCGGTCCACGTGCTGCCGACCGCCGGGCACTGGCTGCACGTCGATGACCCGGAAGGCCTCTTCGAGGTGATCCGGTCCGCCCTCTAGGCGAATCCTCGGCAGCGGGCGCGCGGCCGCGATCCAGGCTTTTCGCCCTGGGCTCCCTCCATTATCGGTGAGCGGACCTATGCGCATCGCCTCCTGGAACGTGAACTCCATCCGCACGCGGCTCGAGCAGCTCACGAGCTGGCTGGTCCGCGCCGCGCCCGATGTCGTCTGCCTGCAGGAGACCAAGGTCGAGGACGGGAGCTTCCCCGAGGCCGCGCTCTCCGAGGTGGGCTATCGCTCGATCGTCTTCGGCCAGAAGAGCTACAACGGCGTCGCGATCGCCGCGCGCTTCGGCCTCTCGATCGACGACGTGAAGAAGGGCCTCGACGGCGACGAGGAGGACGTCGCCCGGCGCATGCTGGCGGCCACGGTCGAGGGCGTCCGGATCATCAACGTCTACGTGCCGAACGGGCAGGCGGTGGGCACGCCGGCCTTCGCTTACAAGCTCGCGTGGCTCGGGCGGCTGCGGAGCGAGCTCGAGGCGCGCTACAGCCCCGATCAGCAGCTCCTGATCTGCGGCGACTTCAACGTCGCGCCGGAGCCGATCGACGTCGCCGAGCCGAAGAAGTGGGAAGGGCAGGTGCTCTTCCATCCGGACGAGCGGGCCGCGCTGGGGCGCCTGATGGAGTGGGGGCTCGTGGACGCGTTTCGCGCCTGCCACCCGGGCAAGGCCGCCTATAGCTGGTGGGACTACCGGATGGGCGCGTTCCGGCGCAACAAGGGCCTCCGCATCGACCTCGCGCTGGTGACGCGCCCGCTCGCGGCGCGCTGCACGGACGTCGCGATCGACACGCGCCCGCGGGAGCTCCAGCGGCCCTCGGATCACGCGCCGGTCGTGGTGGAGCTCGCGGACGGCGCGGCGCCGCCCGGGGCCGCGCCGGCGGCCTGAGGCAGCGCCGGCGGCCTGGGCGCGGCCGGACGTC
>NZ_JEMA01000296.1 GCF_001589285.1 Sorangium cellulosum | reverse complement strand
AGGGCGCCGGCGGGCCGCCGCCGCCCGTCGTCCCTGCGCTCAGGAAGGGGGCCGCGAAGGCCTCGCTCCGCAAGCGGGGCGGGCGGTGAGCGCCGCCGGCGCCTCGGAGCGGGAGCGGCTCGTCGCGCTGCTGCGCGAGCGGTCGTTCGAGCAGAAGCGCGTCGTGCTCGCGTCCGGGCGCGAGAGCGACTTCTTCATCGACTGCAAGCAGTCGGTGCTGACCGCCGAGGGGCACGCCCTCGTCGGCGCGCTGATGTTCGAGGCGCTCGACGCGCTCCCCCGTTGCGAGGCCGTCGCCGGCGTCGAGCTCGGGGGGTGCCCCCTCGCGAGCGCGGTGTCGCTCACGAGCTTCCTGCGCGGCCGCCCCCTCCCCGCGCTCTACGTGCGCAAGGAGGTCAAGGACCACGGCTCGCGCCGCCTTGTCGAGGGCGATCGCGGGCTCGTGCCCGGGATGCCCGTCGCGATCCTCGAGGACGTGATCACGACCGGCGGCTCGACGCTGAAGGCGGTCGAGAAGCTGCGCGCCGCGGGCGCCTCGGTGGTCGGCGTCATCGCCCTCGTCGACCGCCTCGAGGGCGGCGCGGAGACGATCCGCGCGGCGGGGCTGCCGGTCGTCGCGATCTGCACGCGGCGGGATTTCCTGCCGGACAGCCCGCCCGGCTGAGGCGCCGCGCGCCGCCGCGCGCGGCGCTACTCCGCCGCCTTCGCCTGCTGCTCGCCGAGGAGCGGGAAACCGAGCGCCTCGCGCTGCGCGAGGTACGTCTCGGCGACCGACCGCGCCAGCGCGCGGACCCGGCCGATGAAGCGCTGCCGCTCGGTCACGCTGATCGCGCCGCGCGCGTCGAGGACGTTGAAGCGGTGCGCCGCCTTCACGACGAAGTCGTAGGCCGGCAGCACCAGCGCCTTGCGCGGATCGATCGCCGCCCCCTTCGCCGCCGGATCGGCGCCCCGGTGCAGGAGCCGCTTCACCTCGGCCTCGCACACGTCGAAGGCCGCGAAGTGCTCGGCGATGTCGGCCTCCTCGAAATTGTAGGTCGACCACTCCCACTCCGCGCGCTGGTAGAGATCCCCGTACCGCACGACCTTCCCGCCGGCGTCGGAGTAGACGACGTCGTAGATGCTGTCCTTGTCCTGCAGGTACATCGCGATCCGCTCGAGGCCGTACGTGAGCTCGCCGGACACGGGGCGACAGTCGATGCCGCCGATCTGCTGGAAGTAGGTGAACTGCGAGATCTCGAGCCCGTCGAGCCACACCTGCCAGCCGAGCCCCCACGCGCCGAGGGTCGGCGACTCCCAGTCGTCCTCGAGGAACCGGACGTCGTGCTCGAGCGGGTTCGTGCCGATCGCGCGCAGCGACTCCAGGTAGAGGTCCTGGATGTCGATCGGGCTCGGCTTGAGGATCACCTGGAACTGGTGGAACTGCTGAAGACGATTCGGGTTTTCGCCGTAGCGACCGTCCGACGGCCGCCGGGAAGGCTCGACGAACGCCACGTTCCAGGGCTCGGGGCCGAGCGCACGCAGGAACGTCGCCGGGTTGAAGGTGCCGGCGCCGACCTCCGAGTTGTACGGCTGCACGACGAGGCAGCCGCGCTCGGCCCAGAACTTCTGCAGTGCGAGGATGAGGTTTTGGAAGGTCATGGGAGGGCCCGGTTCTTAGCGTGAATCTCGCGCGCACGCGATATGCAGCCCGGCCCGCCCGAAAAGCAGCCGCCGACAGGCCGGCCATCCCGTCGAGGACGACGCGGGACCGGCGCCCTTCCAGCGCGGAGGGCCGCGCCCCTTTCCTTCCCGCGCGGGCGCAGGGGGGCGGGGTTCAGGGCGGCGGGCTGCACGACGGGTAAAGCGCGGTGAAGCCCGTCTCATCGAGGAACGTCGAGATCGCCTCCGCGTACACGGTGTTGCCCGGCGTCCTGCAGACCAGCTTGCCGACGCTGTTGATCGAGCAGTCGGCGCCGGCCTCGTCCTGGCACGCGCCGAGGAGGGTGATGCCGCAGAGCGATGAGCCGTCGCAGATGCGCAGGTTCGCGAAGGCGCTCCAGCTCAGGCCGCACGCCGCCGCCGCGCCGTCGTCCGCGCAGGCGAAGACCTCCACCTTGGCGGGGTCGAAGATGTTGCCGAACATCGTGGCGTCCGGAATGGAGTAGTCCACGGCGTCCTGCGCCGAGGCGTCCGTGAGCCCCCCGTGGCTGCCCACCATGCGGATCGGCACCTTCGCGCCGATCCCGTTGAGGGTCTGGAGCAGACACGCCGTCACCCAGCGCTGCGACGACAGGGCGCCCAGCTTCCCCGCCTTCCACGTCGGCGCGAGGCCGATCGCGCCCTTGAAGGAGACCGCTGGCATCGACGTGCTCACCGTGGTGCCGCGAGGGAGCGCGCAGCCCACGACGTAGTGGAGGACCTTGCGCCCCGCGTCGCTGGCCAGGAGCCGCGTGGGCGTGAGCAGGCCGGTCGCGGGGTCGACGAGCGGAGACGTCGCGAGCCGCTGCAACAAGTACTGCGTGGAGGTCTGCCAGAAGAACGACGGCACGTCGCCGTTGGTCCAGATGATCGCGTCCTCCGCGACAGCGAGCTCGTCGTCTGCGCCATCCTGCGGCGCCGCGACGCAACCGGACGCGAAGAGGAGAGAACCGGCAACGACAGCAAGGGACGATCGGGCGTTGAGCATGCGCTTCCTTCCGCCGCTGGCGCGGCATGCGAACGCGCTCGCTCGGTCCATGGATCGTGCCACCGACGCGCGGCGCCGCCGCCGTCCTCCGGACCGCCGCTTCCGGCCCGAGCAGCGCCGCGTCTCGACGCGCGAAGGCGGCGGCGCCCGGGCGGCGCCATGGACGACCGGAGGCGCTGGCCCTCAGCCCATGGAGGCTCGCGCCTCCACCTCGCGGAAGCGCCGCCACATGTCGTCGAAGCGAGCTTGCCAGATCGGACACGCGACGAGGAGCGCCCCTGCCTGCGCGAGCGCGCCGGACGCCTCGTCCCGCGCGCCGCGTCGGATCGCCATCGCCGCGCGCCAGTGGAGGAGCTCCAGGTGCTCGAACGGGAGCAGCCCACCGCGCGCCTCGTCGAGCAGCGCGTCCCAGCGACGCCCCAGCGCGCCGGCGTCGGGCGCGTCGGGCGCGGCGTCCCGCCGAGCGCCGAGCTGCTCCAGGACGAGCCCGAGCATCCGGAAGAGCGCGGACAGCGAGGGGGCCGTCGCGGCGTCCGGCGGGCAGCGCCGGCCGATCCCGTCGACGAGGCGCGCCGCCTCGTCGTGGCCGCCGCGCGCGATAAGGATCCGGGCGAGCAGCAGCGAGCTCTCCGGCACCGGGACCTCCACGAACCGCTCCTCGAGGACGAGGGCGCGCCGCGCGAGCGGGAGGGCCTCGTCGTCCTGGTGGTTGGCGTAGAGCAGCTCGGCGACGTTGTGCGTCGCCATCCGCTCGAAGAGCGGGTTGCCGATCTCCCGCGCCAGGGCGATCGTCCGGCGCATGTCGTCGATCGCGAGGAGCAGCTCGTTCCTGGTCGTCCACAGCAAGGCGCGGTTGACGTACAGCGCGCAGACGTGGGGCCAGTCCTCGACCTGCGCCGCCAGCGCGATGCCCGTCTGGAACGTCGCCTCCGCCTCCTCCAGCCGCCCGGCGAACACGAGCGCCGCCGACCGCAGGACGAGCGCCACGACGCGCGCCTCGTAGTCGCGCGCTGCCTCGGCGGCCGCGACGCCCTGGCCCAGGAGATCGGCCGCCTCCGCCATGCGCCCCTGCCGCATGCAGGTCCGCCCGAGCCCCACAACGAGCCGGGCGGCGAGGCCCGGCGATCCGGCGCGCTCGACGAGCGGGCGCGCCTCCTCCACCCGCCTGGCCGAGGCCTCGAAATCGTTCGCCCAGTCGAGGACGGTCGCCTCGACGAGGAGGGCGTCGGCCAGGAGCGCGGCGTCCCCGAGCTGCGCCGCGAGCGCCCGCGCGGCGGCGAGATCCTCCAGCGCCTCGCGCGGGCGGTGGACCCCGTAGCGGCTCTTGCCGCGCCCGAGCCGCGCGAGAACGCGCACGCGCGGATCGCCCTCCGCCGCGAACGAGAGGCACGCGGTGTAGCGCTGGTCCGCCTCGACGTGGCGGTGCCGCGAGAGCGCGGCGTCGCCGAGCCGGAGGCACGCGTCCGCCGCCTCCTCCAGCGCCCCGCACCCGCCGGCGTGCCGCGCGAGCGGCTCGAGGAGCTCGGGGCGAGGCCCCTCCGCCTCGACCCTGGACCGGAAGTGCGCGAGCGCGTGCCGGTGGATCTGCGCGCGCTGCGCCGGGTCGAGCAGCTCGTGGACCGCGTCCTGGAACACCGCGCTCTGGAACGAGCAGCGCTCGCCCGCGCCGCGCTGGAGGATCCCCCGCTCCGCGAGCGCGCTCAGGCCGTAGCCCGCGTCGATCGGCGTGCCGGCGCCGCCCGCGCGCTCGATCGCGTCCTGGACCTGCTCGAGCTCCGCGCGGCCGAACGAGACGCCCAGCACCGAGCAGAGCCTGACGCAGGCCGCGAGCTCCGGCGGCAGGGCGTCGATCTGCCGCTCCGCGAGCCACTGCCACGCCGGCGACGGAGGCAACGCGTCGAGCTCCGCCGTCGCGACGTAGTGGCTGCCGGAGCCCGCACGGCGCCGCACGATGCCGGCCCGCTTCAGCGAGCGCACGAGCTCCGAGAGGCAGGCGGGGTTGCCGCCCGCCCAGCCCGCGAGCCGGCGCAGCGTGGCGGCAGGCGGGTACTCGGCCGGCCGCAGGAGCTCGGCGGCGAGCGCCATCCCGGCCTCCTCGTCGAGGGGCGCGAGCGCCGCCCGGCGGTGGCGCTGCGTGCGCGCGCCCCACGCGCGGCGCACCTGCTCGAAGCGGGGGTGCGCGGCGACAACGACCCAGAGCGCGACGCCCGGGCCGTCGAGCGTCGCGTACTCGAGCGCGTCGACAAGCGCGTCGTCGGCCCGGTGCGCGTCGTCGAGGAGCACCGCCACCGGGCCGCGGCGCGCGAGCCGGCGCAGCCCCTCCCCGAGCGCCTGCACCACGCCGAGGTGGAGCGACGCGGGCGCGCCGCCGCCCGCCGGGGGCGACCAGCCCAGCGCCGCCGCCACCGCCGGCCACGTCGCCGAGCCGAGCGCGTCGCCGAGCCGCTCGCGGCAGAAGGCGGCGGGATCCGCCGGCGGGTCCGCGGGCGCCTCGAGCACCTGGCGCAGGAGCTCCGCCGCGTCGCGCGCCGCCTCCCCGGGCAGCGGCTGCGCGGCGCGCAGGGAGATCACCCGCGCCGCGGGCGCCCGGGCGGTCAGGCGGCGTGCCACGGCGGCGGCCTCCGCCACGAGGCGGCTCTTGCCGAGCCCCGGCTCGCCGAGCAGCGTGAACAGGCCCGGGCACGTCCCGTCGAAGGCCGCCCCGGCGCTCGCGGAGAGCGCCGCGACGACGTCGGCGCGGCCGGCGAGCGGCGCCTCGAGCTCGGCCGAGGGCGCGGCGCGCGACGAGGCGGAGCCCGGGTCGTCGCGCGCCGGCAGGGCGCGCTCCAGCTCCGCGGTGAGCGCGACGCCCGACCAGGGCTCCGGGGGCAGCCATGTCTCCGGGCGCTCGACGGCGGCGCCGTACGCCGCGGCGGCGCTGCGCGCCTTGCGGCGGAGCGTGACGGAGGCCAGGTGGAGCGCCGCCCGCGCGCCGTGCCGCTCGGCGAGCTCGCGCGCGGCGGCGAGCGCGGCCTCGGCCGGGTGATCTGCGTTCCGGCCGGAGAACACGGCCACGTAGCGGCTGCCGCGCTGCCGCGCGATGAACCCGTTGCGGCCGGTCACGGCGGCGATGACCGGCGCCGCCGGGGCGACCGTGTCCGCGACGAGCAGGACGACCGGGTGCCCCCCCTCGGCGATGAGCCTGGCCGGCGCGGCGACCGACCGCGCGGCGACCGACAGCGCCGCCTCGGCGCGCGCCGCCGCGAGCGCGCTTCGCAGCGCCGAGGCGCTCGCGGGGCGGCGGTCGCGGTCCTTGGCGAGGCACGCGAGCGTCAGCGCCTCCAGCGCGGCGGGCACCGGCGCGAGCTCGCCCGGGCGCCGCGGGCGCAGCGCGAGGTGGCCGTGCTCGACGGCGCCGGCGTCGCCCGCGAACGGCAGCTCCAGCGTGAGCAGCTCGAACAGGACGACGCCGAACGCGTAGAGGTCGGCGCGCTCGTCGATCGCCTCGCCCCGGATCTGCTCGGGGGCCATGTAGTCGGGGGTCCCGAGGACCGCGCCGGTCCGGGTGAGCTGCGCCTCTCCGCCGGGAGCGCCCGCGGCGCGCTTCGCGAGGCCGAAGTCGATCAGAACGACGCGCGCTCCGGGGGCGGAGGGCGCGCCCCCGGAGCGCGCGAGGAAGAGGTTTTCCGGCTTGAGATCCCTGTGGATCACGCCCTCGGCGTGCGCGGCCTCGAGCGCCGCGAGCACGGCGTCGGCCCGCGCGGCGGCCCAGTCCGGGCCGGGCGGCTCGGCGAGCGAGGCGAGCTCCGAGGCGAGCGTGCGGCCGGAGAGCCGCTCCATCACGAGGTAGGGGCGGCCGTCGTCGAGCCGACCGCGCCCGTGGAGCCGCGGCGCGTGCGGAGGGCCGATGCGCTGGAGCGCCTCCGCCTCGCGGCGGAAGCGCTCCTCGAGCACCGGGGTCGCGGAGAAGCCGACCTTGACGGCGACCTCGGCGCCGTCGCTGCCCGACATCCCCGCCCAGACCGCGGCGAACCCGCCTTGTCCGAGGCGCTCGCCCAGCGAGATGCCGTCGACGCGCGGCGGGGTGGCCGCCCCGCGCTCGCTCGCCGGCGGGGGCGTCGACCCGTCGAGGGGGCACGGATCGCCGCCTTCGCGGCGCCGGTGACAGGAGGGGCAGCGATGCACTCGATGACGGCTCCGGCGGAGGGGCGCGCGCGAGCGCCGACCTCCCCTGTGATAGTCTCGCGCCCGCTGGCAGATGGCACGCGCCGATGATCGTACCCTCCAGAGCGCGCCGCCCGAGCAGAGCGCGCCGCCCGAGGTCGCAGGGCTCGCCGGCGAGACGACTGTCGCCCTCCCCGTGGGCGAGGGGCAGGCGGCGGCCGCCGGGGGCGAGCCCACGCGCGAGGCGCCGGATCGCGCGGGCGATTACCGGCTCGGGAGCGCCCTCGCCGAGGGGGGCTTCGGCGTCGTCTACCGCGGGGAGCACGCGGAGCGCGGCACGCCGGCGGCGGTGAAGGTGATGCACCCCGAGCTCGCCCTGCACCCCGATCTGCTCGCCCGCTTCGAGCGCGAGGTCGAGGCGACGCGGCGGGTGCGGCACCCGGGCGTGGTCGAGATCTTCGACGTCGGCCGGCTCGCGGACGGGCGCCCCTACCTCGTCATGGAGCTGCTCGAGGGCGCCGACCTCGCGCAGCTCCTGCGCGACCGCGGCCGGCTGCCGCCGGAGGAGGCGCTCGCCGTGCTCGAGCCGCTGTGCAGCGCGCTCCAGGCGGCGCACGCGCTGGCGATCGTGCACCGCGACGTCAAGCCGTCGAACGTCTTCCTGTGCGCCGGGAGCGACCGCCCGCGCGTGGTGCTGCTCGACTTCGGGGTGGCGAAGCTGCTCGACGCGCCCGGGCCCGCGCTCACGACGTCGCGGCACGTCGTGGGCTCGCCCTCGTGCATGTCCCCCGAGCAGCTCATGAGCCGCCCCGTCGACGCGCGGTCGGACATCTACGCGCTCGGCGCGCTGACGTACACGATGCTCGCCGGGGAGCCGCCGTTCTCGGGCACGTCGCTCGTGGTGCTGCGCCAGCTCCACCTGTTCGCGAGCCCGCCCCGCCCGAGCGCGCGGGCGCGCGTGAGCCCGTCGCTCGACCGCGTGGTGCTGCAGGCGCTCAGCAAGGATCCCGCGGAGCGCCAGGCGTCGGTGGGCGAGTTCATCGCCGGCCTGCGCGCGGCGATCGCGGCGCCACGGGCGCGCGGCGCCGGCGAGCGGCGCGCCGCGGTGGGCATCCACGTCGAGGTGCACGCCGACCCCGGCGCCCTCGAGGAGCCGGACGCGGCGCTGCTCGACGATTTCGAGGCGGTCCTGCCGCTCGCGCTCGGCGCGCTCGCGGACGCGGGGTTCGGGGCGGCCGTCGAGGCGGGCACGGCCGCGCTGGTGACGGCCGACAGGCCGCTCGATCCGGCGGCAGACAAGGCGGCGCGGCGCCGCGCGGTGGACGCGGCGCTGTCGCTGATGCGGCAGCTCGACGCGCGCGCCGGGCGCGACCCGAGGGTCCACGTCCGCCTCTGCGTGCACGCCGGCGAGCTCGTCGCGGGCGCGGACGGCGCGCTGGCGGGCGGCGACCTGCTGGAGCTCGCCGCCTGGGTGCCCGAGGGGACGGCGCACGGCGTGTTCGCCTCGCCGGCGGTGCTCGACGGGCTCGGCATCGCCGCGCAGCCCGCGCCGACGTCGCGGCGTCCGAGCGCGCTGCTGCGCGTGATCGACGCCGAGCGGCCGTAGCGGGACGCCGGCGGCGGCGCCCGGGCGGGCTCGCGCCTCGAGCGCGCCCCTCTCCCCGGCGCGGCCTGCGCTGTTCTGCGCGGCGCTCCCTGGCCCGCTTGCGCTTGCCCGATCGGCGGCGTAGCTTCCGGCGCAATTGTATGGGTTCCCATGCATCGCCGCCCGGGCGGCGAAAGAGCGCCGCGCAGCGGTCGTACGGCGGGCCGGACGCGCAGCGGGTCATGGACGCGATGCGCGCCATCGTGCAGCGCCTGCGCGTCTCGTCGCGCGCGTGCGAGCGGCAGCTCGGCGTGAGCAGCGCGCAGCTCTTCGTGCTGCAGCAGCTCGACCAGGCGGCGGCCGCGTCGATCGCCGAGCTCGCGCAGCGCACGCTGACGCACCAGAGCTCGGTGTCGGTCGTCGTGACGCGCCTCGCGGAGCGCGGGCTGGTCGCCCGGCGCGCCTCGCTCGAGGACGCGCGCAGGACCGAGATCGCGCTCACCCCCGCCGGCCGCGCGCTGCTCCGCCGCGCGCCGCGCACCGTTCAGGCCGAGCTCATCGCCGCCGTGGACCGCCTGCCGGCCGACGAGCGCCGCGGGCTCGCGCAGAGCCTCACCACCCTCGCCCGGGCGCTCGGCGCCGGGGACGAGGCCCCCCCCCTGTTGTTCGATGGCGACGAAGCCCGCTCCGGCACCGGGGCGGGGGATCACGAGGAGAGCTGACATGTCGAGCGCGAACGCCCCACATACCAACACGGCCTCCGGGAGCCTCCCGGTCGCCCCTTCGATGGGGCCGGCCCTCGAGGACCTCCGCGTCCCCGCCCCCGCGGCCGCCGTCGACCGGCGGGTCGTCTTCGTGAGCGGCCTCGCGATCGCGATCGCCGGCGTCGCGTTCCTCGCGGCGGAGCTGCTCACCAAGCTCATCGCCGTCATCACGAACCTCGCGTTCTTCGGCCGGCTCTCCGCCGCGCCCGCGTCGCCCGCCGAGCACCAGGTGGGCCCGCTCGTGCTCGTCGTGCCGATCGTCGGCGCGCTCGTCGTCGGCGTGATGGCGCGCTACGGCTCGCAGGCGATCCGCGGCCACGGGATCCCGGAGGCGATGGAGCAGGTGCTCTTCAACCAGAGCCGCATCCCGCCCCGGATGACGCTGCTCAAGCCGCTCTCCTCCGCGATCGCGATCGGCACCGGCGGGCCGTTCGGCGCGGAGGGGCCGATCATCGCGACCGGCGGCGCGCTCGGCTCGCTGGTCGGGCAGGTGCTCCGGATCACGGCGGACGAGCGCAAGACGCTGCTCGCCGCGGGCGCGGCGGCGGGCATGTCGGCGACCTTCGGGAGCCCGGTGGCCGCCGTGCTGCTCGCGATCGAGCTCCTGCTCTTCGAGTACCGGCCGCGCTCGGTGATCCCCGTCGCCCTCGCCGCCGCCACGGCGGCCGCCGCGCGCCTGGCCGTCGGCGAGACCGCGCCGGCGTTCGAGATGGCGGCCGTGGCGCCCTCGACCGGCCCCGCGCTCGCCTTCTACATCGCGCTCGGCGCCGTCCTCGGCGTCGCGGCGATGGGCGCGACCCGCGCGGTCTATGCGATCGAGGAGGCGTTCGAGCGGCTGCCGCTGCACTGGATGTGGTGGCCGGCGATCGGCGCCATCGCGATCGGCGCGGTGGGCTACTTCGCGCCGCAGACGCTCGGCGTCGGGTACGACAACATCGACGACATCCTGAGCGGCCGGCTGGCGCTCGCCGCGCTCGTGTCGCTCTCGGTGCTGAAGTTCGTCTCCTGGTCGATCGCGCTCGGCAGCGGCACCTCGGGCGGGACGCTCGCGCCGCTCTTCACCATCGGCGGCGGGCTCGGCGCGGCCCTCGGCCTCGCCGCCAGCTCGCTCTTTCCCTGGCTCAACGCGGACGCCCGCGTCGCCGCGCTCGTCGGCATGGCGGCGATCTTCGCGGGCGCCTCCCGCGCGCTGCTCGCCTCGGTGGTCTTCGCCTTCGAGACGACCCGGCAGCCGATGGGGCTCCTGCCGCTGCTCGGCGGCTGCAGCGCGGCTTTCCTCGTCTCGAGCCTGCTGATGCGGCACTCCATCATGACGGAGAAGCTCGCCCGCCGCGGCGCGCGCGTGATGGCGGAGTACGCGGCCGATCACCTGGCGCAGATCACCGCGCGCGAGGCTGCCTCCTGCCCCGCCGTGACGCTCGCGGCCGACGATACGGTCGAGGCGGTCCGCGCCTTCCTGGTGTCGCAGGGCAAGGGTTCGCGCCACCAGGGCTTCCCGGTCGTGGACGGCCGAGGAGAGCTCATCGGCGTGATCACCACGCGCGACGTGCTCGCCCAGCAGGCCGGCGATCTCCCGATCCGCGACCTCGTCCGGCGGCCGCCCGCCGTGGTGTTCGACGACAGCTCCCTCCGGGAGGCCGCCGATCACATGATCACCGAGGGGGTGGGCAGGCTCCCGGTCGTGTCGAGGCAGGCGCCCCGCAAGGTGCTCGGGATACTGACGCGCAGCGACCTGCTCGACGCGCACAGGAGCCGGATCGAGGCCGGGCAGCGCCGCGAGCAGGCGCTCGTCCGGCGGGGCGGCGCGCCGCCCGACCGCCGGCAAGGCGCCGCGAGCGAGGAGCTCCCGTCCTGAGGGGCTAGTCGACGAAGTAGTCGCGGTCGCCGGCGAGCCCCTGCTCGAGCGCGGCCATGCCCTTGGCGACGTCGAGCTTCACGCCTTCGCGCTGGAAGCTCATCCCCATGGCGTAGAGCGTCTTGAACAGGTTGTGCGAGCGGCACTGCTCGCCCATCTGGCCGACGCGCACGATGTTGAGGCCGAAGGCGCCCGAGATCTCGACGCGGAAGGCCTTGGTCATGTACTCGCGGATGCGGGCGCTATCGACGCCGCTCGGCAGCTTGATGGCGAGCACGCTGTTGAGGCGCACGTCCTTCGCTGCGAACAGCTCGAGCCCCATCGCCTCGATGCCCGCCTGCATGGCCAGAGAGCTCATCTCGTGGCGGCGGAAGCGCCGCTCGAGCGTCTCCTCGCAGACGAGGCGCAGCGCCTCGTGCAGCGCGAGCACACCGGGCACGGGCGCCGTGTAGTGGTATTGCTGGTAGCCCCAGAACCGCTGCGCGCGCGTGGCGTCGTAGCACCAGTGCGGGCGCGGCGAGGGGCGCTCCTCGACAACCTTCCACGCGTCCTGCGAGAACGCGCAGGCCGAGACGCCCGGGATCGACGACAGCGCCTTCTGCCCGCCGACGATGCCGACGTCGATGCCCCACTCGTCCATGTGCACCGGCATGGCCGTGAGCGTGACCACCGCGTCCACGATCGTGAGCGCGCCGTGCGCCTTCGCGAGCTTGCAGATCTCCGGCAGCTCCACCATGCGGACGCCGCAGGACGTCTCGCCGTGCGCCATCGTGATCACGTCGTAGCGCTGCTTCTTCAGCGCCTCGCGCACCTCCGCGAGGGTGACGGGCCGCCCGGCCGGCCCCTCGAGGAAGGTCACGTCGGCGCCGACGCCGAGCGCCATCTCGCCGAGGCGGCCGCTGAACGTCCCCACCTTCAGGCAGAGGACCTTGCGCCCGGGCCAGCACAGGTTCGCCACGGCCATCTCCATGGCCGCGGACGCGGGCCCGGCGATGCCGAGGATCTTGTCGCTGCGCGTCTGGAACGCGTAGGCCGCCATGTACTTCACGTTCTGGATGACGCGGTCCATGGTGGGGCCGAGGTGATTGATGATGACCCCGTTCGCCTGCGCCACCGCCTGCGGGATGGGCACCGGACCGGCGCCCATGAGGAGCAGCGGCTCGGACGGCAGGATCGCGGCGAGGGGCGTGATCGGCGGGGGCAAGATGGAGAACGACATGGCCAGGACCTTGGGCAAAAGCGCGGAGCGCGCTAGCAAGCCCAATGCATCCTGCCGCGTCAAGTTTTAGCCGGCAAGCGGGCGCGACGCCTGACCCGCTCGGGCGGCCGGCGGGCGCCTGCATGCCCTGACCCCGATCGCCGACGGGCCGTTCTCGGCGGCGTCCGGCGCGGGCTGCCGGCCAGGAGAGGCCCTGCTTGTCGCACGACCCTGGGGGGCGAGTCATACGACGAGCGGGACCTCCGCTGCCCCTGTGCCGAGGAGGCCCTGCTCGTCGCACGACCCCGGGGGGGTGAGTCATGCGACGAACAGGGCCCCCTCTGGCCTACCGTGAAGGGCGGGAGCGAGCGCTGCGTCGGCAGAACCCGAGTCGGGCTCATGAGCAGCAAGGCTCTCTCCACGCCTCGTACGATAGACCCAAGGTGTTCCCCGACGTCACAGGGCGCAGCGGCGGAACAGGAGCTCCTCCCTGTCGCGCCCTGTGACTGTATCGGGCGTAGCGCCTCAGCAGAGGGTCAATCGACCCGTTCATACCACCGAGCGACGCCGCGAGATCGCCTGATAGCCCGCGGTGAGCAGGATGGCGCCGATGAGGGACATGAAGAACCCCGCCGGCTCGCCCTCGCGGTACATGAAGAGCATGCGGCCGAGCAGCCCGCCGACGAACGAGCCGATGACGCCGATGATCATCGAGACGACCCACCCGCCCGGTTCACGGCCCGGGACAATAAGGCGCGCCAGAGCACCGACGACGAGGCCAAACAGGAGAAAGAGAATGAACGACATGATGAACCTCCCAGGGAGGAGCGAAGCGCTCCTCGTTGCTTGCAGACTGTTCAGCAAGCGCCGCGCCATGCCGTGAACTCCGCGCTCTCCTACAGGCGCCCGGTCGGGCAGGACGCCGCGGGCAGAGCGCAGGGGCACCATTCCACCGCAGAATCCGGCTGCAGCACGCAATGCGGCCTGGCGAGCTGGGACGGCCAGCTCGTCCGGTGGGGACGCTTCCACCGGATGTGCGTGGCGTATTGCCTCAAACGAGCTGAAAGGGAGAGCGCGGGCGGGGTAGCCTGCCTCAATGTCCCCCCTCGCCCTCCCGATGGGGTCGGCTCGCGCCGTCGTGGCGTGGCGGTTGCAGATGGTGGAGAGCGATGGCGCGCCGCAGAAAGGCGCGGCGCATGTCCAATCAAGAGGAGGGTACGATGAGCAACGAGAGCGACCGTAACGAAGGAACCGCGGAGGAGCTGGGTGGCAAGCTCAAGAAGGGGCTCGGCAAGCTGATCGGCGACGAGCAGATGGAAGCGGAGGGCCGCGCCAAGGAGGTCAGGGGCAAGGTCCAGCAAGAGGACGCCAAGGCGGATGAACGCGCGAAGGGAGCGCTCGAGGAGGCCGCCGGCGCCATCAAGAACCGGGTCGGCAAGCTGGTCGACAACGAGCAGATGGCCGCCGAGGGCAAGGCCAAGGAGCTCCAGGGCGAGAACCGGCAGAAGGCCAATCAGTAGGTAGAGCGCACGCCCGGAAAGGGTCGCTGCCCCCGGACAGCACGCTGCCTGCTACGCTGTTCGAGGGCAGCGTCCACACGACGGATCGACTCCCCATCTCCCGGCGGGCCGTCGCGCTGTCGCGCAATCACGCTGTCGCGCCGTCACGCCTCCGTGGCCGACACGGCGTGCCGCTGGAGCAGCTCGCGCAGGTGGCTCCTGTCCATCCGGGCTGCTCGCGCGGCGCGCGAGAGGTTGCCGCCGTTCGCGCGCACGAGCGCCGTCAGGTACGCCCGCTCCCAGCGCGCCACGGCGCGCTCCTTCGCCTCGCGGAACGACAGGCTGAGATCGTCCTCCCGGAGCGCCTCCAGCGCGGGGGGATTGCCCTCCCTGCCCTCCGAGCCCATCACGGCCTCGCGGAAGAGCGCCGGATCGATCATCAGCACCGCCCGCTCCACCGCGCCGCGCAGCTCGCGGACGTTGCCCGGCCAGTCCTGGCGCATGAAGGTCTCGAGGAGCTCGCCGGGCGGGCTCTGGTCCTGCCCCTGCGCGAACTGCCGGTAGAAGTGCGCCGTGAGCAGCGCGATGTCGTCCGGGCGCTCGCGCAGCGCCGGCACGCGGAGGCGGACGATGTTCAGCCGGTAGTAGAGGTCCGACCGGAAATTGCCGCGGTTCACCTCCTGGCGGAGATCGCGGTTGGTCGTCGCGATCACGCGGATGTCGAGCTTGGTCGGCTCGACCGTGCCGATGCGCCGGATCTGCCGCTCCTCGAGCACGCGCAGGAGCTTCGGCTGCATGTCGAGCGGGAGCTCGCCCATCTCGTCGAGCAGCACCGTGCCGCCCCGCGCCGCCTCGAAGGCGCCGACGCGCGCCGACTGCGCGCCCGTGAACGCCCCCTTCGCGTGCCCGAAGAGCTCGGCCTCGATCAGCGTCGGCGGGATCGAGCCGCAGTCGATCACGACGAACGGCCCGCCCGCGCGCGGGCTGCTCTCGTGGATGGCCTCGGCGAGCAGGCCCTTGCCCGTGCCCGTCTCGCCCTCGATGAGCACCGTCGAGTCCGACGCGGCGATGCGCGGCAGCGCCGCGAAGATCCGGCGCATCGCGGCGCTCTGCCCGAGCACCCGGCCGTACCTGTCCTCGTCGCCGAGCGGCTCGCGGATCTCCTCGGCGAGCGGCTCGAAGCGGAGCGTCGACTGCCCGAGGCCGAGCGCGGCGCCCGGCTGGAGGTAAGCGGCCTCGACGCGGAAGCCGGAGAGGGTCGTGCCGTTCTTGCTGCCGAGATCGCGGAGCAAGAAGCCCCGCGGGGTGACGGTGATCACGCAATGGTGCCGCGACACAGCGCGGTCGGTCAGGATGAGCTGGTTGCCGGGCGCCGTGCCGATCACGAACTCGGCCGCGTCCGACACCTGGGCCGCCCCGGCGTCGGGGCCGGCCGTTACCTGCACGCGGAAGCGGCTGAACGCGATCTCCTTGGAGCGGACTTTGAGGAGCGCCGTCTCGGCGCTCGCGTGACCTTTCGGCTCGGAGCCCATCGCGCCAGCGTACCACGCCGCCGCGCAGGGCCGGGGCCGGTCGGTGACCTTCCCGGGGGCGCGCCGGCGCGTCGCGAGCGCACCGGCCTGTCGCGGGCGCACCGGCTTCCCGGGAGCGCACCGGCGCCTTGGACGCCCTCGCTCCGCCTCGCGATCGGGCGCGACCGCGGCGCGCTCGTTGACGCGCTCGCCGGCCTGCCCGGCGCCCCGGCGCGCGGGATCCGCGCCTTCTTCGCCTACCAGGCGCGCGTCGCCGACACGCTGTGGGCGCTCTTCGACGACCCCGCCCTGCTGCCGCCGCTCGGCGTCCGCGCGCTCGTGCGCCACGCGGCGAGCACGCCCCGCTACGCCGCGCTGCTGCCGGTGCTCGGGCGGCCGCTCGAGGGCGTGCTCGCGCGGTTCGGCGTGGCGGGCTTCGCCCCGCTCCGGCAGTACCTCGACGGGCTCTGCCAGATCACGGTGCAGTGCGGGGTCGCCGAGGCCGAGGCGCCCTTCGCGATGGCGACGATGGACTACTACTTCCGCGGCACGGGCCACGTCCGCGGCGGCATCGGCGCGCTCGCGTGGGCGCTCGTCCGGGTGGTCGAGCGGCTCGGCGGCGAGGTGCGCATGGCGAGCCGCGTGCGCTCGCTCGAGCCGGTGCCGGGCGGGTTCCGCGCCGGGACGCGCTCGGGCGAGATCCGCGCGCGCCAGGTCATCGCGAACCTGCTCCCGCAGGACCTCCGCGCGCTGCTCGGCGCCGCGCCGGGCGCGCTGCCGCGGCTCGATCGGCTCGCGCGCGACGTCGAGGGGGGCTGGGGCGCGGCGATGCTCTACCTCGTGGCGCGCGCGCCCGAGGGCGCGTCGGCCGCGGCGCACCACCTGGAGCTGGTGCAGGACCCGCGCGCGCCGTTCACCGAGGGCAACCACCTGTTCGTGTCGGTGAGCGGCGCCGCGGACGAGGGCCGCGCGCCGCCGGGGCACCGCACGCTGACCGTGTCGACGCACGTCCCGCTCGCGAAGCACCGCGCGCTCCCGCCCGGGCAGCAGGGCAGCTACATCGGCGCGATCCAGGCGCGGATGCGCGAGGGGCTCGCGGCGCTCGCGCCCGAGTGGAGCGAGAACGTCGTGCACGCGCTGACCGCCTCGCCGCGGACGTTCGCGCGCTTCACCGGGCGCGCGGGCGGCGCCGTCGGCGGCGTGCCGCGGCGCGCGGGGCTCGGGCACTACCTGTCGGTGTGGCCGCGCCCGGTGCAGGACGGGCTCTGGATGGTGGGCGACTCGGTCTTTCCCGGGCAGAGCACCCTGGCGACGGCGATCGGCGGCGTGCGCACAGCGGAGAGCGTCGCGCGGCGGCTCGGGCTCGCGCGCGGCGGGGGGTGAGCGGCGCTCGATGACCGGGGAGCGCCGGAGAGCACGACCCGGAATCGCATCGTCGGTGGCTCATCCCGGCGCGCCGAGCAGCTCGGCGTCCCACCCCTCGGCCCCGGGCCCGAGCGGCTGGCCATAGGAGAACTCGACATAATTGCCGTCCGGATCCCTGAGGGCGCAGAAATAGGCGACGGGATAAGGCAGCTCCCGGGGAGGCCAGACGAGGTGCGCTCGGCCCCGACTCGCCACCTCGTCCACGGCGGCGCGGCTCTCGAGCGCGAACCCGAAGTGGCTCATGTCCTCCGGGGCCTGCGGCGCGCGGCGGCCGCCCTCGATCATCACCAGCACGAACGTCCGCTCCTTTCCCTCCTCGGCCAGCCATGCGACCCGCGTGCCGGCGTCGTTGCGATCGTGAACCACCTTGAGCCCGCAGAACTCGCGATAAAAGGCGATCGTCGCGTCGAGGTCGCCAACGTGGAGCGCGACGTGGGTCATCATGGGCTTCATTGTAAATGCTCCTTCCCTGTCCTCGCGTGCGGTGGTTGACGGACGGACCGACTCGACAGCAGCGGGAACCGCGGCCCGATCGGCCTCGGCGAGGCCCCGTCCTCGCTAGGCGGGATCGAGCGCCTTGCTCGCCGTGTACCTGCGCGCGGTGGCCCGGATCTTCTCGATCTGCGCCGCGTCGAAGGAGACGGGCGCTCCGGTGCGCGTGTAGCTCATCACGTTGTCGTCCGTGCCGCTGTGGCCGAGCCCGAAGAAGTGGCCGAGCTCGTGCGCGAGCACGGTGGGCCGCGCGTTCGCCGCCAGGATGACGAACCGGCGCTCGGGCGTCGCCCGGCGGCGCCAGTGCACGCCCATCCGGAAGCGCCGCGGATCGTCGACGTCCCGCAGCGACGCGACGACCATCACGTTGATCCGGCGCGCCTCGATGGTCGAGGCGAGGGCGTCGCGGTCCTCGCGCGTCTCGATCCGCGAGGAGCCCGGGGACAGCGCGCGCGAGGCGACCTTGCGCAGCGCCACGCCGGCGGGCTCGAACAGCCGGGCCGCCTCGGCGATCTGCGCGTCGACCCAGGCCTCGTCGCGCACCGGTTGCCCCACCTCGCCCTCGGCCACGGCGATCGACAGGGGAAACGCAGGGACTGGCGAGGCCGCGGGCCCCGCGGCGCGGGCCAGCCTCGAGGCGAGCGCGCCGGCGGAGAGCAGGCCGGCCGTGGCGAGCAAGGCGCGGCGGGAGACCATGGATAAGGCACTCTACCATGCGCTCTCCAACCACCGCGAGAGCGCCCGTGAAGCCTAGAACCACCGACGCGCGGGGCGATGTAACGCGGCCCGCCGCGGCCGCTTGCTCCCCTTGTCGCTGCGGCGCGCGGCGGGTAAGAGGTCCCCCATGATGCGAGGCGCGCTCAGCGACATCACGAGGGCGGTCGGCAACACCCCGATCGTCAAGCTGAACCGGGTCACCGAGGGGCTCCAGAGCGACATCTACGTCAAATGCGAGTACCTGAACCCGGGCGGCAGCCACAAGGATCGGGTCGCGCTGAACATGATCCGCGACGCCGAGGCGCACGGGCTCAAGGCGGGCGGCACCATCGTCGAGGCGACCAGCGGCAATACAGGCGCCGCCCTCGCCATGGTCGCCGCCATCCGCGGATACAAGTGCGTCTTCGTCATGCCAGACAAGATGTCGCAGGAGAAGATCGCGACCCTGCGCGCCTACGGCGCCCGCGTCGTTGTCTGTCCGACCGCCGTCGAGCCCGACGACCCGCGCAGCTATTACCAGGTCGCGAAGCGCATCGCCGACGAGACGCCGAACTGCTTTTACGCGAACCAGTACCACAACCCGTCGAACCCCGAGGCCCACGTGGGCTCCACCGGCCCCGAGATATGGCAGCAGTGCGGGGACGACCTGGACGTCTTCGTCGCCGGCATGGGGACGGGAGGCACCATCAGCGGCGTCGGCAAGTTCCTCAAGCAGAGGAAGCCCGAACTCAAGATGGTCGGCGTCGACCCGGTGGGCTCGCTCTATTACGACTACGTGAAGACCCAGCGGATCACGAAGCCGTTCGCGTACAAGGTCGAGGGGATCGGCGAGGACTTCTTCCCGAGCACGATGAACCTCCAGATCATCGACGAGATCATCCGGGTCGACGACAAGGAGTGCTTCCTCATGACGCGCGACCTCGTGCGGCTCGAGGGCCTCTTCGTGGGCGGCTCGGCGGGCGCGGCGGTCGCCGGCGCGATCAAGTATGCGCGCCAGAGCGGGAAGAAGGAGAACATCCTCGTCCTTCTGCCCGACGGCGCGTCCAAGTACATCTCGAAGATCTTCAATGACGACTGGATGCGGGAGAACGGCTTCCTCGAGGAGGAAAAGAGCCTCGGGACTGTGCGCGACCTGCTCGCCGGCAAGCCCGGCGCGTCGGTGGTCACCGCCGACGCGAACGCGCGTGTCCGCGAGGTCATCGACATGATGAAGTCGCACGGGATAAGCCAGCTCCCGGTCATCCAGGACGGCAAGCTGCGCGGGCTGGTCCACGAGGTCGACCTGCTGCGGCACCTTGTCGAGGGGAGCGGCACGCTCGACTCGAGCGTCAGCGGGCTCGTCGAGAGCGACTACGCGACGGTGACGCCGGCGACGAAGGTCGAGCTCCTGAAGGGCGTCCTCAGCGACGCGAGGATCGCGCTCGTCGTCGACGAGGAGACGGTGCTCGGCGTCGTGTCCAAGATCGATCTCATCGATTACCTCGCTCGCAAGGCGACGCCGGCGGCCAGCTAGCGTCTGGACAGGAAAGGAAGTTCGCGTGACGGTCGATGTCGACACGGTGCGGCGCGCGCTGCACGACCATATCGTGAAGGAGATCTTGCTCCGCAAGGCGCCGCTCGCGCTGGACGAGGATCTCTTCGCCGGCGGGTCCGGGTTCGATTCGATGTCGCTGACGCGGGTGCTCGTGTTCATCGAGCAGCGCTTCGGCGTGACGATCCCGGACGAGGAGGTGGACCTCGACGAGGTGTCGACGGTCGACAGGATGGCGCGCTTCGTCGCCGGCCGCATCGCGGCCGCGCAGGGCTAGCGGGGCCGCGATGGCCGGCCCCTACCGGCTGCGCGCCGAGGACCTGGCCGCGCGCGGCGACGCCGTCGCGCTCGCGTCGCGCGGCGCCGCGGTGACCTACGCCGAGCTCGCCG
>NZ_JEMA01000295.1 GCF_001589285.1 Sorangium cellulosum | reverse complement strand
CCGCCGCCGCCGCCCGCGCCGCCTGGCCTGCCGGGGCTCCCACCGGGCGCCACGTGGGACGAGACGGTCGCTGCCTACGAGGCGCGCATCACGTCCCTCGAGCGCCAGGCGCGCTCCGCCGCGACGCGCGGCTCCGAGGACGAGCTGCGCCGGATCGAGCTGGACCTCCAGGCGACGAGGCGGGCCTACCGCGACTTCGAGGAGCGGACGACGGAGCGGAACAGCCCTTTCATGATGGTCTCGGGGATCGTCCTCTCGGGCCTCGGGGGCGTCGCCTTGATCAGCGGCCTGGTCCTGGTCGTGGCGAACCACGACGACACGGGCGCGGACGCCCGCGGCCGGTACACGGCGGCGCTCGTCACGGCGGCCGGGGGCGTGGCCGGGCTCGGCGTCGGCCTGCCGCTCTACGTGATCGGCAAGAGGCGGGTGCGGAAAAACCTCGAGTCGAGCGGGCCTGTCGCCGCGCGCCTCCTCGTCGGCCCGGGCGCCGTCGCCGCGTCGCCCGGCGCGGGCCCCCTGAGCCTCGGGCTGCGCGTCGCGTTCTGACAGCGGCGCCCCAGGCGCGCGCTCACCACCCGTTGACGCGCTCCCATACCGCCGTGATCGCCGGTGTTTCCAGCTCATCGAGCTCGGCCGTCAGGTCTCCCGCACGGCGCGCGGCCGTGCGTCGCCGCGAGGCCAGCAGGACGACAGCCCTGCTCCACCGACAAGACCGACACAAAAATACTGTGCAAGCTCCCGGCTGAGTGCTAGTGTTCCTGCCGACGCGTCGCCCGCGTCGACCATGGAAATCGAGCGCTAACACAACCGCTCCGTCACGCGGCCCGATCAGGGTTGAGCGCCTGTTGCCCAGGTTGGCACGGCGTCCCCTGCTGCCGCGCGCGAGCAGCCACGACGGCGACCGCGGAACCCCGCGCGAGCGCAGCGTCGTGCGCTGCGGGGACGGAGCGGGGCCGACAAGCGAACGAGTCCGAGGCGCTGGAGCTCATTGACCTGGACGTCACTGAGCTCCTAGTGGTCGCCCCTCGACCGCTGGCCGCTCGCTCGACGCGCTGGGCCCGAGGGTTCGTGGCGCGGCGGGCCGACTCGCCATCTCTCCTGACGTCGTGGCGCTGAGGCGCCTCGGCAGAGGGCGTGTGGCGCGCCGGACCGTCCCGTCCGGACGCAGGGCCGAGGTGCGTCGAGAGAGCGCCAGTCGGGCGACGTGGGAGAGGCCTCCTGCGTCGACGTCCATCGCTGCATCGGTCTGCCTGCAATCCGGGGTCATGCGACGAATGGAGGATGTATGAGAGCCGTTTCTTCGATGGTTTCGCTGGGTGTTCTTCCTGCCGTGGTGATGACGGAGACGCGCGATCGAATGGAGGATTCCATGCAACGACGAGCCCCTTTCCCCGACGGTCACCTGGAGCTCGGCTCGGCCAGGACGCCCGTGCGGCGCCCGCCGCCAAAAGGGCCGCTGCCCGCGCAGAAGCCCATGGACAGGGAGCCCCGCCCGCCGGCCAGGCTCCCCAACGTGGATCGCTCGCGGCCGGCGGTGAACATCCCGCAGCGCCGCCGCATGGGCGTGCAGCGGTAGCTCCCGGGCCGTCGGCCGCGCTCGCGCCGCCGGAGCGACGGCCCGGCCGCGCGCTCCGGCGGTGTCGAGCCGGAAGGCCGAGACTTCCGCGAGTCCGCGTCGCCCCCGGCGCGGCCGTGCCGGCTCGGATCGTGTTTGGGCCGGGGCGAAGGCTGCGGTAAGACCTCACCGGCGGCGCGGCCCCGCGGCCGCGCTGCCCGAGCCCGCAGAAGCCCCCGACATGATCCACGCCGAACCGTTCGAAGCCCGCCTCGTCGCCGCCCGGCCTCTCAGCGCCCTCGTGCGCGAGCTCTCGTTCGAGCGCGCCGACGGCAAGGCGTTCCAGTTCGAGGCCGGGCAGTGGGTCAACCTCGTCCTCCCGCTTCCGGGCGGCGAGGTGAAGCGCGCCTACTCGATCGCCTCCGCCCCCGGCGGCTCGCCGCGCTTCGATCTGGCGGTCACGCGCGTCGAGGGCGGGGCCGGCTCGGAGTTCCTGCACCGGCTCGAGCCCGGCGCCGCGCTCCGCGCCGTCGGGCCGCACGGGCTCTTCACCCGGGATCCCGCGGATCCCGCGCCTTCCCTGTTCGTCGCCACCGGCACCGGCGTCACGCCGCTCCGGAGCATGCTGCACGCCTCGCTGGGCGCGGGGCGCGCGGCGCCCCACCTGTGGATCCTGTTCGGCGCGCGCTTCGAGGAGGACGTCATCTACCGCGACGAGCTCGAGGCGCTCGCGCGCGGCTCCGATCGGATCCGCCACGAGATCACGCTGTCGCGCGGCGGCCCGTCCTGGGCCGGCCGCCGCGGCTACGTGCAGGCGCACGTGCCCGAGCTCTACCGCGAGCTCGCGGCGGCGAGCGGCGACCCGGCCCCGCACGTGTACATCTGCGGCCTCGATCGGATGGTCTCGACCGTGCGCGAGCTCGCCCGCGGCGAGCTCGGCGTCCCCCGCAAGCACGTCCACGTCGAGCGCTACGACTGAGCCGCCGGGCGCGGCCGCGCGCGCGGCGTGGCGCGCGGCGTGGCGTG
>NZ_JEMA01000294.1 GCF_001589285.1 Sorangium cellulosum | reverse complement strand
CTCACGCACACCGGCGCGTTGCGCACCGGCTCACGCGCCGCGCACAACCACCCTCACAGGATACATGTCATGGAACAGCCACCGGGAAAAATCGCGTCCAGGTCAAATACGTCACCACATCTCGTTGCAGTCGTGCAATCTAGCTATTGCGCGTTCGTGCGCCCTAGCGCTCGAGGTTCATGTGAAGCTCTCCCGGTCTACCATGGTGGTTCCGCTTCTTGGGTTGGGTGTTCTTGTGATGACCGGCGCCGCGGGGTGCTCCTGCAGCTCCGGGGCGGAAGGCGGCGAAGGTGCGACGGCGGGAGAGAGCGTCGGTGGGGCCGGCGGGGCTGGCGGCGGCGAGGGCGGCGCGGGCGCGGCCGNGGGCTGGCGGCGGCGAGGGCGGCGCGGGCGCGGCCGGCGGCGAGGGCGGCGCGGGCGGCGAGGACGGGATCGGCGTCGGCAGCGGCAACAACACGGGGGGCGCTCCTCCGGTGACGCCGGACACCGCGTGTGTCGCCACGGTCGCCGAGGCGACGCTCACGAAGCGGCCGGTCGACATCATCTTCGTGATCGACAACTCGCCCAGCATGGCGAACGAGATCATCAGCGTTCAGAACAACATCAACGAGAGCTTCGCCTCGATCATCGGCGCGAGCGGCATCGATTACCGCGTCATCATGATCTCCGCGCACGGCACCGCGCAGGCCGACGACTCGATCTGCGTCGGCGCCCCGCTCAGCGCGGCGAGCTGCACGCCAGTCCCGGAGCAGCCGGGGAACAACCCGCCCATCTTCTATCATTACAGCCACGAGATCAGGAGCAACGACGCGCTCTGCGTCCTGCTCGGCAGCTACAACGCCGTCCAGCCCGACGAGTTCGGCATCGCGCCGAACGGGTGGTCGGAGTGGGTGCGCGAGGACTCGCTCAAGGTGATCACCGTGATCACGGACGATCATGTGGGCTGCCAGTCGACCCACCTGCCGCGCAACATCTATATCGACGACACCCGGCAGCCCTGGGAGGATGTCGCCACGGACTTCGAGGAGCTGCTGTTCGGCATGGAGCCGGCGGTCTTCGGCGACGCGGCCGCGCCCAATTACGTGTTCCACAGCATCGTCGGTCTGCTCGAGAACACGCCGGCCACGGACGCCTATGCGCCCGACGCCGATGTGGTCGAGTCGACGTGCGGCACGGCCGTCGCGCCCGGCACGGGCTACCAGGCGCTCAGCAAGCGGACCGGCGGCCTCAGGTTCCCGCTCTGCCAGACGAGCTCCTATGACGTGGTATTCCAGGCGATCGCCGAGGGCGTCATCACCGGCGCGGTGGTGCAGTGCGACTTCGCGGTGCCGGAGTCGCCGCCGGGGGAGGTCATCGATCTCTCGACCGTTGTCGTGCAGTACACGCCCGGCGACGGGGGCGAGGTGCAATCGTTCGATCAGGTGCAGAACGCCCAGGCGTGCACCACCGGCTCCTTCTACATCGAGGGCGACATGATCAAGCTCTGTCCCGACGCGTGCCAGGCGGTCCAGTCCGACCCCACGGCGGCGATCGACGTCCTCTACGGCTGCGACCCCGAAGCGGCGAATTGATCTCCCGGCCGAACAACCCGCGCTGAGCCGGGTCTCGACTCCGCCATTCCGCCCCAAGCATCGTCCCTGGTTCTGCACCCACGGTAGACCCCCTCTCCGGGGCCGGGCATCTCGGCAGGCCTCCCCCACGCAACCCGGCCAGCACTAGGCCTCGCCCTCGTCGAGCCACCCGCGGGCGAGCGCGAGGATCCGCGCGTTGTCCGGCACGTCGCGCAGAAAGCGCTCGCGCCAGGCCGGATCGCTGATCCTCCCCGCCCGCACGAGGAGCCCGTTGCGGGCCAGCGCGATGGCGCCCTTGGCCTCGGCCGACTGGCCCACAGCCGCCAGCGCCTCGGCGTGGACGAGGCGCACCAGGAAGCCCTCCTCCTCGTGGCGGTCGGACTCGAGCCGCGACAGCGCCTCCGTCGTCGCCGCGAGCGCCTCGCCGGCGCGCCCGAGGTCGAGCAGGGCGCGCGCGCGGGCCGCCATCGCCGCGGGCAGCCGCTCCGGCGCCGCCCTCGCGAGCGCCTCGGCCTCGCGCGACTCCACCTCGGCGAGCGCGGGCTCGCCCGCGAGCAGCAGGACCCGCGCGAGCTGCAGCCGGCTCTCGCACTCCCGGCGCCGGTCGCCCCGGCGCTGCAGCGCCTCGATCGAGCTCCGCAGCGCCGCCTTCGCGGCGTCCACCTCGCCCGCGTGGGCCAGCGCCAGGCCGAGGTTCTGCAGCGCGTTCGGCACCCGGTCGTCCAGCGCCATGCGCTCCGCCTCCTCGAGCCCGGCGCGGAGCACCTCCGCCGCCGCCTCGAAGTGGCCGAACTGGACGTAGCAGAGCCCCATGTTAAGCCGCGCCCGGCACGCCTCGCGCCTGTCGCCGATGTCCTCGAACGCCGCGAGCGCCGCGCTCATGCTCGCGATGCACGCGCTCGGATCGCCGTTGTGCTGGCGGAGCAGCCCGTGCAGGTAGAGCAGCTTCGCCTCAATCATGAGATCGGCCGCCGATGCGTCCTCCGTCGCCTGCTCGACAGCGTCGATCAGCGCGTCGACGCACGCGTAGCGGCCGCCGAGCAGGAGCACGATCGCCCCCTCGAGCAGGCACGCGTTCCGCGCGATGAGCGCGCCGGCGAGCGGCTCGGTGCCGAGCACGACCATCATCCAGCGCTCGACGCGCTCGTAGTGGCCCTGCTTGTGCCCCGCCCCGGCGAGCTGCGTGAACGCCGAGAACCACGCCACCGAGCCCGGCGCGAGGTGCCGCGTCGCCTCGACCCCGCGCTGCTCCGCGAGCGCGGGCTCCCCGCGCCAGAGCAGCGCCTCGGCCTCGACAAGGCGGAGCGCGCCCACCGTGGCCGGATCCGGCGCGCAGGCGATGCCGCGCTCGGCGCAGGCGATCGCCGCGGCGAGGTCGTTGCCGTGCAGCGCCTTGTCGGCCGCGCGCAGGTACCACTCGGCGGCCTTGTCGGCCTCCTCGCCGCGCTCGAAGTGCTCGGCGAGCACCATCGGGTCGCCCTCGCCGGCGGCCTCGAGGAAGCTGCCCGCGAGCGCGTGGCCGATGCGGAGGTCGCGCGCGGTCAGCATGCCGTAGGCGGCCTCGCGCACGAGCGCGTGGCGGAAGCAGTACTCCGCGTGATCGCGCCGCCGCCCCTCGCCCCGCCGCACGATCACCTCGCGCCGGAGGAGCTCCGAGAGCAGCGGCGCGATGTCGACGCTCCCGAGCAGCGCCGCGACAGCGCTCGCCCTGAACGTCTCGCCGAAGATGCTCGCCGCCCTGAGCAGCCGCCGCGCCTCGGCGTCGAGCGTCTCCAGCCGCGCCTGCACCATGGCCACCACCGTCTCCGGCTCGCCCTCGCCGTTGCCCTCGGCGACCGCGCGGATCTGCTCCTCGAGGAAGAACGCGTTGCCGTCCGCGCGCTCGACGAGCCGCGCCACGAGGTCGTGCCGCGCGTGCGCGCCGAGCGCCTCGCGCACGAGCCGCTCGCTCGCGCGGCGCGGCAGCGGCGTGAGGTGGAGCTCGTGCGCCAGCCGGCCCTCCCAGAGCCTCGGGAAGACGCGGTGCACGTCGGGCCGCCCGAGCGCCAGCACGAGCAGCGGCATGTCCCGGAAGAGGCGCAGCGCCCCGTCCACCATCGTGACCGTGGGGAGGTCGCCCCACTGCAGGTCCTCGAGCACGAGCAGCACGGGCCCCGCGCGGCACGCCGCGCCGAGGAAGTCCTCCCACGCGAGGCGGAGCTGGTCGCCCATGAGCACGGCGTCGCGCCGCGCGAGCCGGAGCTGCACGTCGTTCTCGTCGGGGAACGGCGCGCCGACGAGCTCGCCGAGGAACGCCGTCACGCGCGGCGCGTCGAGCCCCTCGTGCTGCGCGACGCGGCCCCGGACCTTGCGCTGCCGCGCCTCCAGCGGCTCGCCCTCGGCGATGCCGAGCGCGTGGCGCAGCGCGCTCGCGAGCAGGCCGAAGGCGGCGCCGGCGCCCATGGGGTCGCCCTGCCCGATCCAGACCTCGATCCGGTCGCCGCGCTCGCGGAGCTTGCGGATGAGCTCCTGGCGCAGGCGCGACTTGCCCATCCCCGCCTCGGCGGTCACGAGGACGGCGCCGGCGGCGCCCTCGTCGATGCAGCGATCGACCTCCGCCTCGAGCATCGCGAGCTCGCGCTCGCGGCCGACGTACGTTGTCGGCCGGCCGAGGAGCTGCGCGGTGCGCTCGTCGCGCGCGCCGTGCAGGACGCGCCCCGCGGCGTCCTCGGTGACGTCGAACCGGGCGCCGATGAGGCCCGCTGTCACCTCGTCCACGCGGACGCCGGCGAGGGGGAAGCGGTCGTCGTCGGCCGCGAGCATCTGGAAGGCGCGGTCGATCAGCTCGCCGACGGGCACGCGCGCCGCCATCTCGGCGCGGCCGGTGGCGAGGGCGACGGGCGCGCCGCCGAGCAGCTCCTTGAGGGCGAGGGCGCAGCGCGCGGCCCGCGCCGCGAGGTCGGTCGGCGTGCCCGCGCCCGACAGCACGATGATCGGCGACCGGCCCTCGAGGAGCTCGAGCTCGCCGCGGTACTGCTCGGCGACGTCGTGGAGCTGCCAGAGCTGCGCGCGGCGCGGCTCGTCCGCGGCGTCGCCTTCGGCGGGGCGCTCGCGGGTGACAACGAGGCACATCACGCGGCGCTCGCCGGTGGTGAGCTCCACCGCCCGCGGCGGGAAGGAGCGGGGGCCGCCCAGGCTGCTCTCGGGCGCGCCGCTCGCGGCGATGGCGGCGAGCTCGGCGGCGACAGCGTCGCCGTCGGCCGGCCGGTCCGACGGGGACTTCGCGAGCATGCGGGCGACGAGGTCGTCGAGCGCGGCGGGGATGCCGGGCCTGAGGTCGCGCGCGCGGGGCGGGTCCTCGAGGAGGACCTTCATCAGCACGGCGAGCCCTGCGTTGCCCTGGAAGGCGGCGCGGCCGGTCAGGCACCGGTAGAGGATGCACCCGAGCGCGAACACGTCGACGCGGGCGTCGACGTTGAGCTCGCCGCGCGCCTGCTCCGGGGCCATGTACCCGGGGGTGCCGAGGACGAGGCCTGCGGCCGTGAGCGGCTCGTCGGCGGTGGTGCGGGCGAGCCCGAAGTCGATGAGGGTGACGCGATCGAGCGCGCCTTCTTCGAGCAGCAGGTTGGTCGGCTTCAGGTCGCGGTGGACGAGGCCGAGCTCGTGGACGGCGCCGAGCGTCGTCGCGACGTGGAGGCCGAGCGTGACGGTCTCCTCGAGGGTGAGCCCGGTGCGCGTGATTCGGTCGGACAGCGTCTCGCCGTCGAGCCATTCCATGGCGATGTACGGCTGCCCCCACGCGGTCGCGCCGTGCGCGACGTACCGCACGACGCCGGGCACGCGGGCGGCCGCGAGCGCCTGCGCCTCGCGCGCGAAGCGGCCGAGGTGCTGCGCGCCCTCGGCGGTCAGGAGCTTCATCGCCGCCGGCTGGCCGGTCTCCAGATCGCGGGCCCTGTAGACGGCGCCCATGCCGCCCGAGGCGGCCAGGTGCTCGATGCAGAACCGGCCGTCTATGATGTCTCCTGCCTGCATCGCTCGCCGGGACCCCGAGGATGGTCCTCACCGGCTGCCAGCCTGCCAGCGAGGCGAGCGCTGCGTCCAGTGCTCATTCGGGCCGCGCGCGACGCGCAAGGCGGCGCACCCGTTGAGGAAACCCGCGCGAGGCGGCGCCGCGGCGCGCGGGGCGGGGTTGCCAACGGGCGATTCGAACGTGAAGAAGGCCTTGTAGCGGGAGGAACGACCATGGCAACCATGACTCAGTTTCGCGAGCAGACGACCGGGGACGGCCGTCCGGGGCCCGAGGCTCAACCGATCTTCCGTCAGCGCGGGGAGGAGATTCAGCCCTACGGGGCGCTGGCGCGCTATCCGCTCGGCCTGAACGACGACGTGCGCGCGGCGAGCGTCAAGGCGCTCAATCAGGTCCTGAGCGACACGATGGCGCTGCGCGACATGTACAAGAAGCACCACTGGCAGGTGTCGGGGGCGACCTTCTATTCGCTGCACCTGCTCCTCGACAAGCACTATGAGGAGCAGGCCAAGCTCGTCGACGAGGTGGCCGAGCGGGTGCAGACGCTCGGCGGGATCGCGATCGCGATGCCGCACGACGTCGCGGAGATGACGAAGATCGAGCGGCCGCCGCGGGGGCGCGAGGAGGTGCCGGTGCAGATCTCGCGGCTGCTCGAGGCGCACGAGCAGATCCTGCTCGAGGCGCGCGAGGCGGCCAGCAAGGCGGGCGAGGCCGGGGACGCCGGGACCGACGACCTGCTCATCAGCGAGGTCGTGCGCGTCAACGAGATGCAGGTGTGGTTCCTGTCCGAGCACCTGGTGGACACGCCGCTCGTCCGGGCGAGGTAGGCGAAGCCACGGCGCCGGGCGCGCGATCTTGCGCCGTGATCGGGCGTGGGCGATGCTCTCGCCATGCAATTCATCGAGGTGCTGAAGAGCGGTGGCGTCGCCGAGGTCGTGTTGAATCGGCCCAAGGTCAATGCGATGAGCCAGGCGTTGCTCCGCGAGATGGCCGACGTCTTCCGGCGGCTCGCGGAGGACGACTCCGTGAGTGGCGTCCTCGTCCGCGGCGCCGGCAAGTGCCTGTCCGCGGGGCTCGATCTGCGCGAGGTGGCGTCGCTCGATCGAGAGCGGCTCGCGGGCTTCCTCGACGATTTCGACGCCGCCTTCGGCGCGGCGTTCCGCTTCCCGAAGCCCTTCGCCGCCGCCGTGCACGGCCACGCGCTCGCGGGCGGCGCGGTGCTCGCGATGTGCGCCGACTACGTAGCGCTCGGCGACGGTGACAACAAGTTCGGGCTCCCCGAGCTCGCCGTGGGGATCCCGTTTCCGCGCGTCGCCTTCGAGATCGTCCGCGCCGCCTGTCCCACCCGCGCGTTCCGGAGGCTCGTCTTCGGGGCGGACAGCCATTCTCCCGCGGAGGTCTTCGAGATGGGCGTCGGCGACGCGCTCTCCGCCGATCCGCTCGAGGACGCGCGCCGCTGGCTCGCCACGGCGTGCAGCCGCCCCGCCGCGGCGTTCCGCTTCGTCAAGGCGAGCCACCGTAAAGAGGCGTGGGAGCGGATCGCAGCGCCGTCGCCCGAGGAGCGGGAGGCCTTCGTCGACGCGCTCCTCTCCGCCAAGCAGGCGTTGACAGCGCCGCTCGCGGGGTGAGCCAGGGCGCCACCGTCTGCTCGCGCCGTCGCGGCGGTGGTCGGCCTCTGGATGGGCGCGGCCTGAATCGCGTGCAGGGGGCGGTGGGGGGACCGTGGCCGGCGTGCAGCGGGCGGTGGGGGGATGCCGGCCGGTGCCTGTTGTAGACGGTGTCGTGCTCGTTGGCGGCGCTCCGAGCCACCGACCCGCCGCGCTCGGCGCGCCGGTGAGGGTAGAGCGAGGACCTACTGTGGCTCAGGATACCGTTGACACCGCGTCCCGGGGGGAGAAGCATCCGCGACCGGGGGAAGACATGGGATACGGCTTGAAGCTGAAGACAGGCGTGCTCCTGTTGTGCGGCTGTACGTGCGCGCTCGTCGTTGATCCGTCCCAGGCAAAGGCCCTCGAGCTCAGCGGTGGCGTGAGCGTGGGTGGAATCCAGATCGGGACCGACCCAAAGCTTGCGGTGAGCCCTTTTGCCGGGTTGCTCTGGCGCCGAGAGAGAGAGTTTCTGCTCGAAGTCCACCACATGTTCAGCATCCTTCCCGGAGAACGGGTGGGGGCCTACGATCGAACGGCAGTCGCCCTTGTATACGCGTGGAAGACAGGCAAATTCAGCCTGGGCCCGTCTCTGTCAGTGTATTGGATGCCGGTGTGCGGAATTGCCATCTGCACCCGAGTGGTAGGGGTTGCTCCGGGCACCCACGCTCAAACCGACTGGTATCTCTCCGAGGTTTTGGGGGCGTCCGTGAGCGCCAACCTGGACTGGGTCGGTGGAAGCAGCCGTGTGCTTCGAGACAATTGGGTGGCGATGGTCACTGCTGGACCTGTCTGGAGATTCAGTGGAGAGTCGCGATGAACAAGGTTTCTGCTATTGTGCTTCTCAGTCTTGCAGCGTGTAACTACGATGTGGGTGAGTGCTGGGTCCGCGGCGAGGGGCCGGGCGGTGTGGGCGGCGGTATCATTACCCTGACTACAGGTTCCGGGGACTTCGGGGACGTGCCTCCGGAGCCGAGAGGAGCCGAGGAGTCTACTGAATGCAAGGACACGGAGCCGAGTCGCCGAGGCGACGACAGTCCGTCGCATGTTGACGCTCCGTCCGATTCTGATGTTCCGTATGAAGCTGGTCTGAAAGTATTCTGTACCAAGCCCGACCATGGTGCCACATGCTCAGAGCGGTGCTTCGCGAAAGGGGTTGGTTGTGTTGCGCTCGCCGTGCACCCCTACAAGCCTGATGGTGGAAATGGCAAGCTGTTCTCGTGTAACGATTTGATGCTCGGGTATATGTGTGGGTATCACTACCCGAATGGCGATGATTGCTATTACCCATTTGGAGGCCTTCCGTTTCCAAAGGTTTGTTCCTATTCTGGGAACGACTAGGTTGTCGACGGGGCGATGCATGTGCTGTTGTGGCAACGACGAGAGGGAGCGGGGTCCCGCTGAGGGGAATCGTGATGGATACTGAAGAATTGTTGGTTGAGTTCTATAACGGGGCCCACATGGTTGGTGCTGTCGCCGCGTGGGCTTACGTCGTTGCGAATCGGCAGATCGTCCTTGAGGGTCTCGCGTCATTCGAAAAGGCGTACGGACAGCTCATTGAGCTTCACGCGGCGGGCAAGATTGGTGTCGGAACGGCCGACTTCTCATCCGGAAATCTCGAGGTGGTCAAGCGGATCAATCAGCTGATCGAGCCTGGTTTGGACAGCGATGAAGCGCGTCAAGCAGCTCGAGAGATACACGCTTTGGCTGAGCGCTGTGTGCGAGCATTGAAAGGAAGTGGCACGTCGCCGGCCGGGTAAGGAAGTTGATGAATCCGAGACGGTGGGCAGCTCACACGTGAGGGTTAGTATCGACGTGCCGGACCGGCCTGCGCTGCTTTGTTCTGGGGTAGGGCTGAAGGTCCCCGGCCCGTGGCGGCGCGCTCGCACCCCCGACGGATGCCGCAGGGGCGGGAGATTACCTGAGAGGCGGCAATGGTGGTGGATACGCTATGCTATCGGTGTGCGTTGTACCCGTAGGAACAGTCATGGCTATAAGTATCTGCGAGATTTGTCGTGACGAATGTCAGCAAGACAAGCCATATACATGCGTGGATTGCTACAGGTGCGGTTTCTGATGAGCATGCAGGGCCTCCCGATCTCTGTCGGTGCGACGCACGTCGTCTTCGACACGCCAGCAGCAGAGCGTCTGGTGAAGCTCGGCGCCACGAACATCGTGCGTGCCCTGGAGAGCCTCCTCATGGGACCGAGCGGTCGGGATCCGCTGGAGCATACCCGGACGCGTGAGACGTGGTTTTCTTCATGTGAAGAGTGTTCGGACAGAGACGAGTCTGGCGAGAGGTTCGACCGGCTCTACTCGTCAGATGTCCGCTGGGAGCCGCCGGTCGTCTTGTGGGTGACAGAGAGCCTCGACGATCGGGTGAACCTCTGGCGTACCTGTAGCTGGTTGCGGGAGCAGGGGATCCCGTGGAGTGACGTTCTCGTCGTTGAGTTCCAGCCTGTGTACGGCACGATGAAGCGGTTTCCAGGGCCGCCCAGGATACCGCCATTCGACTGCTGCGGATCGATAGCCCATCATCCCGACGAGGTTCTTCTCGACCGTCTCGGCAAGGCACGCCCTTGGCCGGTGGAACGCTGCGAGCGCGCCGTTCGCCTCTGGGAGAGCTACGTCGATGAGAACCCCCTGCCGTTCATGGAAGGCTGCACGCGTGGTGTCGAGGGCTTTCCAGAGCTTACACCCCTCTGGGGGCTCCTCTCTTGCTTCTTTCCCAGAAGAACCGCGGAAGGCACCCTACGTCTCAGTCGATACGACGAGCTTCTTCTCGCGATCCTTTCCGTGGAGGAGTGGCAGACTCCAGTGAAGGTGATCTGCAATAACTCGCAGCTCGGGTTTGACTTGAGGGATCTCGTCTCCTGCACAGGGGACCTGTTCCTGGGAGATCGCTTGGCCCACTGGGCGAAATATGATGCGAGCGCCGCTGTGGAGCGCGCACCTGGCCCGAAGCCAACCGGCCACCCGATGCTCTCGAAGGTCTACCGCCTCACCGAGCGTGGGATGCGGCTCCGAGACGAGGGGCTCGAGCAGCTCACGGATGCGCCCGTCCTGCCCATCGCCGGGACCGAAGCGTATGCGAGCTCAGCCCCGTGGGTGCTGTTAGAAAACGGCCAGCTCGCTCGTTTGTGAGGAGTAGCGCGGCAGCGGTCCCGACCAGCGCCGCTGACCGAGGACATTCCAGGTTAGCCGCGAGCATCGTCCCAGGCCCACCGGGGAGGACGCACGGAATGATCCCTTGCTCGCTTCCTGACCAGGCCGCCGGGGCTCACCGGCACGGCGCGCAACTGCCGCCGCAATCCACGCCGTTCTCGCCCCGGTTCATCATGCCGTCAGTGCACGAGGGCTCCCGGCACGCCCCGGCCACGCAGACGCCGCTCTCGCAATGCGTACCCGTCCTGCAGCCTCGCCCGGCCGGGCACTGCGGGCACGGCAGCGCCCCGCAGTCGACCCCCGTCTCGTCGCCGTTCTGCGCGCCGTCGTCACACGAAGGCGGCGCGCAGCGACCTCCGTCGCAGACCTTGCTTTTGCAGTCGGCGCCCGCGCCGCAAGCCTCGCCGTCAATGCAGGGACGGCACGGACCGCCGCAGTCCCTCGCGGTCTCCCCGAGCGCGGGATCGACAAGATCGTTCATGCAGTGAGGCGGCACGCACAGCACGTCGTCACACGCCAGACCGTTGGGGCAATCGTTCATCGTCACGTCGCCGCTGAAGCAAGCGACGCAGGCGCCCACATGGCACATCCCCTGTGGCTCGCCCGGACACACCGCGCCTTCGGTCAGCGGCGTGTTGACTGGACCGCCCTCACCGCAACTGTCGTACGTACACGGCTCGCCGTCGTCGTAGACGTCCGACGGGTCCTCGAGCTCCAAGAGCTCGCCCGTGGTCGTACACTCCACCCGACGGCAATCTCCCTCTCGCTGCGAGGCGACCGGCCCGGGATGGACCTCCACCTCGCACTCTCCGTCGACGCAGCGGCCGGCGCCGCACGCCGGGCTCGGCGGTCCCGGGCACTCGGCGTCGCTCTGACAGCCCGCGTCGACGCCGCCGTCGGGCGCGCACCCCTCGGTGCCCGGTGCGCACTCCGAGCAGGGCCTGCACGCGACGGCGCAATCCGGATCGCGCGACTCGCTGGGAAGGCAACAGATGTGACTGTCCGGAACGACACACACACACTGGCTCTGCGTGCAGACGGCGCCGGGGATGTCCTGATACGGGGTATGGCAATCGGCGTCGGTCGCGCAATAACCGCCGAGCCACGGCGCATCGTCCGCGCAGGAGGCAACGAGCCCCGCAGCGATCGCCATGACCGGCGTGGCGAGCGCCACGCCGCGAAGAAGTGATCTCATGGGAACAGCACCTCCGGACAGCCACCATCGCTCGCCGGCGAAAGCACCAGCAGAGGCGCGGACTGCCCATGTGCAGCCCCTCGTATACAGCACTGGACTCGAGGGCGCGCGTAAGAAATCGACAGAATTGGCCGCGATTGTCTGGAAATTCGGATCTGGTCAGTGGAAAGTGGTGAAACGCGCGGCTGGTCGCCGCGTTCGTTTCAGGGCGCCACGCTCGACTGGTAAATCGAATCGACTCAGCGGAATGAGGTGGAGCGCGGTCCTGGCCACTGCGCTCCGCAGGTGTACCAGTCGGCGCCGCAGGGCGGCTGCGGCTCGTCCGGCTCGAAGGGCCGAGCCGCCGCCGGGGGGCGCGCCGTCGCCGGGGGGCGCGCCGGCGTGTCCAGGCGGGCGCGCGGCGGGACGGGCGCGGTGCGCGGCGGGAGATCGGGGGGGACGGGCGTGGCCGGACGGGGCTCGGGCGGAGGATCCGCGGAACGCGGGGCCAGCGCGCAGGGGCGCGGGAGGCGGGCAACGGCCGGGACGCGCGCTGTTCGGGGCGAGACAAGCTGGAACCAGGCGAGGAGCGCCGCTGCCGCCGCGAGGGCCAGCGCGCCCGCCGCGAGCGCGAGCCGCCGGCGGCCGCGGCGAGGTCCAGGCAAGGTCGGCGCGCTCGGATGCAGCGCGAGAGGCGGCGCTGTCGGCTCTCGCCATGCGACAGAAGAGGCCGGGCCCGGCGGCGCGGGCGGTGGTGTCGGCTGCGGCGGCGCGAGCGGCGGCTCGGGCACCAGGAGCGGAGGCACCTCGGGCAGCGCGGCCGAGGCCCCAGGAGCGGGCGCGTTGTGAGTCGAGGGGCCGAGGCCCGTCGAGGGGCCGAGAGAGGGCGCGTGGTGCTGTTCACGGCCAGTGGAGGCGCCGAGAGAGGGCGCGTGGTGCGCCTCATCGTCATCCAGGACCCCAGGTGACCCGCTCGTCACGCCGGAGGGCAGCGTGGGCGGCCCGATCGGCGGCGAGGGCGGCGCTGCATGCAACGACCGCGCGCTGTCCGCGGCCGGCCTCGGGCCGCGCACGCCGGACCCTGGGCCCGGCTTTGCACCCCGCTCCAGCTCGGCTTGCCAGCGACACCAGCCCTCGATCGCCGCGTGGAGCGCCGCGATGAGCTCCTCCATGCCGCGATACCGGGCGGCGGGGTCCTTCTCGATGGCCCTCCTCACGACGCCGGCGACCGACGGCGGCAGCGGCACGACCGTCTCGATCGCCGGGGGCGCCTCGTGAAGGGCGCAGCGGGCGAGCTCCTCGGGCGCGCGCCCCTCGAACGGCCGGCGCTGCCCGAGGAGCTCGTACAGGACCAGGCCCAGCGCGTACACGTCGGTCCGCTCGTCGAGGACCGCGGGCGTCGAGAGCTGCTCGGGCGCGCGGTACGCCGTTGCCGCCGCGTCGAGGCCGAAGAGCTGCGCGAGGCCCAGGCCGGGGAGCTTGAACGAGCCGTCTCCGAACAGGACGATCGTCTCCGGGCGGAGATCCCCGTGGAAGATCCCCGAGGCGTGAGCGGTCCTCAGGACCTCCGCGAACTCGGCGATCTGCGAGAGCGCCCACGGCGGCCCGAGATCCCCCGACCGGCCTTCGAGGAGCGCGCGCAGCGACGGGCCGTCGCACCGCTCGACCGCCGCCCAGCAGAACGAGGCGCCGACGCCGCCGTCGAGCACCCGCGGGAGCTCGTCGAGGAGCGCGCTCACCGCGCGGAGGCGCTCCAGCGTCTCGAGGAACCCCTCGGGCACCGACGCGCTCACGTACAGGAGCGCGCTCCTGCCCGCGCGATCCACCGCGGCATAGACGTCCGCCCGACCGCGGCCGGCGAGCTGCGCGACGATCCGGTACCCGAGCCCAGCGCCGTCTACCATGTCATCTCCAGGCCGAGCTGCGTGCCGGCGGCGGTCACCCTGGGGCCGCGGCTCCTCGGAAAGAGCGCGTAGATCAGCGTCCCCGCGCCGAGGAGCGCGCCGGCGGTCAGCGCGATCGCGGCGCGCTCCTCGGCGCGCCCCATGGCGCTGTAGGCGCTCTGCGCGCGCTGCAGCTCCGCGCCGGCGATCCGGTAGCCGCCGTGGTTGCGCGCGAGCAGGTCGTCGAACCTGCGCTGGTGGCCGTTTGCCTCCGCGAGAAAAATCGCGCCCAGCGAGATGCATCCGGCGGTCGCCGCGCCGCCCAGGAGGACGAGCCCCGTCGCCGGTCCGTCGCTCCCCGTCGCAGCCGGCCCCGCCGCCTCTGGCCACCCCGCCGGCGCCGGCGCGCGCGGCGTCGCCTGCTCAGCGCCGACCGGCGCCGGCGGAGCAAGGCCGCCGGCCGGCGCCGGCGGGGCAAGCGGGGCAAGGTCGATGACCAGAAGGCGCGCCTCCCCCGCGCGCACCTCGACGGCGGTCTCCTTCGCCGCCGCGCCGAGCGCCGCCCGGATGCGGTGCGAGCCGGGCTCCACGTAGACCTCCCGGCCGAGCGGCGCCTGACCGACGGGCCGGCCGTCGATCGAGAGCTGCGCCCCCGGCGGCACGGCGAAGGTCAGCGCGCCGACCTCCTGCTTCACGCGCGCGAGATCCAGCGCCCGGCTCGCGTACCGCTCGCGCTCCTCGGCGCTCCGGGGCGCCGGCGTCCTCTCGAGACAGAGGGCCAGAAACTCCGCCGCTCTGACCATGTCCGCGACACGGAACGCGAGCTGCCCCACATTGCACGCCGCCTTCTCGGACGGGGCCAGTTGCCATACCTGAAGCCAGAGGTCCCGCGCCCTCGCGAGCTGCCCTTCCGCCACGGCCCTGTCGGCCGAGCGCTCGAGTCGACGCTGCGCCTCGCTCGCCCCGGTGCCGGCGCGACCGACAGAGGGCAGGAGGACCGACGCGGCGAGGATCAACGCTCCAGAGAGGGCGCGCAAGGCCGTCACGCTCATGACGAGCTACATATCAGGTCGGGTCAGGCGAAGGGGAACCTGCCGCGCTCAACAAGGAGAGACAGAGAAACAAGAAAAGAGGCCTGGGCGTGAGAAGTTCATGCGCCCAGTGGGAATGCGAGCGGCGGCGCCCCACAGCTCCTCGCGCCGGCCGCGCTATCCCATCATCCGTTTCCACTGCTCCGACAGCCGCTGCGTCGAGACGGGGACAGCGGCCTTCAGCTCGGGCGCGAACAGCGAGACCCGGAGCTCCTCTATCAGCCAGCGGAACGACTCCAGCTCTTCCGCGGGCACCCCCTTCTGGCGGAGCGCCTGGTGGTGCTTGAGGTAATCCTGCCAGAACGGCAGCACCTGCGCCGCCTTGGCCTGGTCCTTCTGCGGGCCGTTGGGCAGCCGCTCGAGCCGGACCTGGACCGCCCGCAGGTAGCGGGGCAGGTGGGCGAGCCGGTCGAGCGGGGCGCGCGAGAAGAGCCCGACCGGCAGCAGGAGCTCGACCTGCGTGCGCGCGTCGTCGAGCGCAGGCCTCGGCGCGCCCGGCTTGCCCGTCATCGACCGGAGCATCGCCTGCACGCGATCGAGCTCGACGCCGATGTCCCGCGCCAGCCCGGCGAGCTTGCCCAGCACGCCCTGGAGCGACCGCCGGCCGTCGTCCAGGCGCGCCTGGAACGCGGGCCGCGTCCTCGGGAACGAGGCGGGATCGCCGAGCTGGAACGCCTCGTCGAGCGCGCGCAGCGCGATCTGCCGGGCGAGGCCGGGCTCGCCGGGCGCGACCCGGGCGCCGAGCCCGCTCACGGCCACCGCGCTGCGCAGCGGCTGCTCGAGCTGGCTCATCTTGCCCCCGAGCTGGAGCAAGAGCAGCCGCCGCAGCCCGGCGCGCGTGGCCTCGTCGGCCGCGGCCCTCGAGGCGAGCACGCGCACCCACACGGAGGTCTCCCCGTCGATCAGCGCCGGATAGCCGAACACCTTGTGCCCCCCGGCGTCGACCTGCACGCGCTCGGGCAGCGACTCGACGCTGAACGACGTGAGGCCGTCCCGCTCGATCCCCGCCTTGCCGACCTTCGCCCACGCGTCGCGCGCCCGGCCGGACAGGCGATCCTTGAGCTCCCGCAGGTCGCGCCCCTCGCCGATCACCCGGCCGTCCTCGCCGATCACGCGGAAATAGAAGCGCAGGTACGGCGGGAGCTCCTCGATCCGGAGGGCGTCGGCCGGCACGCGCTCGCCGGTGCGGTCCTCGACAGCGCGCGCGAGCGCGGGCCGCATCGGGCCCTGGAACGGCCGCAGATCGGCCGCGATCTCGCGGGCGACCTCCCGCATCGGGACGAGCGCCTTGCGGAGCGACTTCGGCAGCGTCTCCAGCAGCAGGGCGATCTTCTCGGCGTGCCACCCGGGGATCGTCCACTCGAGCTGCTCCGGATCGGCCTGCGGCAGGAGCACGAGCGGCAGCGAGAGCGAGACGCCGTCGTCGTCCTCGCCCGGGTCGAAGCGGTAGGCGAGCGGCACGGCCGCCCCGTAGAGATCGAGCGCGTCGGGGTAGCGGTCGGGCGAGAGCTCCGCGGCCTCGTCGAGCAGGACGTCGGCGATCGACAGGTGGAGCACCCGCGGATCCTTCGCCTCGGCCTCCTTGCGCCACGCCTCGAACGTCTTGCCGTTGTAGACCCCCTCGGGCACGCGCCGGTCGAAGAAGAGCTCGAGCGCGTGCTCGTCGGCCAGCATCTCGCTCCGCCTCGCCTTGTCGCGCAGCCGGCTGACCTCCTCGAAGAGCTTGCGGTTCGCGTCCATGAACGGCGCGCGCGTCGCGTACTCCTGCCGGACCAGGGCGTGCAGCAGGAAGATCTGGCGCGCCGCCCTCGGATCGATCGGCCCGTAATCCACCCTGCGGTCGCGCGCGATCGGCAGCCCGTAGAGCGTCACCTGCTCTCTGGCCATCACGGCCGCCGGCTTTGCGGCCCAGTGAGGGTCGCTGTAGCTGCGCTTGCAGAGCGGCCCGGCCGCGGCCTCGATCCACGCGGGATCCAGGGCCGCCGCCATCCGGGCGAAGAGCTGCGATGTCTCGACCAGCTCGGCGGCCATGATCCACGCGGGCGGCTTCTTCGCGAGCCCCGACGAGGGGTGGAGCTGAAAGCGCGTCTGCCGGGCGCCGAGATACACCTTGTGCTCCTGGTTCCACATGCCGATACGGCTGAGCAGGCCGGGCAGGACAGCGCGGTGGATGGCCTCGCCCTTCGCGGGCGCTGTGTTCGGCGAGAACCCCATGTCCCGCGTGATGCGGCTGAGCTGCCGGTGCACGTCGACCCACTCGCGCATCCGGAGGTACGAGATGAAGTGATCGCGGCACGTCTTCCGGAGCTGGTTCTGGGTGAGCCGGCCCTGCGCGTCCTGGTAAAAGGCCCACAGCTTCAGGAGCCCGGCGAAGTCCGACCCCTCGTCCTTGAACCTCCGGTGCGCGTCGTCGGCCTGCCGCTGCGCGGAGAGCGGCCGCTCCCGCGGGTCCTGCACCCCGAGCGCGGCGGCGATGATCAGCACCTCGGCGAGCGCCCCCTCGGCCTCGCCGCCCAGCACCATCCGGCCGATCCGCGGATCGAGCGGCAGCTTCGCGAGCTTCCGGCCGATGTCGGTGAGCGCGCCCGCCTCGTCGAGGGCGCCGATCTCCTCGAGGACCCGATAGCCCTCGTCCACGGCGCGCTTCGACGGGGCGTCGAGGAAGGGGAAATCCTCGATGTCGCCGAGCCCGAGCGCCTTCATCTGGAGGATGACGCCCGAGAGGCCGACCCTCAGGATCTCCGGATCGGTGTAGGCGGGCCTCGCCTTGTCGTCCTGCTCGGCGTAGAGCCGGAAGCAGACGCCGCTCTGCACGCGGCCCGCGCGCCCCTTGCGCTGGTCGGCGCTCGCGCGCGAAATCGGCTCGATCTGGAGCTGGGTGACGCCCGTCCGGGGGCTATAGCGATTGACGCGCGCGAGCCCGGCGTCGACCACATACACGATGCCCGGAATGGTGAGCGACGTCTCGGCCACGTTGGTCGCGAGCACGATCCGCCGCCCGGGCAACGACTGGAACACCCGCTGCTGGTCGCCCTGCGGGAGACGCCCGTAGAGCGGCAGCATCGTCGTGTGGGGCAGGCCGTGCCGCTCCAGCTCGGACATTGTGTCGTGGATCTCCCGCTCTCCCGGCAGGAAGACGAGGATATCCCCGCGCGGATCGATGGAGGTGATCTCCTCGACCGTGTTGGCGACGGCGTCGGCGATCTCCGCCTCTCCGGTCTCCGGGGGACGGTGGATGACCTCCACGGGGTAGGTGCGGCCGGAGACCTCGATGACGGGCGCCCCGCCGAAGAAGGCCGAGAATCGATCGGTCTCGAGCGTCGCGGAGCTGACGATGACGCGGAGATCCGGCCGCCTCGGCAGCAGGCGCTTGAGGTAGCCGAGGAGAAAATCGATGTTGAGGCTGCGCTCGTGGGCCTCGTCGATGATGAGCGTGTCGTAGTCCGAGAGCCGCGGATCGCCCTGGATCTCGGCCAGGACGATGCCGTCGGTCATGTACTTGACGTAGGTCGCCGGGCTCGTCCGGTCCGAGAAGCGGATCTTGTAGCCCACCTCCTTGCCCAGCTCGACGTTGAGCTCCTTGGCGACGCGGGCCGCGACGCTTGTGGCGGCGATGCGGCGCGGCTGCGTGACGCCGATCCGGGCGGACAGCCCGCGGCCCATGGCCAGGCAGATCTTGGGGAGCTGCGTGGTCTTGCCCGAGCCGGTCTCGCCCGCGACGATCACCACCTGGTGCGCCTCGATGGCGCGGGCGATGTCGAGCACCCGCGCCGAGATGGGCAGCTCCTCGGGGAAGCGCACCGGGCCCCCGGAGGGGGGCGGGGACGAGGTCCGGCCGCCGGGGGCGGGCGGCGGGGCAGGTTGCTCTTGCGGGACGCGGGTGCTCACGGCGCGAGGGGGTAGCATCTCTCGCCGCGGGGCGCCGTCCGAAGGCGCGCGCTCGCCGGCGCGCGGCCCGCCGCGCCGGCGCCGGAGCGCCGTCCTTCAGGGGGCGAGCGCGCCGTCAATCGTCGTCGTCGGCCTTGCACTCCGGCTTCGGGCAGCGACCTTGCACGATGTCGCGGCACGTCTGGTTGCGCTTCGCGTCGTCCGTCTCTTCGAGCGCGCTGTAGATCAGCTGCAGGCGGCACTCGAACGAGCCCTCCTCCTTGAACGGCTTGCACGCATTGAAGATGGGCGGCGCGTCCGCGGCCAGGCACAGGAGCATGCAGCTCTCGAGGCTCGTCAGCGCGAGCGTCTCGGGGCACAGCGCTGTGTAGAGGGCGCAGACCGCCTCGCACCGCCCGACGCACCCGTCGGCGTCCGCGGGGCCGAGCAGCCCGCTGGCGGTGCAGGCCGCAGGATCGCCCGCCGTGACCGCGCGGCACGCGGCGTACTCCGCGGGCGACGGCATCGCCTCGCAGGCGGCGCAGCACGTCTCGGCCGACGGGTACTGCGGCGTGAGCTCGCAGGCATCGATCGACAGGGCGCAGTGCGTCGAGCAAGCGGCGACCTCGCAGGGGCCTGTCTCCTCCGGCGGAGGCGGCGTGACCTCGGTTCCCTGGCTCGCCTCGCCCTCTCCGGCGTCGATCTCTCCGCCGTCCAGGCTCGGGGGGCTGCCGCCCTCGCCCTCGGCGCCGGGCAGCGGGGCGATGAGCTGGCACCCCGCGACCGACGCGGCGAAGAGGCACAGCGCTGCGATCCGCGTCGTCATAACGTCCCCTGTACGCCGATGTAGCCGGGCCCGACGGCCCACGTGACGCTCGAGGCCGGCCCCGTCGAGGTCTCCAGGCCCAGGGCGAGCCCCCCGACGGCCGCGCCCGCGATCGCAAGGCCGAACCCCACGTTCGAGACCCAGCCGAGCGTGTTCGCGCCGCCCCGCGCGTCGCCCGAGCAGCGCGCGGTGCCCTGCCGGCACGCCTCGGCGAGGTCGCTCCTCGCGTTCAGGTAGGCCACGCCCGCGCCGAGCCCCACCGCGAGGCCGGCGCCCGAGGCAACGAACCCGCCGATGACCCACGGGCTGGCGCCGCCGCCGTCCGGGGTGGACACCCGCGTGAGGGCCATGTCCAGCGTCGTGACCTCCCCCTCGGGGACGTAGACCCGCTGCCGGGCGCCGACGTAGCCCTCGGCCTCGACCTCGACCCAGTGGTTGCCCGGGTCGATCGGGGATCCCTCGGCCGAGGCCTTCATCGGCTGGCCGTCGACCCGGAGCCTCGCGCTGGCCGGGCCGGGCGCGATCGTCACCCGGAGCCGCGGGATGCGCTCGTCGAGCTCGTCGCGAAGGGCCTCGGCCCGGCGCCGCGCCTGCATGAACGGCCAGGGCTCCCCCGGGGTCGCGCGCGACGCGGCGATCGTCGACGCGAGCTCGCGCGCCTCGCTGAGCCGCCCGATGGCCGTCAGCGTCTTCGCCACCTCGATGGAGGTCGTGGGCACGCGGACGAGCCGCTCGGCGCGCTGGTAGGCGCGGAGCGCCTCGGCATACCGCTTCTGGGCGAAGAACTCGTCGCCCGCGTACACGAGCTCGCGGGCCTCGCTCCGCGCCTTCTCGTCGGCGTCGCCGCCGCCGGTCTCCGGCGCCTGGGCGGCGAGCGCCGGCGCGGCCGCGAGGATCAGGCCGGCGAGCAGCAGCAGCGTCCTGGGCCCGGGGTGCATGGCTCTCCTCTGTCAGAAGCCGAGATCGCGGCGCACCCTGCGGTTCGCGACCTTCTTGACCGGCGGCGCAGCGGGGCTGGCGAGCGCAGCCTGGGCGGCGGGCGTGCCCGGGACGACGGCGGGCGTCGCGGATGCGGCG
>NZ_JEMA01000293.1 GCF_001589285.1 Sorangium cellulosum | reverse complement strand
CGCCGGCGCGGCTCCAGACGCCGCCGGACGTGCGCATCGTGCGCTACCTCGCGCTGGATCCGGGCGACCCGGTGATCGCGCGGATGGCGCCCGGGCAGGAGCTCCTCGGGCTGCTGATCCGCGCCGAGATCGAGGCGACCGGCGGCGCGAACCAGGGCGACGCGACGGTGGTGGCGCGGTGGGGCCCGGGGCCGTCCGAGCGGGCCGAGCTCAAGGTGACGCTCCCGCGATCGCGCTTCGAGTGGTGGAACGACGGGTTCGACGCGTCCGAGCCGCGGCTCGCGATCCTCCGGCCGCCGCCGGGGGTGGAGCGGATCGAGATCACGGGCGACGCGAGGACGCGCGTGCGGCTGCGCACGATCGAGCCGGGCGTGAACGAGACGCTCTACCGGCTGCCGTACCGGGTCGAGCTGGCCGAGGACGAGACGTGGCGGTACGCGCCGTTCGACGTGAGCACGTGGACCGACGTGCGCCCGGTCAACCTCGACGATCTCGAGCGGAAGGAGCGCTTCTCGGATCTGCGCGAGCAGGTGCGGATCGAGCGCTCGGGCGAGGGCGCGAGGTCGGACGCGGATCGGCCGGAGCGCATCCTCGTGCCCGAGCACGCGCCGGTGCGCCGGAGGCTCCTGATGCCGGCGTGGCAGTCGGCGGGGGAGCCGTCGCCGGGCGACGCGTGGACGCCGCTGCTCGTGGCGAAGGACGTGCGCGTGGACGCCGAGGGGGCCGGCGCGGGCCGGCTGTCGATCGTCTACAGGGCCGCGCGCGCGTCGCTGGGCAAGGAGGTCGCGGTGCGCGTGGACGGCGAGGTGGCGCTGCGCGAGCCGATCGTGGCGCTGTCGGGCGCGCTGCGCGTGACGGCGGCGCCGGGGACGCGCCGGATCGAGGTCGAGGGGCTCGGCGAGGCGGGGGTCGCGTACACGGAGGCGCCGCCGGCGAACGGCGGGGCGATCGTGCGCCGGCGCGACGTGTTCGAGCTGACGCGCGGCCGGCCGATGGCGTACCGGTTCCGGCAGGAGCCGGGCGAGACGCTGCACCTCGTGCTGTTCGTGGTGACGCCCGGGCAGAACGAGGACTACCGCGTCCGCTACCGGATCGAGGGGGCGAAGCCCGCGTCGCGCGAGGCGGCGTTCTTCCGGCGGGTGACGATCCCGGACGGCGTGCTGGCGGGCCGGGGCGGCGATCTCACGCGCGCGACGCTGTGGGAGGCGGCGACCGACAGGCGCGGCGCGGACGGGGTGGGGCGCTCGGTGATCCGGCTGGGCGACGACCTCGCGCCGGGCGAGCGCGTGGTGCGGCTGTCGCTGCTCGGGCCGCAGGCGGGCGACGCGGGGGAGACGGCGAAGGAGGTCTGGGTGGGCGCGGTGCTCGTCGGGCAGAAGGCGCCGGGGCGCGACAACGGGCCGAGGCTGTGGGTGGAGGACGATCCGTGAGGAGGGCCGAGCGCATCGAGGCTCGGGATCCCGGCCCCCGCGTCACGGCGCCAGCTCGCTCGTGCGGCTCCTGGTCTCCGCTCCCCGGGTCGGCTCGACCGCCGGTCCCGCGATCGGGATCTCCAGCGTGGCCGTCGCTCCCTTGCCGGGTCCCTCGCTCTTCAGCGTGAGCGAGCCCCCGAGGACCCTGGCGGCCAGCGCGCTCGAGTGCAGTCCGAAGCCGTTGCCGTCCTTGCGCGTCGTGTAGCCGTGCGAGAAGAGCCGGGGCAGCACCTCCTGCGCGATCCCCACGCCGCTGTCGACCACCTGGATGCGCGCCGCCTGCCCCTCGCGCCGGAGCCGCACGACGAGGCGCCGATCGCCCTCGGGCATTTCGGCCACGGCCTCCGCCGCGTTCGCCAGCAGGTTCACCACGATCTGCAGCACCTTGTGCCTGTCCACCGGCAGCGCCGGCAGCGCGTCGAGCTCACGCGTCACGGCGACGCTGTGGCGGCGGAGCGCTGTCTCCTGGATGCGCAGCGCGTTCTCGACCACCTCGCCGAGGGAGCACTCCTCCACGTAGAGCGCGCTCTTCGCGTGGAGCTGCTGCACCTGGATGATCGTGCGGATGTGCTCGATGTGCTGCTGCATGTAGCTCAGGCTGCCGAGCAGCGCCTCCTGCTGCCCGGCGAGCTCGCCCGCGACGGCGTGCAGGTACTCGGCCAGCCGGCTCCCCCGCGGGTCGCTGGTGAGGAAGCCGGCGAGATCCCCGCGGTTCTCCTGGAGCATCGCCGCGATCTGCTTCAGCCGGCCGACGCGCGAGCCGGCCAGCGACTCCTGCATCATCTGCGCGTCCGCGGTGACGCTCGTCAGGACGTTGCCCACGTTGTGCAGCACGTTCGCCGCGACCTCGGCCATGCCCGCCGCGCGCGCCGACTCCGCGATCTGGGACTGCGCCTGCTTGAGCTCCCGCGTCCGCTCCTCCACGCGCTTCTCGAGCTCGTCGTTGGCGTGGCGCAAGGCGACCTCGGCCCGCTGGACCTCCGCGTAGAGCCGCGCGTTCTCGATCGAGATGGCCGCCTGAGAGGCGATGTGCTCGAGCAGCGCGATGCGGTCCGGCGTGAACGCCTGGGAGGCGAGCCCGTTCTCCAGGTACAGCACCCCGTGGAACTCCCCCTTGCGGAGGAGCGGCAAGCACAGCACCGATTTCGCGCGGCCGCTCGCGAGGTAGGCGTCCGACGAGAACGGGTGGGGCTCGAGCGCATCGCCGATGAGCACGTGCTCGTGCGTGCGCCTGACATAAGCGACGATGCTCCACGGCAGCTCCTGGCCGGCGTCGCCCGGGGCGACGACGACGCCCCCTCGCCCTCGATGGGCGTCGGCCACGGCCTCGACGACGAGCTTGTCGCCCTTCGGGAGCAGCAGGGCGCCGCGCTGCGCCCCCGCGTTCTCGATGGCGACCTTCATCAGCGTGCTCACCAGCCGCTCGATCACGATCTCGCCGGAGACGGCCTGCTGCGCCTTCACCACGGCGAGCGCGTCGATGTGCGTCACGCTCGTGTCGCACGTGGCGTCCGCGGCCAGGGGGACCGCGGGCGAGGCGAGCTGAGGCCACTGGGCCGCGAGGTGCCTCACCTTGCCGTCGGCCCCCCACTGCCTGTACGCGTCCTGCGCCGCGCGCGCATACGCGGCGGCGATGAACGGGAGCTTCCGCTCGCGCCAGAAGCGCGCCGCGAGCTCGTTCGCCAGGCCGACGTTCTGGATGTAGCCGTCCTCGCGGGCCGCCTGGATCGCCTCGTCGTACAGGTGCATCGCCTCGTCCGGCCTGCCGCTGACGCGCGCGATCTCGGCGCCCACCATCCGCGCGGCCGCGCGGAAGTTCTCCGGACAGTGGCTCGCCCACGCCTCGAGCTGCCGCTGGCTCTGCCGCATCGCCTCGAGGTGCTCCCGCTGCTCCTCGGGCGCCCTGTCGTGGAAGCACGCCGCGAGGGTCAGGGGGCGATAGAGGTGGTAATCCAGGAGCTGGATGTGGCTGAGAGAAGCCCAGATGAGCTCCGTCGCCCTCGCCTCCGCGCGCAGCGCCTCCTCGTGAGCGCCGGCCATGTACCTCGATTGCATCTTGAGGATCCAGTACCAGCACCGCATGGTGCTCATCCGGTCCGGCGTCAGCGCGGCCTCGAACTCCGCCTCATCGAAGCCGTCGCCGTCCAGCGTGTCGCCGTCCAGCGTGTCAAACGCCCGCGTGAGCCCGCGCATCTGCTGCACGAACCGCTGCGCCGGGAGCGTGATGTCCTGCACGTCCCGGAACCCGGCCTTGCGCTGGAAATCGAGGCGCGCCACCGACTCGCGGTACACGTCGGCCAGGTCGTGCCCGAGGCTGATGCGGTCCGTGACGATGTGATTGCAGCAGTAACAGGCGACCTGGAAATCGCCGGACAGGACCGCGTGGTGGAAGGCGCTCCGGGCCAGGTCGAGCGAGATGGAGATGGGTCGAGTCCAGTAATTGATGATCTCCATGCTGTAGAGGACCTTGCCTCGGCACGCGGAGAAGTTGTATCGCTCGACGAGATCGCAGGCGAGCTTGCCGAAGGCATAGCCCTGCTGGCAGTTCTGGAAGACGGCGCCGGCCATGACGCCGTACCAGACGTATCCCTGCGCGGCCGCGTCGGTGTTCCCGTGGCGGAGGGCGAGAGAGACCATCCGGCAGAGGTGGAGCACGAGCAGGTTGCCGTCCGTGAAGAACGCCGGCGCGAAGAGCGCCGCGAGGAGGTCCATCGCCGCCTTCTTGTCTGTGTCGGCCATGAGCGGCAGATCGACGAGGCTCTCGACGGGGCGGTCGCCGAGGAGCGCCATCACCTCCTCGTTGGCCGCCGCGACGTCGTCCCACGAGGGGCGGGGCGGCATGTGCATGCCAAAGAGGTCGAGGCCTGCCAGGATGCTCGCGACGGCCGCCTCGTTCTCGCTGGAGGCCACGTGGATGTCGCTCTTGAGGCGGTACACAGCGGCCTTGTCCACGCGCGTGCGCGCCCGCTCGAGGAGCTCGTCGGCGAGCCGGCGCGCCTCGGCGGCGCGGCCGAGCATGAACTCGCTGCTCGCGCGATCGAGGCGCAGCTTGAAGGCGAGCTCGTGGTCGGTCTCCCACGGGTCGCCGGGGATGAGCGAGAAGGCCGCGGTGAGGTAGGAGATGGCCGAGCGGTGCGCCGCCGACGCCTTGGCCTTCCAGCCCGCCTCGGCGTTCAGGCGCGCCGCGCGGTGGCGCTCGGCGCCTTCGTCCATCAGCTCGGCCGCGGCGTTGAGCTGATTCACCACGTCGAACAGCCGCTCCCGGACCTCCTCCGGCGTCAGGCTCCCGAGCAGCAGGCGGCCGATGCGCAGGTGCGCGGCCTTGCGCTCGTCCTCCGGGGTGAGGGCGTAAGCCGCCTGGTGGATGCGGTCGTGGAGGAACCGGTACTGGTCCGCCGCGCTGCGCACGAGCATCCCTTCCTGGAGCGCGGGATCGAGGTGCCGCTCCACCTCGCCCAGGTCCTGGCCAGAGATGATGGCCAGCGTCTGCAGCGAGAACGTGTTGGCCACGCACGCCGCGAGCCGCAGGAGGTGCAGCGTCTCGACAGGCAGCAGGCGCAGCCTCCCCGCCATGAAGTCGACGACGTTGTCGGAGTAGTCCTTTGCCTTCACCCCCTCTGCGTCCCACCGCCAACCCCCGTCGGGCGCGCGGCGGAGGAGCCCATCCCGGTGGAGCGTGGGCAGCATCTGGACGAGGAAGAACGGGTTACCGCCGGTCTTCTCGTGCACGAGCGCCGAGAGCGGGGCGACCACGTCCTGGCCCGCGCCCGGGAGCGCGTCGGCGACGAGCTCCCGGGTCTGCGCGGGGCTCAGCGGGCCGAGCTGCACCTCGCTCACCCGCGCGCCCGCCTTGCGTATCTCGTCGAGCGCCAGCGTGAGCGGGTGTGACGGCCCGACCTCGTTGTCGCGGTAGGCGCCGATCAGCAGCACCGGCGGCATGTCCGGGTGGGTGGTGAGGTGCTGGACGAGCTTGAGGGTGGCCAGGTCGCTCCACTGCAGGTCGTCGAGGAAGATGACGAGCGGATGCTCGGTGGTGGCGAAGACGCCGAGGAACCGCTGGAACACCAGGTTGAAGCGGTTCTGGGCCTCGGCGGCCGGCAGCTCCTGGACCTTCGGCTGCTCGCCCACGACGAGCGCGAGCTGCGGCACGAGGTCCACCATGACCTGCCCGTTGTCTCCCCACGCCTCGCGCAGGCGCTGGCGAAAGCTGCCGAGCTTCTCGTCGGTCTCCGCCAGGAGGTGCTGCACGAGCTCGCGGATGGCCTGCGCCATCGTGGCGTACGGGACATCTCGCTGGAACTGGTCGAACTTGCCGCTCAGGAAGAACCCGCGCCGCTCCAGGACCGGCCGGTGCAGCTCGTGGACGACCGAGGACTTCCCGATGCCCGAATAGCCGCTGACAAGGAGGAGCTCCGGCCGCCCGCCGCGCGCCGTGCGGCCCCACGCCTCCAGCAGGGTGGCGACCGTGGGCTCGCGCCCGTAGAGCCGCTGCGGCATCTGCAGGCAGGTGGAGACGTCGCGCGCGCCGGGCTGAAAATCCTCGATGGCGCCGCGGCGCAGGCCTTCGCGGCACCGCTCCAGGTCCGCCTTCAGGCCCTCGGCGCTCTGGTAGCGCTCGTCGGCGGTCTTGGAGAGGAGCTTCATCACGATGGCGGAGAGCGCGGGCGCGAGGCCGGGGACGAGCTCGTGCGGGAGCCTCGGGACCTGCGCCATGTGGGCGTGGAACCACTCCAGGGCGTCGCGCCCCTGGTAAGGCAAGGTGCCAGTCAGGAGCTCATAGAAGGTGACGCCCAGCGAGTAGAGGTCGGTGCGGTAGTCGATGACGCGGTTCATGCGCCCGGTCTGCTCGGGGGACATGTAGGCCGGCGTGCCCTCGATGAGGTGGGTCGGCATCGCGTCCACGTGCTCCACCTTCTGGGAGGCAGCGATGCGGAAATCGATGAGCCAGGGCTCGCCCGACGGCGAGACAACGATGTTGCCCGGCTTGATGTCCTTGTGGATCACGCCGCGGCAATGAATCTCCGCCACTGTCGCTGTCAGAGAGATGGCCAGATCGAGGAACCGACCGACGTCGAGGGGCGCGCCGGCGCGCTCTTGCAGGGGTCGCCCCTCGACGCGCTCCAGGACGAGCGCCGGGCGCTCCTGCGCGATCTCGCACGCGAGCACGCCGATCACCCCGCGCGCGCCGCGGAGCCGCTGCAACGTGCCGTGCTCCCGGCGATAGCGCTCGCGCTCGCGCGGCCCGGGGTGCAGCGCCGCCGGCGTCTTGACGAGGACGGGCAGCCCATCCGCGCGGCGCACTGCCCTGTACACAACGTCGGCGTCGGTCGCCTTGATGGCGTCGAGAAGCGTGTATCCATGAATCTCGAGCATGGCGCTTGTCTCGTTCTCTGTTGGCTGGAACACGTGCTGTGGATTGGCGCGCCGCCATCCCATCGGGCGGCCGCGTCAGGGCGAGCGGACGACGCGCGCACCGGCAGGCTCGGCGCTCTGCCGCGGCGTGCCGCATCGAGCTCATTGGAGCCAGTTCGTGGGTGCCTTGCAACAGCAAACCGAGTTGTCATGGTGCGAGCACGGCGGGCCCGAGGCGCCGCGTCGCTCGTTCATCGTCGCCTGCCTGGCGGCGCGCGGAGCCATCGAGGAGGGGGCGCAGGTCGCGCGCGCGCAGGTTCCCCGCTGCGCGCGCGGCATGTTGTAGGGTAGGCTCCCTTCGGAGCTGGCGAGCGGACGGCGCCAGCCCGACATGGGGTTTCAGGTGCTCTCAGGGGCGCGTCGGTGGGAGCCTGCCACGGTGGAAGAACATTGAGCACAGAGGTCGATGATGTGTGGTCGCTCGCAGGAGGCCCTGAGCCGATGAACGGAGCCAGCGCGAAGAACAGGAGAGTCCTCGTCGTCGACGACACCGAGAGCATCCACAGGACGTTCCGAGACGTCCTGGCCCCCGCCGGGAGCTCCGCCGGGCTCGACGCGCTGGACGCGCTGCTCTTCGGCGGTCAGGGCGGGGCGCCTCGGGGGCCGAGCTTCGAGCTGACGTCTGCCTACCAGGGCGAGGTGGCGCTGGAGGCGGTGCGCAGGTCCGTGCAGGCCGGCGCCCCGTTCGCCGTGGCGTTCGTGGATGTCCGCATGCCGCCGGGGTGGGATGGCGTGGAGACGCTCTCTCGGCTGTGGGAGGAAGATCCTCTCCTCCAGGGCGTGATCTGCACCGCCTACTCGGATTGCTGCTGGGAAGACGTGATGGCGCGGTTCGGCCAGACCGATCGCCTGCTCATCCTCAAGAAGCCGTTCGATGTCGTCGAGGTCCGGCAGATCGCCTGTGCGCTCACGGAGAAGTGGAACCGGGAGCGCGAGCTCGAGGAGGCGGTCGCCCGGAGTTCGGCCCAGGACGAGAAGCACCGCCGGCTGATCCAGTCGCTGCCGGACATGGTGCTCCGCGTGGACAGGGACGGCAGGTGTCTCGAGGTCAAGCCGCCGCGCGGGCTCGCGCTGGCCCTCCAGCCCGGGTTCTCGCGCGACATGCCTGTCGGCGACGCCTTGCCGGACGACGTCGCGCGGCGCCTCCTCGACGACCTCCGCCGGGCCCTCGCCGACGACACGACGCAGGTCCTCGAGTACGAGCAGCCGGTGGGCGGGGAGCTTCGCCACCACGAGGCCCGGATCGTCGGGCTCGACGCGTCCGAGGCGCTGGTGTTGATCCGCGATATCACCGAGCGCCGGCGGGCCGAGGCGGCGGCTGCCGAGCAGCGGGCGCAGCAGGAGATCATCCGGGAGCAGGCGCGGGCGCTCGAGGCGCTCTCCATGCCGCTCATCCCGATCACCGACGACATCACCGTGATGCCGCTCATCGGGCACATGGATCGGCATCGGATGCGGCAGGTACAGGCCACCCTGACCGCGGGTATCGCTGCCCGGAACACCCGTGTCGCGATCGTCGACCTCACGGGCGTTCCGAGCCTGGGTCCGGACGCCGCCGACGAGATCGTCAAGCTGGCGCAGGCCGCGCGGCTGCTCGGTACGGACGTCGTCCTGACCGGGATCGGTCCCCACATCGCGCAGGAGCTCACGCGCGTTGGGCGCGATCTGGGCGGCGTGACGACGCGCCTGACGCTGCAGAGCGGTGTTGCCTTCGCGATGATGAAGCGATGAGCGCCGGGCTGCGCCCGTTCCTGCGCTCAGCACGTCAGACGGGGGAGGGGGCTCTCGCTGTCGAGCGCGGCGCGTGCGATCGTCGACAGGCTGGTCGTCCGGACGTTTTTGTGTAGAGTTCCCCCGCGCGCCCCCCGGGCTCGCCGCAGCGGAACGAGCACCCATGGTGGAATCGACAACGAGCCCGCTCGGGAAACACCTCCCTCGCGCGGCGCCGCGCATTCACCTCGCCGGCGCCCGCCGCGGCGCTGCTCCCAGGCCGGGCATGCGCGCCGCGCTCGCGCTCGCGGCGGGGGCGGCGATCGCGCTCGGCGGCGCGGCGGCGCGCGCGCAGCAGCCCGCGCGCGACCCGGTGGCCGCAGAGGCGCTCTTCAAGGCCGCGCGCGCGCTGGTCGACAAGGGGGATCACGCGGCGGGGTGCCCGAAGTTCGAGGCCAGCCTCGCGCTGAACCCCTCCGCGAGCACCATGATCAACATCGCGCGGTGCCACGAGCACGAGGGCAAGCTCGCGACCGCCTGGCACGATTACCATCGGGCCCTCGTCCTGAACCGCGAGACGGCGGGGGAGCAGCGGCGGCGTGGCCTCGAGGAGCTCGCGCAGAAGGGGATCGCGGCGCTCGAGCCGCGCTTGCCGAAGCTCCGTATCGTGCTCGAGGGCGCGCCCCCCGGCGTCGAGGTCCAGCGCGACGGCACGCCGCTCCCGGCGGCGGCGCTGGGCGAGCCGCTGCCGATCGATCCGGGCCCGCACGAGATCCGCGCCAGCGCCCCCGGGCACCAGGCGGAGACCCGCTCGGTCACGCTGAAGGAGGGCGAGACGGCGACGGTCGAGCTCACGTTGCGGCCGGCGGCCGCGGCGCCCTCCGCGAGCGCGCCGGTGGCGGCGGCGGCGGACACGAACGAAGCATCGAGCGGGCGCGTCCCGATCTGGGCGTGGATCTCGGGGGCCGCCGGCATCGCCCTTGTCGGCGCGTCGGTCGGGTTCCTTGTCGACGACCTGTCGGCGATCGGCGCCTTGCGAGAGAACTGCCGCGAGGCCCCGGGCGGGACGTACTGCAACCCCGGATACGACGTCGCGGCCGACAACGCGCGCAAGAACCGCGATCTGCCGCTCTTCATCGGCCTCGGCGGCGCAGGGCTCGTCGCGCTCGGGGTGGCGACCTTCGGGATCCTGCGGGCGGGCAGCGAGGATCGGGCCGCGCCGGCGCAGGCGGCCGTCGTGGCGCCCTGGATCGCGCCTTCCGTCGCCGGCGCCAGCATCTCCGGGAGCTTCTGATGCGCACAGGTGATCGCGTGTCCCTGCATTCCCTCGGAGCGCTCGCCGCGCTCGCGCTCGTGCCGGCGTTCGGGGGTGCGTGCATCCCCGACGTCGAGCCGGACGTCTTCTCGCTGCCGCGCTGCGATCAGGTGGCGCCGACCTGCGGCCCGGCGTTCAATGAGAGCTGCTGCGCGGCGGGGGAGGTGGTGGGCGGCACGTTCAATCGCCTCAACAATGCGGCATATCCGGCGACGGTCGCCGATTTTCACCTCGATCGCTTCGAGGTCACCGTGGGTCGGTTCCGGCAGTTCGTCGCGAGCTATCCGGCGATCAAGCCGGCGGCGGGCGCGGGCGCGCACCCGCGCATCGACGGCAGCGGCTGGGACCCGGCCTGGGATGCCGAGCTGCCCGCGAGCCGGGACGAGCTGGTGGATGAGCTCCAGTGCGACGAGAACTTCAGGACGTGGACCGACGAGCCGTCCGGCAATGAAACGGCGCCCATCAACTGTGTGAGCTGGTATGTAGCGTTCGCCTTCTGCGCCTGGGACGGCGGCCGGCTGCCCACGGACGCCGAGTGGAACTACGCGGCCGCCGGCGGGAACGAGCACCGCGAGTACCCGTGGGGAGCCGCGGCCCCGAGCGACGATCTGGCCGTGTTCGGCTGCGAGACAACGACCACTGTGTGCCCGGTCCCGAGCGTCGGTTCGCGATCGCCGGCCGGCGACGGCAAGTGGAAGCAGGCCGATCTGGCCGGCAGCCTGTATGAGTGGGTCTTCGATTACCACAACGAGCCCGTCCCGCCCTGCGACAACTGTGCGTCCCTGATCGAGGGGGAGTTCGGCAGGGCGGCCCACGGCGGAGCGTTTTCCCACGGTGAAGAGACGCTGAGCACGACCGAGCGTATCGGCGAGCAGCCCGAGCTGCGGTATTCCTTCTTCGGATTCCGCTGCGCGCGCGACGAGTAGAGGCGGACGAGTTTGTCCCTGGGGGTCCGCCTCGCCGGTGGACCGGGCACGCCGCCTCCACTATGCTCTCCCCCGTGCTCGAGATCGCGCCAGGCATCACCATTGCGGGCCGTTACAGCGTCGAGCGCGAGCTGGCGCGGGGCGCCATGGGCAGCGTGTGGGTGGGCCGGCACCTGCAGCTCGGCGTCGATATCGCGATCAAGTTCATGGCGCCGCAATTCGCCACGTCCGCCGAGCTGCGGGCGCGCTTCGAGCGCGAGGCGAGGGCCGCGGCCGTGCTCAAGAGCGCGCACGCCGTGCAGATCTACGATTACGGCATCGAGCACGAGACGCCCTACATCGTGATGGAGCTGCTCGAGGGCGAGGACCTCGCGGCGCGCCTCGCGCGCGAGCGGCGCCTCGGGCTCCCGATCACGCTGGCCATTCTCGATCACGTCGGCAGGGCGCTGCGCCGGGCGCACGAGCTCGGCCTGGTCCACCGCGATCTCAAGCCCAGCAACCTCTTCCTCTCGCTCCAGGACGGCGAGCTGGTCGCCAAGGTCGTCGACTTCGGCGTCGCGAAGGTGACCGCCGTCGAGAGCGCCGGGGCGACGCGCACGGGGTCGCTGCTCGGCTCGCCGAGCTACATGAGCCCGGAGCAGGTGCGGAGCAGCAGCAAGGTCGATCACCGCTCCGACCTCTGGTCTCTCGGCGTGATCGCGTTCCAGTGCGTCACCGGCCAGCTCCCCTTTCCGGGCCAGGAGCTCGGCGATGTGCTCGTCGAGATCTGCACGGCGCCCATCCCGCTCCCCTCGCAGGTGGCGCCCGGCCTCGGCCTGGAGGTGGACGCCTTCTTCCACCGAGCGCTCGAGCGGGATCCGGCGCGGCGGTTCCAGAGCGCGACCGAGCTCGTCGAGGCGTTCGCGGCGCTGCCCGGGGCGCGCGATCCCGGGGCGGGCGCGCCGTGGGGCGCTGTGCATGCAGCCGCGGCGCAGCCGGTGGCCGCGGGGGAGACGGCGAGGATCTCGGCGACGGAGGCGGCGAGGATCGCCGCAAGAGAGGCGGGTGGGGTGTCGGCGACGGAGCCGGCGCCGGCGAGGATCTCGGCGACGGAGCCGGCGCCGGCGAGGATCTCGGCGACGGAGCCGGCGATCGCCCCGGCTGCTCTGCCCCAGCCAACAGCCACATTTTCCCCCTCGTCGCAGACCCAGGCCGATGTGCCGCCGCCCGAGAAGCGAGGGCGCACAGGGATCGTGATCGGGGCGGCGGTGGGGCTCGCGGTGGTGATCGGTGGGGTCCTGCTCTTGCTCTCTGCGCTCTCCGGCCCCGGGGACGTTGTCGAAGCGGTGGCACCGGCGGCGAGCGTCAGCGGAGCGGCGCCGGCGGCGAGCGTCGGTGGAGCGGCGCCGGCGGCGAGCGTCGGCGGAGCAGGGCCGGCGGCGTCGTCGGCCGAAGCGGTTCCTGCTGAATCAGCACCGGAGCGCGGCGCGGCGCCATTGCCCGATGCGGGGGCGTCCGCGGATGCGCCGCAGAGCCATTCGGCTCCGCCCACGGCGCCTTCCAGAACTCGCGCTCCGGGGAAGTCCGGCGGCAAAGCTCCCTCGAACAAGCGCGATGATCTCCTGAACGAGATGTGACTCCGCCGTGGATACTGGCGTTGCGCCAGGAGTGCGCGTCCGATGGGCGTGGCGTGCGCGGCGACAGTCCGAGCTCGGCTGCGGGGGCGCAGCAGCAAGCGCGTGATCCGGGGGCCAGGCCGCCCCCGATGGCGGAGTTACACGTGGAGCCTTTCAAGAACTACGCTGAACATGAGGGAGAAGGGGAAGTCTCGCCGCGCAGCGCCTGCAGCCGCTCTTCGACGTCGATGTACGAGAAGTACCCGGGGTTCTTGTCCTTGAGCTGCCCCTCGATTTCCTGACGCCGAAGGTCGTCCCCTGCCTCGAACGCGGCTTTTCGTTCCTCGATCAGCCGGGAGATCTCCTCGCCAAACGGCTGCGCGCCGTCGAACGCGGGGGAGAGCAGGATCTCCTCCACCGGCTTGTTCGCATAGAGATCTGTGGCGTCGTCGACCACGCAGGTCCTTCGCCCCCGATCGTAACGGCAGACGAATACCCTCGCGCCCGGGACCGATCCGACGAGGAAGGGCGAGTGCGTCGTGGCGATGATCTGAAGGTAAAGATGAGCTCGGTCACCGCGGCGTTGCGCTGGATGCCTCTCATGGCATCTCGCAGGAAGAGCTTCGGCTCCTATCGTGTAAGTTGATTGATTGTGTATGTGTCCGCGGGTAGCGCAGAGCGCCAGAAATCTACTACCCCGTTCGGGCATTCTTGTCCCTGCTCGACTTTCAGTGGAAGAGTAGAGACGTCTTTGCGGATGTCGCCGAAATTGAACGTACCAGGCTGTGTCTCCGTCGCCTTGAGCACCTTCTGGCGCCTCTCGACGACCAGGGTGGCCTCCATCAGAAACGGCGTTCCGTTTCGCCAGATCGCGCGCGGGCTCCCCCCGTAGGGATGCACGGACAGCCCCCGGATCGGATCCAGCAGGATCGTCTTCCCGGTCCCGTTCTCCCCGGTGGTGATCGCCACGGGGACCGGAGCGTCGGATGCTTGGAGGAACCCATCCGCGGCCGCCAGCGAGCCGCCGATCCCACCGGACGGCGAATCCGTGACCAGGCCTCCGGCGCGCCCGGAATCCACTGCATGCGACCCAGATACCCCGTGCAAGCTCCAGAGCTCCTCGTCTCTCCTACCGATCCCGGACCGACCCCGGCTCCCGCGCCTGACCAGCCCGATCCCGCCCCCGCGCCGGCCACAGCGCCTCCGCCTCCGCCGGACGCCACGTCGCCGGACATCCCGGCCAGCCGCCCCGACCTCGACCCCGACCAGCGCGGGCCCTTTCGCGCCGGTCCGATCCGGCCAGGCGACCCGGTCGACTTGTCGCACGGGCACCCGATCGCCTGCCTGCCCCTCGGTGGACGCGCCTCGGCCGCCCTCCTCCTCGGCGGCGCCGTCGTCGCGTGGGATCCCGCCGTCTCCGAGGCCTCCGTCGGTCCAGACGACACCCCCGCGCCGGGGCTGCTGCGCGCGCCGCACGTGGCCGTGGGCAGCGCGCCCGACGCCCCGGGCCGGGTGCCGGGCGCCCCGGCGCTGGCCATCGCGTACGCCGACGTCGGCGAAGACGAGGCGCGCCTCGCCCGGAACATCGACGACCTGCTCGGCGAAGGCACGCGCTGGGTCTGGGTCGTGCGCCTCGCAGCGCCGCGGCACGTCGAGGTGCACGCGCCCGGAGCGCCGCGACGGCGCGCGCTCCCGGGAGAGCCGCTGCACGCGCCCGGCGTGCTGCAGAACCCTGTGCAGGTCGAGGCGCTCTACGATCGCGCAGCGGCGCAGCGGGCCGTCCTCACCAACCTGCTCCAGCGCGAAGGGCACTCGAGCCTCGAATCCCTCCGCGACAGAGCGCTCCGCGAGGGACGCAACGAGGGCCTCCAGCAGGCCGTACGGGACGTGTGCGACGTGCTCGATCTCGCGCTCTCGCCCGAGGACGATGCGTCGCTCGTCGAGATGGACGGGACGGCGCTCGCCGCGGTCCTCGAGCGGCTGAAGCGCGAGCGGCGCTGGCCGCTCCCGTAAGCGCTGGCGATCCGCCCCTACAGCGGCTGCGGCGCGCCCCGCCCTCGCGAGGAATGCGGCGCGCCATCGCCGATCGCGCGCTTGCGCTCGCTACCGGAAATCGGATAGCCCGATAGCTCACGGCGCACGGGGCGCAGGATGGCCATGGGAGAAGGGTAATCGCCGTGGATGTCGACGCCTTCGCCGCGTCCGCTGCCCGCCGCGCGCTGCTCGGCGCGGCGCTCGCGCTCGCCCTCGGCGTGACCCCGGGCCTGCCGGGCGCGCGCGAGGCCAGCGCCGCAGAGCCGCTCGCCTGGGTGGCCCCCGACAGCGCGCGGGTCATCGCGTGGCGCCACGGCGCGCAGCAGGGCGCGCCCGCGCCGGGCGGGACGCCGAGCGCGAGCGCCGCGCCCATCGAGGCCGACCCGACCCGGCCCGTCGCGCTCACAGCGGAGCAGCTCCTCCTCGTGCCGGTGGAGCCCGGCGATCGGCTCGAGGTGCGCGGCGATGTCGCGGGCATCGGCCTCGGCTCCGGCGTCGGCGACGCGCCCGACGTGATCACCTGGATGCCGCTGCCGCCGCTCAAGGCGGGCGCGCGCGACGTCGCGGTGCCGGCCTGGTCCAGCGCGCGCTTCGTCGCCGTGCGCGCGGCCGTCCCGCGCGGCGCCGAG
>NZ_JEMA01000292.1 GCF_001589285.1 Sorangium cellulosum | reverse complement strand
GCTCGGTCACGCCGTCGCCGAGCGCCGCCTGCCCCTCGATGTCGGCCGCGACGGGCCGCGCCGCCTCCTGCGCGTAGCCCTCGAGGTTGGCGAGGAGCCGCTCCAGGTCGACGGCGCCCGCGGCGCGGCCGGCGAGCACGTCGCGCGCTGTGTGCACGGTCACGAGGCTCGACACGATGGCGGGCGTGCCGCCGCGCATCGTGTGGGAGACGTCCACGCTCACCCGCTTCACGGCCGGCCACCGGAGCACGCGCGGCGCCGTGTCCGGGTCGACGACGATGCCCCAGGGGACGACGGCCATCGTCACCTCGCGCGCGCCGCGCTGGGCCTGGAGGCGATGGTCGGCGCGGACCAGCGCGAGGACGCCGAGCGCGCTCCCCATCGCCATGAGCCCCAGCGAGAGCGTCTGGCTCCCGGCGCTCCAGATGGCCGCGGAGACGCCCGCGAGCCCCGCGGTCCCCGCCGCGGCGAGCGCGCCGGTCGAGCCGGGCTCCGGGTGGAGGCACACGTAGCGGAAATCCGGCGGAGGCAGCTTGCGCAGCACGGTGACGACCCCGGACCACGAATCTAGGCCGCCGCGCCCCCGCGCGCCACCGGATGCGCGGGCGGAGGCGCGCCCGCGACGCATGCCACGGCGCGTCGGAGGCGCGCCGGTGCAGCCCGAGCGGCAGACGCNTCGGAGGCGCGCCGGTGCAGCCCGAGCGGCAGACGCAGCCGCAGCCCCCCGGCGCGCGGCCGCGCGCGGCGCGCGGCGTCGGCTGGCAGCGCCGGCGTGGATCCACGCGCGCTGCGCGGTGATAGCTTCGCGGGCGGTGCTCCTCTCCCGCGTCCGCCTCGCCCACGTCGGCCCCTTCGATGACCTCTCGCTGTCCTTCGAGGACGCCGCCGGCGCGCCGCGCCGGCTCGTGGTCCTCTTCGGCGGCGACGGGGTCGGCAAGACCTCGATCCTGTCCGCGATCGCGTCGACGCGTCCCGGGTACGCGATCGCACAGCAGAGGCCGCGCGCCGACGACGGCGCGACCCCGCTCGTGGTCACCGACTGGTGGCTCGGGACGGACGATCCCGCGCGCGCGCACCCGCTGCGCGTCGCGAGCCCGAACGCGCGCCTCGACGAGCCCGAGGACGCGGCGCTCCTGCGGCGGCGGGAGCAGTCGCTGTTCGAGCGGCGCGCGGCGGAGGGGGGCTTCGTCCTCGTCGCGCTCTCGGGCGCGCGCTGGTTCTCGCGCACCTCGGTCATGCTGACGACGCCCGAGCGCAGCGTCCTCCGCTACGACGTGCGCGCTGCCGCGAGCTTCGACGACGCGACGCGCACCGACCTCGCCCGCGAGACGAAGCAGGTGCTCTCGTTCCTCCCCGTCGCCGCCGCGCTCGCGCGCGGCCGCTCGGCGGACAGGCCGGACGCGGCGCGATCGCACGCCGAGCCGCACGCGCAGGCAGCGCGGCTCGACGCGCTCGATCGCGCGCTGAGGGAGGTGCTCGCGGCGCTGCTCGAGGGCCACGGCGCGCGGTACGTGGGCGTCGACCCGCTCCGGCTCGAGCCGATCTTCGAGCGCGCGGACGGCCAGCGCGTCGACTTCGACGACCTCGGGCGGAGCGCGCGCCACGCCATCGCGTTCGGCGCGCTGGCGCTCCGCGCGCTCGCGTCGGCGCACCCGAGCGGCGATCCGCGCCTCGCCGAGGGGGTGGTGCTGATCGACGACATCGATGCGCAGCAGCCGGCGCACCGGCAGCGCTCGCTCCCCGCCCGCCTCCGCGCGGCGCTGCCCAACGTGCAGTGGATCGTCACGACGTCGTCGCCGGCGATCGCGCTCGGCTGCGAGCTCTCCGACGTGATCGCGCTCCGCCGCGAGCCCTCGTCGGGGCGCGTCGAGCTGCACGAGGGCCCGGACGCCGTGCTGCACTGAGCGGCAGCGGCGGCGCGGCGCCGGCCTCGCGTGGTCGTGGCTCGCGCGCCGCGCGCGTCAGGCGAGCGGCACGGCGAGGAGCACGATCTCCTTGCCGCGCACCTCGACCTTGTAGCGCATCGGCTTGCCGTGCTTCTGCCCGAGCTCCTGCTCGCTCGCCTTGAGGCGCGCGACGAACGCGTCGCGGGTGATGTGGTCCACCGGGTCGCCGAGCGACCTCTTCGCGGCGATGTACTCGGCGAAGATGCGCGCGTTGTAGGCGTCCTCCGGCTCCTCGAGCAGCGCCTTGGCGTCGGCGGGGATCTCGTCGGCGGACAGCGCGGCCATCCGCTCGTCGACCTCGAGGGCGTCCCGGAACGACGCCGACGTCGGGGCGCGCGACGGGCGCCCCTCGGCGTCGGTCTCGTCCTCCTGCACGCCGAGGAGCTGGTTCAGGAGCGAGTTCAGCCGGAACACGAGCCCGCCGAGCTCGGCGTGCTCGATCCCGAACCGGAGGTCGGTCCGGCCGTTCATGATCGCCAGCAGGCCGTCCTCGATCTCGGAGACCGGCTGCGAGATGTACGCGTCGAGGAAATAGGCGGCGATCACGACGAGCACGAGCCCGAGCGCCGTGACGCCGAGCATCGGCCACAGCAGGGAGCTCGCGAGCCCCGGCGTCCTGAGCTGCGCGATGCTGAGGAGCACCGCCCGCCGCCCGTCGCCGTAGCCGTCGAGCGCGTGCCCGACGGCGCTGTACTCGCCGGACAGCCCGCCGATGTCGACCATCCGCCCGGAGCTCAGCGCGTGCAGCGCGCCGTCCTTCGCCGGCGACGCGGTGAGCGCCGCGACGAGCTGCGGCGGGGCGTCGCGCGACTTCGCCACCACGTCGAGCCCTTCGCCCGACTGCATCGCGACGACGAGCAGGCGCCCGCTCGTGCGCTCGCTCGCGTTGGTCAGCCGCTCGTCGTTCAGCGCGGTGCCCACCGCGACGGCGCCGATGATCTGCCCGTCGTCGTTGCGGATGGGCGCGTACGACGCGAGGAGCTGCTCGTTGCGCGCCCGGCTCACCCACACGTCCGAGCCGGTCACGCCCTGCTCGATGGCGCGCTTCAGCGACGGGTAGACGGCGCCGATGTTGTCCCCGCGCATGAGCGCGGAGGCGTTCCGCCCGAGCACCACGCCCTTCGTGTCGACGAGGACGACGAGGGACGGCGGGGTCCTCGCCAGCTCGGGCGAGGCGGCGACCGCCTCCCGGATGGCGTTGGCGGCGCTGGTGGCCGCCTCGGCGCGGGCCGGGGCGGTGCCGGCGTTGAACGGCTCGCGCAGCTTCGGGTCGCTCGCGTGGGAGGCGAGCCACCGCTCCAGCACGAGGCCGTCCACCTGGAGCTGCGCCATCGCGGCCGCGAGCGCGCGGGGCGCCTCGCCCGGGCTCGCGATCTGCCCGAGGGAGGCGCGCGCGAGGGCGTACGCGAGCCCTCCGACCATGAGGACAATCACGGCGAAGACTGCGATGATCTTTCCGCGCATCCTGCGTCTCCACTCCTTCTTTCCAGGGCTCAGGGCAAGCTACCATCCGCTGCGGCGCTGCTACAACTCTCCACCCAGCTCATGGTGCACTTGAATCAGCCGCACTCCGAGGCCCCGCGCCTCCACGTCGTCGACGACGCGCTGTTCGAACAACACCGCGCGCGCGGCGCGCACCCCGAACGCCCGGAGCGCCTCGAGGCCGCCCGCCGCGCGATCGAGCGCTGCGCCGCGTCCGGCCTCTCGCTGGAGCGCGTCACGTCGCGCGACGCCACCGAGGACGAGCTCGCCCGGGTCCACGCCCCGCGGTACCTGGAGTCGCTCGGCCGGATCAGCGGCCACTACGCGGCGCTTGACCCCGACACCTACGTCGTCCCGCGCTCGGTCGACGCGGCGAGGCGGGGCGCCGGCGCCGCGGTGGCGCTGGTCGAGGCGGTGCTCGCGGGCCCCGGTCAGCTCGGGGTCGCGCTGCTGCGCCCGCCCGGCCACCACGCCACGCGCGAGGCCGGCATGGGCTTCTGCCTCCTGAACAACGTCGCCGTCGCGGCGAGGGCCGCGCTCCACAGCGGGCTCTCGCGGGTGGCGGTGATCGACTTCGACGTGCACCACGGCAACGGCACGCAGGACGTCTTCTGGGACGACCCGCGGGTGCTGTTCTGCTCGCTGCACCAGTGGCCGTTCTACCCGGGCACCGGCTCCGCCGAGGAGATCGGCGCCGGCGAGGGCGCGGGCTACACGGTGAACGTGCCGCTGTCCGACGGCGCGACGGACGCCGTCTACGAGGCGGCGTTCGACGAGATCGTCCTTCCGCTGCTCGACGAGTACGCGCCCGAGCTGATCCTTGTCTCGGCGGGGTTCGACGCGCACGAGCGCGATCCGATGGCGGGGATGAAGCTGTCGCGCGGGGCCTACGCGGCGATGGGCCGCCGGCTCGCGGCGATGGCGACAGCGAAGGCGCGGGGGCGGCTCGCCCTCTTCCTGGAGGGCGGCTACGACCTTGCCGCGCTCGAGGGCTCGCTGACGGCGGCGCTGCTCGCGGCATCCGGCCGCGAGCCGGCCGAGGAGCTGGCGGGCGCGCCCGGGCAGCCGGGGCAATCGGCGCCGCCGGCGGCGCAGCGCGCGCCGATCTCGACGCGCCACCGGGCGGATCTGGACAGGGCCCGCCGGGTCGCGATGCGCCGGT
>NZ_JEMA01000291.1 GCF_001589285.1 Sorangium cellulosum | reverse complement strand
CGTGGCGCTCCGGACGCTGGAGCGCTCCGAGCACGCCGCCGTCGCGATGCAGCTCCGCGGCTACCGGGGCAAGCTCCCGGTCGCCGACNCCGCCGTCGCGATGCAGCTCCGCGGCTACCGGGGCAAGCTCCCGGTCGCCGACCGCCGCGCGAGCGCGCCCGCGGCGAACCTCGCGTTCGCCGCCGCCGCCGCCCTGGCGCTGACGCTCTGCGTGGCCGCGGGAGGCGCGGGGTGAGCGCGATCGCGCTGCGCGCGCCGGCGATCGCGATGCGCGCGACGGCGATCGGCTACCGCGGCTGCGCGGCCGTGCTGCGCGACGTGCGCCTCGACGTCGCCGAGGGCGAGTCCGTGGCGGTGCTCGGCGGCAACGGCGCCGGCAAGACAGCGCTGCTCCGCGCGCTCGTCGGGCTCCTCCCCGCGCCCGGCGGCGGCGTCGAGATCGCGGGCCGCCGCGTCGGCTCGCCGTCGGACGCCGTCGCCGCGGGCGCCGCGCTCGTGCTCCAGGACCCGGACGACCAGCTCCTCGGCGCGACCCTCCTCGACGACGTCCTCTTCGGCCCGCGCAACCTCGGCCTGCCCGCGCCCGAGGCGCGGCGCCGCGCGGAGGCGGCGCTCTCCGCCGTGCAGATCGCGCACCTCGCCGATCGCGCGATCGAGGCGCTGAGCTTCGGCGAGCGCAAGCGCGCGTGCATCGCCGGGATGCTCGCGATGCAGCCGCGCGTGCTGCTGCTCGACGAGCCGACCGCGGGGCTCGACCCCGAGGGCGAGCTCGCCCTGTGCCGGACGCTGCGCGCGCTCTCGGAGCAGCAGGGGACCACGCTCGTCACCGCGACGCACGCTGTCGATCTCGTGCCGCTCTTCGCCACGCGCGCGGTCCTGCTCGGCGACGGGCAGGTCCTCGCGGACGGGCCGCCGCGGGAGGTGTTCGCGCGGGGGGAGCTGCTCGCGCGGGCGCGCCTGCGGCGGCCGTGGGTCGCGGAGCTCTGGACCCGGATGACCCCGGCCGAGCCGCGCGGCCGCGCAGGACTTCCGCTCACCCTGGAGGAGGCGCTCGCATGCATGACGAAGGGCTCCTGCTGATCGGCCACGGCAGCCGCGACGCCGCGTCGAACGCCGAGTTCGAGGCGCTCGTGGCCGAGCACCGCGCGGCGCGGCCCGGGCTCGTCGTGCAGCACGGCTACATCGAGCTCGCGACGCCGCACCTCGCCGACGCGCTCGCGGCGCTCGCGGCGCAGGTGTCCCGGGTGGCCGTCGTGCCGCTCTTCCTGTTCGCGGCGGGGCACGTGAAGAACGACATCCCGCTCGCGCTCGAGCAGGCGCGGGCCGCCTTCCCGGGCGTGCGCTTCTCCGCGGCGCGGCCCCTCGGCGTGCACCCGGCGCTCGCGGAGATCGCCTTCGAGCGGGCGGCGTCCGTGCTGCCGGAGGAGCCGGCGGCGCGCGCCCGGACGGCGCTCGTCGTGGTGGGGCGCGGGGCCAGCGACCCGGACGCGAACGGCGATTTCTGCAAGATGGCGCGGCTCATCGGCGAGGGCCGGGGGCTCCAGCTCGTCGAGCCGACCTTCATCGGCATCACCCGGCCCTCGGTCGAGGAGACGCTCGAGCGCGTCGCGCGCCAGCGGCCCGAGCGCGTCGTTGTCGTCCCCTACTTCCTCTTCGCCGGGCGGCTCATGACCAGGCTCGCCGAGCAGGTCGACCGCTTCTCGGCGACGTACCCGTGGATCCGCGCGTCGCTCGCGCCGCACCTCGGCCGGTCGAGCGCGCTGTCCGGGCTCATCGACGAGCGCGCGCGCCAGGCGCTCGCCGGCGAGGCGCCCCTCCCCTGCGACACATGCATGTACCGCACGGCCCTGCCGGGCCTCGCGCGCGAGGTCGGCGGGCTGAAGGCGATGCTCTACAGCGTCCGCCACACGCTGACGCACACGCAGGCGTCGAACCACCCGCACGCGCACCGCTCGCTGCGCAAGCACGTGCTCGTCTGCGGCAACGCCGACTGCGTGGACCGCGGCAGCCTGGCGCTGCTCGAGGCGCTGCGCCGGCGCCTGAAGCAGGCGGGCCAGCAGCAGCAGATCCGCGTGACGAGGACGTCGTGCATGGGGCGCTGCGGCGAGGGGCCGACGGTGGCCGTCTACCCGGACGGGGTCTGGTACCGCGGCGTCCGCGAGGAGGACGCGAAGGACCTCGTGGAAGAGCACCTGCTCGGCGACCGGCTCGTGGCGCGGCTCGTCGACGACATCATGCAGTGAGGCGCGGCGCCAGGCCGGCGCGCCTCCTCGCGTGACCCGTGCTCCGCTCACCCCGTCCCGCCGCGGGTCGCTACCAAATTTGACTCAGATGTCCGGATCAGTCATATAAGTACCTTGCCAGCTCGCCGCCCCGACAAGCCCCGCGACCCTGCGCGGCGCACCAGGATCCTCGAAGCCGCCAGGCGCCACTTCATCGAGCGCGGGTTCAAGGGCACCAACCTCGACGCCGTCGCCGCCGAGGCCGGCTGCGCGAAGGGCGCCCTCTACCTCGAGTTCGCCGACAAGGAGTCGCTCCTGCGCGAGGTGGTCGAGCGATCGTTCGCCGCGATCCGCGCGCGCTTCGCCGCCGAGGTGCTCGGCCTGGAGTCCCCGCTCGATCGCCTCGTCGCGACCCTCCGCTTCGCCTACCGCCAGCAGGCGGCCGAGCCGCTCTTCGGCAAGCTCCTCCGCGAGGACCCCGACCTCCGCGCGCTCCGCCTGCTCGACGACGCCGCGAGCGCCGCCGCCGCGAAGGCGCAGCTCGCCCAGATCAACGGCTGGGTCGACGAGGGCATCGCGCGCGGCGAGATCCGGCCCGACGTCGATCGCGACGCGATCCCCTTCGTCCTCGGCGTGCTGCGCTTCGCGCCCCAGCACCTCGGGCTGGTCACGTCGTTCAGCGCCTTCGCCGGCGAGCGCACGCTCGACGCGATCGCCGACATCTTCCGCGCCGGCCTGGCCGCGCGCCCCGCGACGACCTCCACGGAGACGACCTCCACGAACACGATCCCCACGAAGCAGCGCGCGACAGCGTCGCGCGCGAGGAGCAAGCGATGAACCAGGCGATCGAGGTGAACGCGCTCGGCAAGCGCTTCGGGAAGGTCACGGCCGTCGACGGCGTGAGCTTCACCGTGGCGGCCGGCGAGATCTTCGGCTTCATGGGGCACAACGGCGCCGGCAAGACAACGACCTTGCGCATGCTCCTCGGCCTGACCCGGCCCACCGCGGGCACCGCGCGCGTGCTCGGGCGCGACGTCGTCCACGAGACGCTCGAGGTCCGACGGAACGCGGGTTACCTGCCCGCGTCGTACTCGCTGCCCCCCGACATGACGGCGCGCGGCTTCCTCCACTACATCGCTGCGATGTTCGCGCTGCCCCGCGACGTCGCGGCCGCGCGCGCCGACGCCCTCCTGCGCCGCTTCGGGATCGAGCGCGAGGCCGACCGCCCGCTGCGCGGCTTCTCCACCGGCATGGCCCAGAAGGTCGGCATCGCCCAGGCGCTGATCAACGAGCCCGCGGTGCTCCTGCTCGACGAGCCGACCTCGGGCCTCGATCCCCTCGGCCGCCACGAGCTCCTCGAGGTGCTCCGCGCGCTCGCGCGCGAGCGCGGCGTCACCATCGTGTTCTCGTCGCACATCCTCTCCGACGTCGAGGCCCTCTGCCGGCGCGTCGCGGTCATGCACCGCGCGCGCCTCGTCGCCTGCGACGAGGTCGAGCGCCTCAAGGACGCGCACGGCGCGCGCACCATGGACGATCTCTACCTCGCGCTCGTGCGCAGGGAGGCCGCGTGATCCGCCTCCTCTGGCTCGACTACCTCACGACGCTCCGCGAGCGGAAGACGTGGCTCTGCGTCGCGATGCTCGCCTACGCCCTCGTCGCGATCCCCGTCGTGCTCGCGCGGCCGCCCGATCACGTGCGCGCCGCGATCTCTGCCTGGTTCGGCGACGCCACGCCGTTCCAGGTCTTCATGTACGTGTGGATCGACCTGACGATGAACAAGGTGATCGCGTTCCTCCCCGTGGTGCTCGCCAGCGGCGTCGTGCTCCGCGAGCGCGACACCGGCGTGCTGCCGCTCCTCGCCAGCAAGCCGCTCTCGATCCCTCGCTATTTCGTGCTCCGCGCGCTGAGCGCGTGCGCGGTGATGGTGACCCTGCACGTCGCGACCCAGCTCGCCGGCGCCGCCTACTTCACGGCGCGCGTCCCCGGCTTCCGCCCCGGCCCCTTCCTCGGCGCGATGTCGCTCCACGCCTTCGCGGCGCTCTTCGCGACAGCGCTCTGCGCCGCGATCGCCGCGTGGGTGAGGCACCGCGGCGCCTCGGCGCTGATCGGGTTCGCCACGCTGGGGGGCCTCGTGGGCCTCTCGCTCATCGGCTTCTACCAGCCCGCCTGGCGGAGCCTCACCCTCGCGAACCCGATCACCCTCGGCGCGCTCGGCCTCGGGAGCCTCGACCACCTCGGCCCCGCCGTGCTCGGCCCCCCCATGCTCGCGCTCACCGCCCTCACCGCCCTCACCATCGCGGTGGGCGCCGCGGGCGTCCGGAGGATGGAAGCATGACCCGGGCGGCCGCCCCCGCCGCGGGCTCGCTCCGCGGCTACTTCGCGCTCGAAGCGCGCCGCGCCCCGCTCCGCGCCTCGCTCGTCGCGGCGATCGCCGGCGTGCTCGTGGTGCTCGGCAGCCACGCGCTCATCGTGCGCCTGCCGGCGCAGGTCATCCGCTTCCTCGAGCAGGCCTTCGACATCGAGGGGATGGCCGCCGTGCTCCTCATCAACGATCTCCTCGCCACCTATTTCGTCGCGTACTTCGTCGCCCTGGCGGGCCTCGTCGACGCGACGGTCACGGCGCGAGAGGAGCACCGGCTCGAGCTCCTGCTCGCCAAGCCGATCCGCCCCCGCGTCCTCCTCGCCGCGCGCGCGGCGCCCTCGCTGCTCGCCGGGGCCGGGGCGGGCGTTGTGGTCGCGGCCTGTACAGCGGTCGCCGTCGCGCCGTACATCGCGGCGCGCGACATGATCAGCGTGGCCGGCGCGCTCGGCGGCGGCCTCTTCCTCGTCGCGCTCGCGATCGCGCTGCTCTCGGCGCTCCTGCCGCTCCTGGCGCGGATGCGAGACGGCTTCCACGCGCTCCTGGTCGCGTCGGGCGCGTGGATCGCGCCGCTGATGCCCACGGCGGCGTTCATCTACCGGCCCGACGCGTTCGAGGCGCACGAGGGGCTCAGGGAAGCGAGCGTGCTCGCGTCGCTGCTCTGGAGCGACGCCACCTCGGCCTGGCTCGGCCCGGCCGCGCTGGCGATCGCCGCCCCGCTCGCCGCGATCGCCGTCGCCGCCGCGGGCGTGCTCCTCGAGCGCACCGACGCGCTCTGATCCCGGCACCCCCGATCGGAGCGGCGCGGCCGCCCCGCCCGACGAGGCGACACCGGACCGCGCTACGGCTCGCGCACACTGCGGCGCTCGCTTCTCTTCTCCCGTCCTGCTCCTTCCCGCGCTCCTCCCTAGCTGGTAGGAGGCCGCACAGGAGAACCGACATGGCCTGTCACGAGATCGCCGCGCTCCGCCTTGGGCTCATGAACATCCTGGGCATCGACGACCCCGGCGAGCGCGCGCACGAGCTCGCCGAGCTCGGCCCCGCGGCGGCCGAGCCGGGTCCTGTCTCGGCGATGCTGCGCGCCGGAGATCTCAGGAGCCTCTCGCGCCTGTTCGAGGGGTCGCTCGCCGAGCTCCAGGAGAAGGTCGCGAAGACCCCGACGGGGGACGCAAAGCTGCCTTACCTGCGCTCGCTGCTCATCCTCACGAAGCAGGTCGAGCTCGACCTCCGCGCCCAGGTCGACGGGCTCGGCCGGCTCTACAGGGAGCTCGAGGAGATGCACGACTTCGTTCACGAGATCTACCCGGCAGAGCAATCCGAGGAATCAGCGCCGGCCGAGTGAGCCGAGGAGACGGAGTGGACCCATGGCCCAGGGCAGCGCGAAGATCAGGATCGCCCACGCGGAGCCGATCGGGCAGGGCGCCCGGCTGCTGCGCGTCGAGCGCGTCGACGGCGCGGAGCTTGGCTTCGCCGGCGGGCAGTACGTGATCATCAACAGCGGGGTCACCCTGCCCGGCGGCAAGCTCGCGAAGCGCGCCTACTCCATGCTCTCGAGCGACGCCGAGCAGCGCGCCGTCGAGATCGCGGTCAAGCGCATCGGCGCCGGGCCGGCGTCGAACGTGCTCAACGACATCGCCGTGGGCGCGGAGCTCGAGTGGAGCGGCCCCTGGGGCAAGCTGCGGCTCCCGCCCGGCTTCTCCGGCCGCGCGCTCGTGATCGCCACCGACACCGGGATCACCGCGGCCCTCGGGATCGCGCGGAGCGCGGCCGCCGCCGGCGCCGCGCAGCTCGACCTGCTCTGGCTCGTCGAGGAAGGCGACTATTTCGTCCCCGAGGCGTTCGTCCGCGAGCGCCTCCCCGCCGCCGCCCGCCTGACTGTCGCCGGCGGCTTCCTCCCTGTCGGCCACCCCGAGCGGCCGGCGCGCGCGTGCGCGCTCGTCGGCGATCACGTCGCCGACGGGCCCCGCGACGCCGTGCTCTGCGCGGGCGACGGCGCCGTCATCTACCCGATCCGCGACCGGCTCGCCTCGCTCGGCGCGCCGGAGGGCAGCGTGCTCCTGGAGAGCTTCTTCAACAACCCGCTGAAGAAGTCGTTGTAATCGTTCAGGATCCTGGATGGCAGAGCTCCGGCCGAGGGACCCGAAAGGGCAGCGCGAGGGGTTCACGACGGGCGCGTGCGCGGCCGCCGCGGCCAAGGCGGCGGCGCGCGTGCTCGCGCGCGGCGCGGCGGTCGACGCCATCGAGACGACGCTGCCGAACGGGCAGCGGGTGACCTTCCCGCTGAAGCGCTGCGACCGCGACGGGCCGCGCGCGACGTGCAGCGTCATCAAGGACGCCGGCGACGACCCGGACTGCACCCACGGCGCCGAGCTCGTCGCCGAGGTCGAGCTCCGCCGCGAGCCGGGCGTCGAGATCCGCGGCGGCGACGGGGTCGCCGTCGTCACCAAGCCGGGGCTCGGGCTGGCGGTCGGCGCGCCCGCCGTGAACCCCGTGCCGCGCCGGAACATCACCGAGATGGTCCTCGAGGAGCTCGAGGGCTCGGGCTTCGCCGGAGCCACGGTCACGATCAGCGTCCCCCAGGGCGAGGAGATGGCGAAGCAGACAATCAACGCGCGCCTCGGGCTGATCGGCGGGATCTCGATCCTCGGGACGAGCGGGATCGTGAAGCCGTACTCGACCGCCGCCTTCCGCGCGAGCGTGGTGCAGGCGATCGACGTCGCGGCCGAGCGCGGCATCGCGACGCTGGCGCTGACCACCGGCGGCAAGTCCGAGGCGTACGCGATGAAGCTCTACCCGGAGCTGCCGGAGGAGTCGTTCATCCAGGTGGGCGACTTCATCGGCACCGGGGTGCGCCACGCCGCGCGGCGGCGGATCGCCCGCGCGATCATCGTCGGCATGATCGGCAAGCTCTCGAAGATGGCCGACGGCAAGATGATGACGCACGCGGCCGGCTCGGAGGTGAGCATGGAGCTGCTCGCGCAGATCGCCGAGGAGCTCGGCGCGCGGCCCGAGATCGCGGCGGAGATCCGGCAGGCGAACACCGCGCGCCACGTGCTCGAGCTGTGCCAGCGCGAGGGGCTCACCGGCGTGCCCGGCGGGATCTGCCGGCGCGTCGTCGAGCACACGTCGCGGCACGCGGGAGGCGCCCTCGAGGTGCACGCGTGCCTCGTCGATTTCAACGGGGCGCTGCTCGGCCGGTACCCGGCCGGCGGCGCCGGGGAAGACAGAGCGGAGGAGCCATGAGCGGTGCGATGACCGGTGCAGACGCGCGCGCGGCGAACGACATGCGGCAGATGACCGCGCTCGGCCGGCGCATCGAGGACAGGAGCTTCGCGATCATCGACGAGGAGGTCGGCGACCACGGGTTCCCGGACGCGGAGTGGCAGGTCGTCCGCCGCGTGATCCACGCGACGGCGGACTTCGAGTTCTCGTCGCTCATGCGGCTCCACCCCGAGGCGATCGCGCGGGGCATCGCGGCGCTCAAGGGCGGCGCGCCGGTCCTCGTCGACGTGAAGATGATCGGCGTCGGCCTGAACGAGCAGCGGCTCGCCTCCTACGGCTGCAAGATCCACTGCTTCATCTCGGACGACGACGTCATCCAGGCCGCGTCGGCGGCCGGCTCGACCCGCGCGATCGAGTCGATGCGCAAGGCGCACCGGCTCGGGCTGCTCGACGGGGCGATCGTGGCGATCGGCAACGCGCCGACGGCGCTGCTCGAGGTGGTGCGCCTCGCCCGCGAGGAGGGCGCGCGGCCGGCGCTCGTGATCGGCGTGCCTGTCGGGTTCGTGTCGGCGGCGGAGTCGAAGGAGGCGCTGATCGAGTCCGGGCTCCCGTCCATCGTGGCGCGCGGGCGCAAGGGGGGGAGCCCGATCGCCGTCGCCATCGTCCACGCGCTGCTGCTCCTCTCGGCGGAATCGGCGGAATCGGCGCAGGCGACCGTCGCCCCGGAGCCGGCCCAGGTGTCGCGATGAGCGCGCGCCGCGCCGTGACCGTCGTCGGCATCGGCGACGACGGGTGCGCCAGCCTGTCGAGCCGCGCCGCGTCCGCTGTCGCGCGGGCCGAGGTGCTCGTGGGGGGCGAGCGGCACCTCGAGTTCTTCCCGCAGTTCCGCGGCGAGAAGATCGCCCTCAAGGGCGGGCTCTCCGCCGTGCTCGACCGCGTGGAGAGCCTGTCGGCCGAGCAGAACGTGTGCATCCTCGCCTCGGGCGACCCGCTGTTCTTCGGGATCGGCGCGCTCGTCGTCCGGAAGCTCGGCGGCGAGCACGTCGAGATCATCCCGAGCCTGAGCTCGGTCCAGTGGGCGTTCGCGCGCACGGGCATCGCCTGGGACGACGCGGCGTTCGTGTCGGTCCACGGGCGCTCACCCGAGGGGTTCGCGACGCGCCTGCGCCGGCTCTCGAAGGTCGCTGTGCTGACCGACGGCGAGAGCTCCCCGGCCCGCCTCGCGGCGCGGCTCCTCGAGCACGGCGACACCGGCTGGAAGGCGTGGGTCTGCGAGAGCCTCGCGGGCGCGGGCGAGCGCGTGCGCGCGTTCGAGCTCGCCGCGCTCGCGTCGTGCGAGGACATCGGGCCGCTCAACGTGCTCCTGCTCCTGCGCAGCGACCCGGCGTGGCGGCCCGCTCCGGCCGTCCCCTACCTGCACGAGGACGCCTTCGCCAAGCGCATGCCGAAGAACGGCCTGATCACGAAGCGCGAGGTGCGCATGCTCTCGATCGCGTCGATGGCGATCCGCCCCGACGCGGTGGTCTGGGACGTCGGCGCCGGCTCGGGGTCGGTCTCGATCGAGGCGGCGATGCTCTGCCCCCTCGGGCGCGTCTACGCGATCGAGGTCGACCCGGAGGGCGTGGAGATCTGCAGGGACAACGTCCGCGCGCACGGGGTCGACAACGTGCGCGTCGTCGCGGGCCGCGCGCCCGAGGCGCTCGGCGCGCTCGAGGACCCGGACGCGGTGTTCGTCGGCGGGAGCAAGGGGAGCATGGAGGAGATCATCACGGCGGCGCTCGATCGGCTGCGGCCCGGCGGCCGGCTCGTGGTCAACGCGATCACGATGGAGAACGTGGCCGAGACGTACCGCGCGCTCCGGGCGCGGGGGCTCGACCCCGAGATCACCCTGCTCTCGGTCTCGCGCGGCGTCCCGCTCGCGCGCTACATGCGCTACGAGGCGCTGAACCCGATCCACATCTTCGCCGCGACGAAGCCGGCGAAGGCGCAGGAAGCGGCGCCCGGCGCGGCGCCGTCCCCCCCGGAGGCTTCATGAGCGGCCTCGGCAAGCTCCACGGCGTGGGCGTCGGCCCGGGCGCGCCGGACCTGCTCACGCTGCGGGCCGTGCGCGTGCTCGAGGGCGCGGACGTGCTCGCGCTCCCCCGCAGCTCGGATTTCGGCGCCTCGATGGCCTACCGGATCCTCTCGCCGGTCGTCGGCAAGCGGCAGGACCAGGAGCGGCTGCTCCTCACCTTCCCCATGAGCAAGGACCCGGATCGCGTCCGGCCCTACGTCGAGGCGGCCGTCGACAAGATCGTCGAGCGGCTCTCGCGCGGCCTCTCCGTCGCCTTCGCCACCGAGGGCGATCCGTCGCTCTTCAGCACGTTCGTCTATGTCCGCCGCGAGGCGCTCCGCCGCCTCCCCGGGCTCGAGGTCGAGGTCGTCCCCGGCGTCACCTCGGTCACAGCGGTCCCGGCCGTGAGCGGGCTGTCGCTCGCCGACGGGCAGGAGCGGATCGCCATCCTCCCCGCCACGTACGGCGTCGACGACCTGACCGACGTGCTCAAGCGCTTCGACACAGTGGTCCTGATGAAGATCGGCCCGGAGATGCCGAAGGTGACCGAGGCGCTCACGCGGGCAGGCCTGCTCGATCGGGCCGTGTTCGTGTCCAAGGCGACGATGCCCGAGCAGCGGATCGTCCGGGACCTCCGCGCCGCGCAGGGCGAGCGGGGCGACTGCTTCGCCATGGTCGTCGTCACGCGCGGCGAGCGCAGCGGGCTGCTCGTCGGGGAGGCCGAGGCCTCGCTGCCGGGCAGCTTCGATAAGGCAGTTAACGAACCGGAGATGTCATGATCGCCGCGCGGAAGCCGTACGCCCTCTACGCGATCACCCGCCACGGGATCGCCATCGCGCGGAAGCTCGCCGAGGGGCTCCCGGGCGCGGATCTCTACGTGTCGCAGAAGCTCTTCGACGGGGCGCCGGAGGGCGCGAAGCCGCTCCCGTTGCCGATGGGGCCGCTGCTCAACGAGGCGTTCACCGCCTACGACTGCCACGTGTTCGTGATCAGCGTCGGCGCCGTGGTGCGGATGATCGCGCCGCTCTTGAAGAACAAGAAGGTCGATCCGGCGGTCGTTTGCGTCGACGACACGGCGCGGTTCTCGATCTGCGTGCTCTCCGGGCATGTGGGGCGGGGCAACGCGTTCACCGAGAAGGTGGCCTCGCTGCTCGGCGCGCTGCCGGTGGTGACAACGGCGTCCGACGCGCTCGGGACGCTGACTGTCGACATCCTCGGCCGGGAGCTCGGCTGGACGCTCGACGACCCGGACCGCAACGTGACCCGCGGCTGCGCCGCCGTCGTGAACGCCGCGCCCGTGCTGTTCGTCCAGGAGACGGGCGAGCCGTCGTTCTGGCCCGAGGACAAGCCGCTCCCGCCCGGCGTGCGCTACGCGACGTCGCTCGACGGCGTGGACCCGGAAGCGTGGGAGATCCTCCTCGTCGCGAGCGACCGCGACCTCGCCCGCTCGCACCCGGCGATCGTCGAGCGCGCCGTCGTCTACCGGCCGAAGAGCCTCGTCCTCGGCGTCGGCTGCGACCGCGGCGCGCCGCTCGACATGGTCGAGCGCGGGGTCGACAGGCTGCTCGCGGAGCACGGGCTCTCGGCGGCATGCGTGAAGGCGCTGGCGACGATCGACAAGAAGGCCGACGAGGAGGCGCTGCTCGCGCTGTCGGCGCGGCGGGGGTGGCCGCTCGTGACGTTCACGCCCGAGGAGCTCGACGCGACCGAGGGGATCGAGAACCCGTCCGAGACCGTGAAGAAGCACGTGGGCGCCCGGGGCGTCGCCGAGCCGGCCGCCCTGCGCGCGGCGGGGGCCAAGAAGCTGCTCATGCCGAAGCGGGCGTACACGGAGGAGGGCGTGGGGCGGTCCATGACGCTCGCCGTGGCGCGCGTCCCGTTCGCGAAGCGCACCATCGAGGAGAGTCATGGGTGACAAAGGAGTCCTGTCGATCGTCGGGATCGGCCCCGGCGCCGAGGCGCACGCGTCCCGCGCCGCCCTGGAGGCGATCGCCGCGTCGGATCTCATCGTGGGGTACACGACGTACATCCGGCTGGTGAAGCACCTCATCGAGGGCAAGGAGATCATCAAGACCGGCATGACCGAGGAGATCGGCCGGGCGCGCGCCGCTGTGGAGCGGGCGCGGGACGGCGGGCGGGTCGCGATCATCTCGTCGGGCGACGCGGGCGTGTACGGCATGGCCGGGCTCGTCTTCCAGGTGCTGGAGGAGATCGGCTGGAAGCGGGGCGAGTCGCCGGAGCTGCGCATCGTGCCCGGCATGACCGCGCTCAACGCGTGCGCGTCGCTCGTCGGCGCGCCGCTCGGGCACGACTTCTGCGCCATCTCCCTGTCCGACCTCCTGACGCCGTGGCCGGTCATCGAGCGGCGGCTCGAGGCCGCCGCCGCGGCCGACTTCGTCATCGGCCTTTACAATCCGGCGAGCGGGCGGCGCACGCGCCAGATCGTGCGGGCCCAGGAGATCATCCGCCAGCACCGGGCGGGCACGACGCCTGTCGCGCTGGTGAAGAGCGCTTACCGCAAGCTGGAGAGCGCCGTGCTCACCGACGTCGACCACTTCCTCGACTACGAGATCGGGATGCTGACCACGGTGCTCGTCGGCTCGACCAACACCTTCATGTTCGAGGGATACATGGTCACCCCGCGCGGATATACAAACAAGTACACATGGGATGGGGAGGCGCTCCCGGGCCAGACGCCGGGGCGCACGCTCGTGCTCTCGGACGAGAGCGTCACCGCGGAGGAGGTCTAGATGGCACGCGTAGGGAGGCTGGGCGGCGCGATCCTCGCCGAGACCCAGGGAGAGTATTACCTCGTCGGCAACACGAAGGCCCCTGTCGACTTCCGGGAGGCGGGGTTCGAGCCGCCGGACGAGGTCGAGCTCGTGAAGGGGGCGTATCTCCGGCTCAAGCCGCTGCGCGAGGTCACGGTGGCGGCGCCGGCGCTGCTGCTCGACGTCGAGGGCGAGGAGCTCGCGAAGAAGCTCGTCCAGCGCTTCGTGATCGACAGGAACGGCTCGGTGAGCGAGCGGCTCTGGCGGCTCGTCTACAGCCCCGACGACCCGCTCGACGACGCCGAGGCGCCGGTCGAGCGGGACGCGCGGTGGCTCGGGGACATCCCGGAGCCGATCTGGCAGCTCGTGCGCGACAACGTGCTGCGCTGCCTTTAGTACCGCGGGTCAGAAATCCTGCCACGGACCTGCCTCGCGAGAGGAGAGAGATTTCAACGCAAAGACGCAAAGACGCATGAAATTTGCCTTCTGTTGCGCCTTTACGCCCTTGCGCCTAATTTGACAAACAGCGCACCAAGAGCGGAGCCTGGTGACGATGGAGCAGGCGCATGTCGCTGGACGGTCGGCTGCGGGATGGCTCGTGGAGGCGCTCGCCACTGGCAGCTCCCAGATCCTCGGTGCGGACTGGGATAGCTACACGTCCCCCGGCGCGCAGGGCGATATGGCGGCACGGGCGGCGGCTCCGCAGCCGGCCACGGCGGCCAAGTTGGCAGCCGCGAGCAGGGGGGCAACGGAGCGGCCGGGAGCGACACGCACGGCCGTCGGGCCCAACGTGGGACGATCGGCTCGATCCGTGGGGGCGAACGACCGAGGTGAACCAGCAAGCCGATCGCCGTCTCCGTCGCGCGGCCGGCTGCCGGCTGGGTGGGCGCCCCCTGGACGGCAGCCTCGGGGATCCGCGCAGCCGGTGATGCGGGACGGGACGTTCCGGGCTATGGTCCAGCACGAGCAGTGGACAATGTCGACGACATGCAACCACAGACGGCAGAGGTCGGGCGCGGCGCGGCGCAGAGCCCCAGGACACTGCCTTGGAACCCCGCGCACGGTGGGCCCAGGACGCTCGACGAAGCCATCCAGATCGCCCGAAGGAACAGCATCACTATTTCCGAAGACGTCTTCTTCATCGTCGCGGATGATCTCGTCCCGCCGGATGCGTACGCGCTGTGGTGCGTCGTTCAAGCCCACGGATCCATGAGGTGGGAGAACTTCTACGCCAGGGGACGGATACCCGTGAAGATCCGGCAGGCAGTCCTCGAGAGCGACGAGGCGATCGTGGCGGTGTTCGCCCACGAGACCTACGAGATCGAAGGGCTACGAAAGCTCTTCGAGCACCGCGAGGCGATCCCCGGCGCGGAGATCATTCGGCTGATCCGCACTGGCATACGGGGTAACCTGCACGATCAAGCGTGGGACTACGCCGACCTCTTGGTGGCGGCCCTGCGGGAGGAGGCACGATGACACTCGAGCGACTGCTCTCGGCGTACGGGATCGGCCACCTGACCAGGAACGAGCTGTTCGCTCGATTGGTCGATCTGCTCTCGCCAGACACCTTGGAGCGCATTCGGATCGCGCTACAAGCAGAGCCCGGGTTCCAAGAGGCGTTCGAGGGATGGCTGGCCGGCGTCGAGGCGGGGGCTGAGGTCGTGTCGGGCGGCAAGGTCGTGTCGGTCTCCGATGGCGCCCGTGCCGCGGTCAGCCTTTGGCGAGCACGAGCGACGAGCGAGAGCGGTCGCCTCGCCTCGGGCTCGCTCCCGCCTGAGCTCGTCGCCGAGGTCTTCGAGTACATTCGGGCGCACCCCGGGCAAGGACTCGAGGGGCTCATGGCGGCATCGAGGTCGCCGGGTGCGGCGCCGCCTCCATTGGGGGACGAGTTCTTCGAGGGGATGCACTCGCCCGAGGAGTGCATCGAACGGCCATCGTCATCATGGTCGGTCCTCGTTGGAGTGGGTTGATGAGCCATGAGCACCACGAACGACGCTGACCGTGCTGCCGAGGAGCTCACCGGATGGTTCGGCGATTTGCTGCGCCTGTGCGATGCGACCGTCTTCGCTGTGGCGTCCGAACCGGCCCATCGAAAGGCCGCGGTGCTCGGCGTTCTCACGCGCAATGCCAAGCGGCTCTACGAGAGAGAGAGCGATAGCGCGGGCAAATTGTTCACGCCTCTGTGCCTGGTGCTCGCCTCCGCGTGCCGCTCGCTGGACCTTGTCCCTGATGCCGGGCAATGGAAGGCGGCGATCGAGAATGTGCTGGTGCTCGGGCCGCAGCTTCGCGAGGTGGTGACAAACATGCCTGCGATCGTCTCCGTAGCAGGAAGCCCGGCCGCCCTCCTCAAGGAACATCTCGACGAGTCTCTCGCGCAGGCGGGTGTGACGGACCGCGCGACCATTCTGGATCATCGCAATCGAAGGATTGCGTTGGGGCTGGCTATCAATTGGGGCATGCGGTTCCTGGTAGCCTATGCACTAGAAACTACCGATCCGCCCGAGACGGATGCAATCAGCGCACGCGGCCTCTCGTGGATTAGCAAGATCATCCAGCCGCTCGTCGTGCGCGCGGCTTGATCGCTTGGGACTCGGTCAATCAACGACCTCGGAGTGATCCGCTGAGCTAGCGTCACAGCCCGCGCCGCTCCGGAAGCCTTCGCGCTCGCGCCGGATGCTGGCCTCCCCGGGGCGCCGCTCCGGAAGCCTTCGCGCTCGCGCCGGAAGCTGGCTTCCCCGGGGCTCCGCCCCGAAGCCAGTGCCGCGCTCTCCCCGTCGGCGGAGGAGGGCTCGTGAGCGCGGAAGGCGGCGCCGGCGCGGCGACGGCAGGTCGAAAGGGGCTCGTCATCGTTTATACGGGCCACGGCATGGGCAAGACGACGGCCGCGCTCGGGATGGTGTTCCGGACGCTCGGCCGGAACATGCGCGTCGCCGTTGTGCAGTTCATCAAGGGGAAGTGGAAGACGGGAGAGCGCCTGTTCGTCGAGACGCGATCCGCCCGGCCCCCGGAGCGCTCAGACGTTCTCGCGATCGGGCGCCCGCGCGACCGGCGACTCCGCCGCGCTGAAGGCCGCGGCCGCCTGGAGGCTCGGCGCCGACTCGGCGGCTCCCGCGGAGGCGCGCCGGGTGCGCCGTTTTTCCTGCACCATGTGCACGATCTGGTCGAGGATGACGGCGACGAGGATCACGGCGCCGATGATGATGAACGTCCAGTTCGGGTCCAGGCGCCAGATGCGTCGTATGCTGTCGGCGTCCTCGTACGGCAGCTGGAACATGTTGATGCCGTTGTCGATGACGCGCATCACCGCGGCGCCGATGATGACGCCGAGCACCGTGCCCTCACCGCCGCGAAGCGAGCATCCGCCGAGCACGGCCGCGGCGATCGCGTACATCTCGTACGCGATGCCGACCTGTTGCGACATCTGCCCGATGTACGACGCGTAACAGACGCCCGCCACGCCGCCGAGGCCCGCCGAGATCACGTAGGTGGACGTCTCCACCCGCTTCACGCTGATGCCGGAGTACTCCGCGGCGTCGCGATTGCCGCCGATCGCATAGACGTAACGCCCGAACACAGTGAAGTGCAGCGCGTAGGTCGAGAGGCCGATCACGGCGAGGAAGATCAGGAACGGATACGGGACGAGCGCGTCGCCGCCGACGTCGAGCAGCCCGCCGTTGGCGAGGCGGAGCAGCGGCGAGCCCCCGAGGCTCAGGGTGCCGCCCTCGGCGATGGTCTGCGAGACCCCGCGCAAGAACAGCATGCCGCCGAGCGTGACGATGAACGGCTGCAGCTTGAGCCGCGTGATCAAGAGCCCCTGGCCGAGGCCGATCAAGAGCGCCACGCCGAGCGCCGCCGGAATGCCGATCCACAGCGAGTAGCCAAGGCCGCCGGCCTGGCTCGACGAGAGCTTCGCGATCAGGACGCCCGTCAGGCCGATCACGGACCCGATCGACAGATCGATGCCGCCGGTGATGATGACGAAGCCGATGCCGATCGAGAAGATCCCGAGCATCGAGATCTGCCGCAGGGTGTTGATCGAGTTCGACTGCCCGAGGAAATCAGGGTTCGATAGGTAGAGACCCAGACACATCACGAAGAGCGCGATGGTCATGCCAAGCTCGCGCCTCATGACAGAGCCTCCTCGTCGGCGCGGCCCGTCATCAACGTGGCGATCCGCTCCTGGCTGAGCCGCTCCCGCGGCAGTACCCCCTTGATTCGCCGCTCGTGCATGACGACGACGCGATCGCTCATTCCGATGATCTCTCCCATGTCCGAGCTGACCATCAAGATCGTGATGCCTTCCTCCGCCAGGGCGGCCATGTGGCGGTAGATCTCGGCCTTGGCGCCGACGTCGATCCCGCGCGTCGGCTCGTCGACGATGAGCACGCGCGGGCTCATGGCCAGCCACTTTCCGAGCACCACCTTCTGCTGGTTTCCGCCGGAGAGGTTCACGACGCGCTGGAGAACGCCAGGCGTCTTCGTCCGCAAGCGCTTCACCTCCGCTTCGGCGACGCGGCGCTCCCTCTTCCTGTCCAGGAAACCCCAGCGGTTGTAGTTGCCGATGTCGGGAAGGGAGGTGTTCTCCGCGACGCTGAGCGGCAGCACGAGGCCGTGCCGCTTGCGATCCTCGGGCGCCAGGTAGACGCCGCTGTCGATGGCGTCCCTGGGTCGTCGCGGAGCAAACGCCTTGCCCTCGAGCGTCATGCGTCCGCCGAGCGCAGGCGTGACCCCGAAGATCGTCTGCATGAGCTCCGTGCGGCCCGCGCCGACGAGGCCGGCGAAGCCGAGGATCTCCCCGCGCTCGGCGGAGAAGGAGATCGGCGCGGGCGCGCCGGGCACGACGAGGCCCTCGACGACCAGCACGGGCTCGGCCGATTTCCGCGGCCCTCTCTCCGGGAAGTAGTGCGCGCTCAGCTCGCGGCCCACCATCATGGACACGATCTTCTCGTGGGTCGCCTCCGCGCGCGTGAGGTCCCCGACGTAGCGGCCGTCCCGCAGGACAGTCACCCGGTCCGCCAGCGCCATGACCTCCTCCATCCGGTGCGAGATGTAGACGATGCCGATGCCGTCCGACCGGAGCTTGTGGATGATCTGGAAGAGGTGCTCCGACTCGCCGCTCGTGAGCGAGGAGGTCGGCTCGTCCATGATGAGGATGCGCGCGTCGAGGGAGAGCGCCTTGGCGATCTCGACCATCTGCATCTGCCCGGCGGTCAGGGAGGACACCGGGGTCGAGGGCGGGAGCGTCAAGCCGACGCGCTGAAGCAGCTCCTTGGCGCGGGCGTACAGGTCGCCCTTCGGCAGCGGGCGGAGGAGCGCTCCTGTCCCGCCGCCCTCGTTACCGAGGAAGATGTTGGCCGCGATGTCCAGGTTCGGCGCCAGCATCAACTCCTGGTGGATGAGCGCGATGCCGAGGCGCTTGGCCGCGCGCACGCTCTCGAGCGTGACCCTCTTCCCGTCGATCCGGATCTCGCCCTCGTCGGGCTGCTGGGCGCCCCCGAGGATCTTCATCAGCGTGCTCTTGCCGGCGCCGTTCTCGCCCATCAGGGCGAGCACCTCCCCCGGCCCCAGCGAGAGAGACACGCCCTGCAGCGCGACCACGCCGGGAAACCGCTTGTTGATCGCGCTCATCGCGAGCAGGCTCGGCAGAGACGCAGTCACGTTCACTTCTTCATCTCGGCGAGCTTCTGCTTGAACTCGGCCACGTTGGCCTTCTCGATCACGTCGATGCCTGTGTCGATGCCCTTGCTCGCCGGGATCTGCGCCATCGCCGCGTCGGGCTTCGTCGCGAGCTCGTGCGCCCACTTGCTCGACAGGTAGCCGAACTGAAACGGCTTCTGGACGACCGTGGCCGAGATCGTGCCGTTCTCGATGGCGGTGAGCGTCCCCTCTTCCTCGTCGAACACGGCCGCGAGGACCTTGCCCTTCTTCCCGAGCGCCTCGATGGCCGCCGCGATGGCCGGACCGTTGTAGGACCACAGGCCCGCGACGAGCTTCAGGTCCGGGTGCGCGTTGATGATGTCCTCCACGTTGGAGCGCGCCTTCGCGCGGTCCGTGTTGTCCTCGCGCTTGTCGACGATCTCGATGTTCTTGCCGGCGATCGCGTCCTCGATGCCCTGGAGGCGCTGCTTCGCGTTGTCCGCGGACAGCATGCCGACGAACACGGCCATCTTGCCGCCGCTCGGGAGGAGCTTGACGATGTGGCCGCCGAGCGCCTTGCCGGCCTCGTAGTTGTTGGTGCCGATGTAGAGCAGTCGGTTCGACTTCGGCGCGTCCGAGTCGAACGTGATGAGCTTGCTCTTCTCGGCCGTCTTGTTGAGCACCGGGACCTGATCGGCCGGCGCGATCGCGCTCACGGCGATGGCGTCGTAGCCCTGGCTCGAGAGGTTCTCGAGGATCTGGTTCTGCTCCTCCGTGGTGCCGTTGGGCGGCATCTTCACGTCGACCTGGACCTTGCTCTCTTGCTCGTATTTCCGGACGCCCGCCTGAGCGATCTTCCAGAACTCGCTCGCGTTGTTGGTGACGAAGGCGAGCTTCACGATCTTCGGCTTCGCGTCGGCCCCCGGGGCGGGCGCGGCGCCCGTCCCCTCGCTCTTCTTGTCGCACCCCGTGAGCGCGACAAGCGACGACAGGAAAATCGCCGCGACCGCCCAACCCTTGCCCCAGGACTTCGTCTCTTCCACGGCACGTCTCCTTGCTGATTGACTCTTGACCGCGTCGACGCCCTGCGCGGCGTCCACGACCCGACAACGCTGGCTGCCCTGGAGCGCGCGCGTGACGTCACGCGCGACCCCGCCCGTACCGGTGACACCGAAGCAGAGCATGGCCGCCTCCCTCACTCCGCCGTGAAGCGGTGAATCATTGTGTGTTTGTAGACCTGTCCCGGCTTGAGGATCGGCTGCTCTCGCCAGGCCGGCACGTTGATCGCGTTCGGGAACTTCTGGGTCTCCAGGCAGAGCGCCGCGTGCTGCACGTACGTGGCGCCCTTGCCCTGCTTCGAGCCGTCCATGAAATTTCCTGTGTAGAACTGCACACCGGGCTGATCCCCCTCCAGCGTCATCACGCGGCCGGACTTCGGATCTTTCAGGCGCGCCACCGGCCGCAGGGCGGCCGGGTCTCCGTTGACGATGAGGCTGTGATCGTACCCGACGGGGTTCCCGCCGGCGGCCTTCATGTCCCTGCCGATGGGCTTGGGCGTCGTGAAGTCGAACGGCGTACCTTTGACGGGCTTCACGGCGCCGGTCGGGACGCCCGGATCACCGGGCGTGTAGCTGTCCGCGTGGAGCGTGAGCTCGTGATCGAGGATCGTGCCGGAGCCGTGCCCGCCGAGGTTCCAGTACGAGTGGTGCGCCATGCTGACGAGCGTCGTCCTGTCCGTGACCGCCTCCATCTCGACGCGGAGCTCGTTCCGGTTCGTGAGGGTATAGACGGTCTTCGCGGACACGGTGCCGGGATACCCCTCTTCTCCGTCCTTCGACACGTACGTGAGGAGGATGCTCGGACCGTCAGGGGTCTCGGCGGTGGAGGCGCTCCACACCACCTTGTCCCAGCCCTTGACGCCGCCGTGCAGGTGGTGCGGCTTGTCGTTCGAGGCCAGGGTGTACTCCTTGCCCTCGAGCTTGAACTTCGCGTTGCGGATGCGGTTGGCGACGCGGCCGACCGTCGCGCCGAAGAACTGGTTGCCGGTGAGATAGCCGTCCAGGTCCTCGAAGCCGACGACGACGTCGGCGAGCTTCCCGGTCCTGTCGGGCACGTGCAGCTCGGTGATGATCGCGCCGTACGTCATCACCTTGAGCACGAGGCCGTTCGCGTTCGTGAGCGTGTAAATATCCACAGGTTGAGACGCAATCTCGCCGTGACGAGCCCTGGTGATGGCGGGCGGCTTCGCCGGCGCGGGGGCCGCCTCCGGGACGGGCGGCGGCACGCTCGGGGTCGTCGCCGGCGCGGCGGCGGGCGTCGAGGGCTCTGCGACGGGAGGAGGCTGCGTCCCCGAGCAGCCGAGTGTGAGCAGCAACGCCAGGGCGGTGCTCGCCTGGCATCGCCTGACCCAGGTCCGTGTCGCTCGTCCAGAACTGCTGCACTGATCTCGCCGTTCGAGAAAACTCGCAATCCGCATGGAACTTCTCCTCCGTTCCCGTGCTCTCCTGCACGCCAGCGGCGCGCGCTCACCGCGCTGCGCCTCCGCGGCGGCGCCGCAACCCCGCATCCGTGACGACCGAACCAACGGAATCGACGCCGAGATCGCTCCGGGCGACGGAGGTCTCGGTGCGCATGACGACCCACCCGGGGGGAAGCACAAGGACGCCCACCCAAGTCCACTGTGAACGTTCACATTTTCTGTGTCAACTCCCATCTCGACGCTGGAGGCGGCCGGCGCCGAGATACCGCCTCTCCTGCGCGGCGACTCGGGCCATGCGATCCGATACCCCTGGAAATCGACGCTACACCGACAATTTGCGCGGTCGACGGGCCGCCCTCGAGCTGACCCAGGGGGAGGTAGAGGCAGGCCCGTCGATCGGGTTGACACAGAAAATGTGACCGTTCACAATCCGCGGCCTGCACTACGTCACCGGGCCGCTCACCGACCTGACGTAGCCGGCGCGGAGGCGGGACTCCGGCTGACGAACAGAACGAGACGGCGAGCGAGGGCGACAAGATGAGTGAGACGAAGCGAGTCCTGGTCACCGGGGCGGCGGGGAAGGTCGGCCAGGCCTTCATCCGCAGGTTCCTGTCGGACCCCAGGTTCGAGGGATGGAAGGTTCGCGCGCTGTGCCACAACCGGTTGCTAGCGCCGACGGCGCGCCTGGAGGTGGTGCGCGGGTCGATCGAGCACAGCGCCGTGGCCCGCGAGGCGGTGGAGGGCGTGAGCCACGTGCTGCACCTCGCGACGAGCAAAGAGACGCCCGAGAGCATCATGGACGTGGCCGTCAAAGGCATGTTCTGGCTGCTCGAGGCCTGCCGCGTCAGCCCTGCGTTCGAGCAGTTCATCCTCATCGGGGGCGACGCCGGCGTGGGCCACTTCTTCTATCCTCACCCCGTCCCCGTCACGGAGGCGCAGAAGCACAGCGCCTACCCGGGCTGCTATGCGCTGTCCAAGGTGCTCGAGGAGGTCATGCTCGAGCAGTACTACGTCCAGGTTGATCTGAACGGATGCTGCCTGCGTGCGCCGTGGATCATGGAGAAGGACGACTTCAAGGCCCAGCTATCGTTCGGTGACGACGTGTTCGGCGGGCCGAGGTGGCGCGATCTGGTCGGCGCCGAGGCGGCGGAGGGTCACGTTCGCTCGGGCGCCGTCCCTGTGATGCTCGACCCTGACGGCAAGCCGGTGAAGCGTAACTTCGTGCATGTGGAGGATCTCGTCGCCGCGATCCTCATGGCGATCGGCCATGAGAAGGCCCGCCAGCAGACCTTCAACATCTGCATGGATGAGCCGGTGGACTACGGCGAGCTGGCGTCTTACCTGGAAGCTACCCGCGGCCTGCCGAGCGTGAAGGTGAAGACGCCCTACCGCTCGACATGGCTGGACAACACGAAGGCCAGGTTTCTGCTCGGCTGGCGGCCTCAGTACAACCTGACGCGACTCGCGGACGCCGCCTTCGACCACGTGCGCGCCCCCGATGATCCGCGGGTGACGTGGTACCCCGGCTGACGAGCGTCCCCCTCGACCAAGGCGAGCTCGTGTGAGACGGCTGGCGGCGCCGCGCGCGAGCGCGACGCCGCCGCTACAGCGGGGCCTCCGCGCGCAACAGGGGCGCCGCGCCTGCCGGAGAGACGGGCAGCGCCGGCGCTAGGGAAGGCGCCACGATGCACCCTGGCGTTCGCCTCGCGATCGCTCTAGCTTCGCGCGCCCGCCGTCCCCGGCGGGATCGCCGGCGCACGAAACGAGGAGAAAACCCCATGCGCGTCTACATCATCGGCGCGGGCCCGGGCGACCCCGGGCTCATCACGGTCCGCGGCGCCGAGCTCGTCGCACGCTGCCCCGTCGTCATGTACACGGGCTCCCTCGTCCCGCGGGAGATCGTGGCCTCCGCGCGGCCGGACGCCCGGGTCATCGACTCCTCCGGCATGACGCTCGATCAGATCGTGGAGGTCTTCGTCGAGGCCAGGGAGGCGGGGCACGACGTGGCGCGCGTGCACACGGGCGATCCGGTGCTTTTCGGGTCGACCGCCGAGCAGATGCGCCGGCTGGAGGCGCTCGGGATCCCCTACGAGATCATCCCCGGCGTCTCGTCGTTCACCGCGGCGGCGGCGGCGCTCGGGCGCGAGCTCACGCTGCCCGAGCTGTCGCAGACCGTGATCCTGACGCGCGCCGAGGGGCGCACGCCGGTGCCGCCGGCCGAGCGGCTCGAGGAGCTCGCGCGCCACCAGGCGACGCTCTGCCTGTTCCTGAGCATCACCCTGCTCAAGGACGTGACAGCGGCGCTCATCCCGGCCTACGGCGCCGATTGCCCGGTCGCGGTGGTGCACAAGGCGAGCTGCCCGGATCAGAAGATCGTGACTGGCACGCTCGCCGACATCCGGGAGAAGGTGCGGGCCGAGGGGATCAAGAGCCAGTCGATGATCCTCGTCGGCCGGGTGCTCACGTCCACGGATTTCGCCGACTCGCGGCTCTATGATCCGGAGTTCAGCCACCGGTTCCGCAAGGCCGAGAAGAAGCCCCGCGATCCGCGCCCGGCCGAGGAGGGCTCGTGAGCGCCGAGGCAACGGCAGGTCGACGAGGGCTCGTCATCGTCTATACGGGCCACGGCAAGGGCAAGACGACCGCCGCGCTCGGGATGGTGTTCCGGGCGCTCGGCCGGGGCATGCGCGTCGCCGTCGTGCAGTTCATCAAGGGGAAGTGGAAGACGGGAGAGCGCCTGTTCGCCGAGACGCTCCCCGGCCTGACCTTCCTCGTGATGGGGCGCGGCTTCACCTGGGAGAGCGACGACCTCTCGCGCGACAAGGCGGCGGCGCGCGCTGCCTTCCAGGAGGCCGCGGCGCTCATCGGGAGCGGCGAGCAGGACATCGTGGTGCTCGACGAGATCACGTATGCGCTGAATTACGGCTTCGTCGCGGAGGAAGAGCTCCTCGAGGCGCTGCGCGGGAGGCCCGCGCACGTTCATGTGGTGATCACCGGCAGGAACGCCCCGGACGCGCTCGTCGCGCTCGCCGATCTGGTGACGGAGATGAAGTCGGTGAAGCACCCGTTCGAGCAGGGCGCGAAGGCGCAGATCGGGGTCGATTTCTGATGAGCCTGGCCATCCCCCGGCTCGTCGTCGCCGGCACGGCGAGCGGCGTCGGGAAGACGACCACCACGGTGGCGATCGCGCGCGCGCTCCGCGCCCGCGGGCTGCGGGTCGCGCTGTTCAAGTGCGGCCCCGACTACCTGGATCCGACGTACCACGCGCGCGCCGTCGCCCGGACGTCGCACAACCTCGACGGCTGGATGATGGGCCGGGACGCGGTCCTGTCGACGTTCGCGGCGGAGGCAGCGGGCGCCGACGTGGCGCTGATCGAGGGGGTGATGGGGCTGTTCGACGGCGCGAGCCCCACCGGAGAAGAGGGCTCGACGGCCGAGATCGCGAAGTGGCTCGAGGCGCCTGTCGCGCTCGTCGTCGACGCGTCCGGGATGGCCCGCAGCGTCGCGGCGCTGGTGCAGGGGTTCGCGGGCTTCGATCCGGGGGTGCGCGTGGCCGCCGTGGTGTGCAACCAGGTCGGCAGCCGGGGGCACCTCGACATCCTCCGCCAGGCGCAGGCGCAGGCGAACCGGTCGACGCCGGTGATCGGCGGGCTGCCGCGGGACGAGGCGCAGAGCTTCCCGGAGCGCCACCTCGGCCTGCGCACGGCCGACGAGGCAGCGCTCCCGGAGGAGCGCTTCGACCACTGGGGCGCGCAGGCCGAGGCGTGGATCGGGCTCGACGCGCTGCTCGAGATCGCGCGCAGCGCGCCGGCGTTGCCGCAGGCGGCGGAGGCGACCGCGCCGGCGGCGGAGGCTGCGCCCGTCGCGGCAGCGGCCGGCGCCGGGACCGCGGCGAGCGGCGGGGCGCAGCAGCGCCGCGTGCGCCTCGGCGTGGCGTTCGACGAGGCCTTCCACTTCTACTACGCGGACAACCTGCGCCGCCTCGAGGCCGCGGGCGCCGAGCTCGTGCGGTTCTCGCCGCTCCGCGACGCGCGCCTGCCCGAGGTCGACGCGCTCTACCTCGGCGGCGGCTACCCCGAGGCGCACGCGGAGCGGCTGGCCGAGAACGCCGGGCTGCGCGCGGAGATCCGCGCGTTCGCCGGCCGCGGCGGGCCGATCTACGCCGAGTGCGGCGGGCTCATGTACCTGACCGAGGCGATCCGCACGCTCGACGGGCGCGCGCACCCCATGGTCGGGCTCGTGCCGGCGGAGGCCGTGATGTGCGAGAAGCTGCAGGCGCTCGGCTACGTGGAGGTCGAGACGCAGGCGCGCACGATCCTGGGCGGCGCCGGGCTCCGCTTCCGCGGGCACCAGTTCCGCTACTCGGAGCTCCGCCCCGCGCAGCCCGCGCCGGCGCCGCCGGAGCCGCCGGCCGCGCAGGCGCCCCTGCCGATCGAGCACGCCTACTCGGTGCGCCGCCGGCGCGGCGGCCATGTCGCGCGCGAGGGGTACTCGGCGCAGCGCGTCCTCGCCTCGTACGTGCACGCGCACTGGGCCTCGAACCCGCTCGTCCCCGAGGGGCTCGTGGCGAGCGCCGCCGCGCACCGGGAGGAGCTCGGGCGATGAGCGGCGAGCGCGCGGCGCCGCGGCGGATCGCCCTCGTCGGCGGCGGCGTGCGCTCCGGCAAGAGCGCCTTCGCGCTCGCGCTCGGGCGCTCGCTCGGCGCGCGCCGCGCGTTCATCGCGACCGCCGAGCCGTTCGACGACGAGATGCGGGCGCGCATCGCCGCGCACGCCCGCGAGCGGGGCGACGAGTTCACCACCATCGAGGAGCCTGTCGCGCTCCCCGAGCGCATCGCCGCGCTCTCCAGCGTCGACGTCGTCGTCGTCGACTGCCTCACCCTGTGGCTGTCGAACCTGCTGCTCCGCGACGAGACCGAGGGCCGTGAGCTCGATCGCATCGAGGCGCGCATCGAGGATCTCGCCGCCGCCGTGGAGTCCGCGACGCCCCACGTCGTCCTCGTGTCGAACGAGGTGGGCATGGGCGTCGTGCCCGAGAGCCGGCTCGGCCGGGCCTTCCGCGACCTCGCCGGACGCGCGCACCAGCGGCTGAACCGGTCGGCCAGCGAGCTCTACGTGGCCGTGATGGGCGCCGTCCTGCGCCTGCGCCCCGGCCCTGTCGCGCTCGCCGGCGCCGAGGACGCGCGATGACCGCCGCGGCCGCGCTGCTCGCCGCCGTCGCGCTCGACCTCGCCTGCGGCGAGCCGCCGGCCGCCGTCCACCCGGTCGTGTGGATGGGCTCGGCCATCCAGGCGCTGAAGCGCCGCGCGCCGCGGTCCGGGCGCGTGGCCGAGCTGCTCTTCGGCGCGCTCATGGCCCTCGCCGTCCCCTGCCTGTTCGCAACCCTGGGCGCCGGGCTCGCCGCGCTGATCGCCCCGCACCCGGTCGTTGGCTTCGCTTTGTCAGCACTCTTTCTGAAGCCGACCTTCGCGCTGCGCGCGCTCCGCGACGCGGCCTCCGGCGTGCGCGACGCGCTCGCGGCCGGCGACGTCCCCGCGGCGCGCGGCGCCCTGCGGAGCCTCTGCAGCCGCGACCCGTCGGAGCTCGACGAGCCCGCGCTCGTGGCCGCGTCGATCGAGTCGGTCGCGGAGAACGCGTCGGACAGCTTCGTCGCGCCGCTGTTCTACTTCGCCCTGTTCGGGCTGCCGGGCGCGCTCTTCTACAGGGCGGTGAACACCCTCGACGCGATGGTGGGCTACCACGGCCGCTACGAGTACCTCGGCAAGGCGTCGGCGCGGCTCGACGACGCGCTGAACTTCGTGCCGGCGCGGCTCACGGCGCTGCTGCTGATCGCCGCCGGGTGGCTGCGCGGCGCCGACGCGCGCCGCGGCCTCGCCGTGCTCCTCCGCGACGGCGGGCGCACCGAGAGCCCGAACGCGGGGCGGCCGATGGCGGCGATGGCCGGGCTGCTCCGCGTCGAGCTCGAGAAGCGCGGCCACTACCGCCTCGGCGACCCGATCGAGCCGCTCCGGCGGGGGCTCATCGACGAGGCGTGCCGGATCGTTGTGCTCGCGGCGCTGATCTTCGCCGCGCTCGCGGCGGCCGCGCTCGCGGCGCGTTCGCTTGGAGAGGGCCTCGCTCGATGACAGCGCTCACGGTGATGGTGCAGGGCACCGCGTCCTCGGTCGGCAAGAGCCTGCTCTGCACGGCGCTCTGCCGGATGTTCCAGCGGCGGGGCCTCCGGGTCGCGCCGTTCAAGTCGCAGAACATGGCGCTGAACTCGTTCGCGACCCCGGACGGCGGCGAGATCGGCCGGGCGCAGGCGGTGCAGGCCGAGGCGGCGCGGGTCGCGCCGACGGTCGACATGAACCCGATCCTGCTCAAGCCGGAGGGCGACTCGCGCTCTCAGGTCGTCGTCCTCGGCAAGCCGATGGGGAGCCTCCACGCGCGCGACTACTTCGCCTACCGCGGCGAGCTCAAGGACATCATCGCCCGCTCGCTCGGTCGGCTCCGCGAGGCGCACGACGTCGTTGTGATCGAGGGGGCGGGCAGCCCCGCGGAGATCAACCTGAAGGACCGCGACATCGTGAACATGCACGTCGCGCGCGTCGCCGACGCGCCGGTGCTCCTCGCGGGCGACATCGACCGCGGCGGGGTGTTCGCGGCGCTGGTCGGGACGATGGCGCTGCTCGATCCCGACGAGCGGGCGCGCGTGGCAGCGTTCGTGATCAACAAGTTCCGCGGCGACATCAAGCTGCTCGAGCCGGGGCTCGAGATGCTGACGGCGCGGACGGGCGTGCCGGTGCTCGGCGTGGTGCCGTACGTGAAGCAGCTCCGGATCGCGGACGAGGACTCGGTGGCCCTCGAGAACCGGCGGCGGCGGGGGCCGGCGGGGCCCGGGGAGCTCGATATCGCGGTGGTGAGGCTGCCGCGGATATCCAACTACGACGACGTGGAGCCGCTGGAGCACGAGCGGGGCGTGGCGGTGCGGTTCATCGAGCGGCCGGACGAGATCGGGGGCGCGGACCTCGTTGTGCTCCCCGGGACGAAGAGCACGATGGCCGATCTCGCGTGGCTGCGCGCGAGCGGCCTCGCCGAGGCGGTGGCGGCGCGCGCCCGGCAGGGCGGGTGGACGCTCGGGATCTGCGGCGGCTGCCAGATGCTCGGCGGCGCGATCGAGGATCCGGAAGGCGTCGAGTCGGCCGAGCCGTCGGCGCGGGGGCTCGGGCTGCTCGACGTGTGGACGCGGTTCGAGCGGACCAAGACGACAGCGCAGGTCCGGGCGCGGATCGCCGGCGACTCGTTCCTGGGGGCGGCGGGCGCGGCGAGCGCGGGGGGAGCAGAGCTGACCGGCTACGAGATCCACATGGGCCAGGTCGAGCGGGCGAGCGGCGCGCGCGCGGCGTTCGCGATCGAATCGAGGAGCGGCCGGGCCGAGGCGGCGCTCGACGGGGCGGTGTCGCCGGACGGCGCCGTGGTGGGGACGATGATCCACGGGATCTTCGAGAACGACGGGCTCCGGCGCGCGCTGCTCGCGGCCCTGCGCGCGAGGCGAGGGCTCGCCGCGCCCGCGGGCGAGCCGGCGATCCCGAGCCGGCACGACGAGTACGACCGGCTCGCCACCGCGGTGGAGGCGAGCCTCGATCGGGCGCTGCTCGACCGCATCGTGGGGCTGGACTCGCGGGTTCCGGGCGCCGCCGAGGCGCGATGAGCGGCGCGGCGGGCTGACCGCAGGCCCGTTCGAGCGCCTGGCGAGCGCAGGAGGCTCGTCTGGAGCGGCGCGGCGAGCGCGGCGCGCACTCCGCACCTCCGGCGAGGGCCGTTCACCCGAAGACGACAGGAATGTCAAGCCCGAGCCTCCCCGCCGGGCGAGAGCTCACCCAGGCTCCTCGCGCGGCCCACCGGCGCTGTGGGAATCGTGCTCACATCCAGCAGGTAGTTCGCCCCATGTGGCCTCCGTGCATACTGACCAGGTTCGCGGGGGTTCGACCGCGCATCAACGGTTTGCGCATTTCCCCCTGCCGGGAGGAAGAGGACAAATGAAAGCATTGAAGTGCGGCGCGCTGGTTCTCGGGCTGCTTGCCGGGGCGTGCAACGGATCGCCTTCGCCCGAGTCCGGTGCAGAGGGCGAGGTAGGACGGATCCGCGTGGCGCTCTCCACGCCAGGTCCCACGTATGACGTCTCCGCGATCAACATCAAGGTCGTGAACGCATACGAGAGCTGCTACTACGGGGAAGCCATCGCCGAGGCGACTGTCTCCCTGGAAGAAGAGGCGCTCCCGGCGGACCTGATTCCGCCCGGCGGCGAAAACCACCCGTTCGCGGATGCGCTGTTCGTGCTCCCGCCCGGAGACTACTGGGTCTGCGCCACACCGCAGACGGACGCCGGTGCGCCCTCGTCGCATTGCCATACGGCCGAAGGCTATGTCTCGGTGTTCGGCGGATCAACCACCGAGACGACGCTTGTCTCGCACTGCACAGGCGAGCCGAACGGCGGCCTGGACGTGATCGCGGCGCTCAACTCTCCGCCGGTGATCGACGATCTCGACATCGCGGAGAGCAAGTTCATCACCACGTGCGAGGAGGCGACCATCACGGTCAGCGCCAGCGACCCGGATGGCGACGACGTCTGGTACGAGTGGTACCAGATCTCTGGACCTTCCTGGGGGGCGCTCGCGCCGGCCGGCGCGACGGCGACGTTCAGCGCGCCCGTGGCCGGCAACTACGAGCTGGGCGTCATCGCCTACGACACCTGGGGCTACGGCACCTCGCTCACCTTCCCGATCCACGTCTCGCTGGAGGAAGACTGCGGCGGCGGCGGCGGCGGCGGCGGCGGCGGCGGCGGCGGCGACGTGTGCCGGAGCGGGACCGACGGCGCGACCGGCTCGGCGTGGGTTGTGTGCGCCGCGGACGAGGACTCGGCGTGGGTCTCGGCCGACGACCAGGGCTATTACCACCTCGACCTCATCTGCCAGGAGCTCGGCTATGCGGGCGCCGGGGCGTTCGGCGGCACCTGCGGCAGCGTGTGCGGTTACTGCGAAGGCACCACCTCCTGCGAGAGGCCGGGACAGCGGATCTTCGACGGGTACGGGGACTGCGGCGTCGACGAGCTGGGCCGCTTCATCTGCTACACGGTCCAGTGGGAGTGCGTGAACTGACCGGCGCCTGACGCGGTCGGCCCGCCGGAAGAAGCCCTCTCCTCTCCGCCCTCCCTCGCCGCCGATCACGGCAAGCTCGCTCGAGCCTGCGCGGTCACGGCGCGCACTCCGCACCTCGCGCGCCCTTCACCCGACGAGAAAAACGACACGAATGTCAAGCCCGGACCACTCGCCGGGACGACGTCACACTGGCGTCTTCTGCCTTCGCCCAGCGCTGTGGGAATCGTGCTCATCGCCGCGCAGGTGTTTCTCATCACAGGAGACCAGTGCATACTACATCTACAGGGGTTCGAGAGCGCATCAACGGTTTGCGCATTCCCCCTGCCGGGAGGAAGAGGACAAATGAAAGCACTGAAGTGCGGCGCGCTGGTTCTTGGTCTGCTTGCCGGGGCATGCAACGGATCGCCTGCGCCCGGGTCCGGTGAAGAGGGCGAGGTAGGACGGATCCGCGTGGCGCTCTCCACGCCAGGGCCCACGTACGACGTCTCCGCGATCAACATCAAGGTCGTGAACGCATACGACAGCTGTTATTACGGGGAGGCTGTCGCCGAGGCGACGGTGCCCCTGGAAGAGGAGGCGCTGCCGGCGGATCTCGTCCCTTCCGGCGGCGAGAACCATCCGTTCGCGGATGCGCTGTTCGTGCTCCCGCCCGGAGACTACTGGGTCTGCGCCGCGCCGCAGACGGACGTCGGTGCGCCCTCGTCGCATTGCTATACGGCCGAAGGCTATGTCTCGGTGTTCGGCGGCTCGACCGTCGAGACGACGCTTGTCTCGCACTGCACAGGCGAGCCGAACGGCGGCCTGGACGTGATCGCGGCGCTCAACTCTCCGCCGCAGATCACCGATCTCGACATCGCGGAGAGCAAGTTCATCACCACGTGCGAGGAGGCGACCATCACGGTCAGCGCCGGCGATCCGGACGGGGACGAGGTGAGCTACTACTGGTACCAGGTCTCCGGGCCGGCGTATGCGGCGCTCTCGCCGAGCGGCGCGACGGCGACGTTCAGCACGACGGTGGCCGGCAACTACGAGCTGGGCGTCATCGCCTACGACACCTGGGGCTACGGCACCTCGCTCACCTTCCCGATCCACGTCTCGCTGGAGGAGGACTGTGACGGCGGCGGCGGCGGCGGCGGCGGCGGCGGCGAGGTGTGCCAGACCGGGGAGGATGTCGGGACGGGCTCGCCCTGGGTTGTGTGCGCTGCGGACGAGGACACCGCGTGGGTCTCGGCCAACTCCGAAGGCTATTTCCACCTCGATCTCATCTGCCAGGAGCTCGGCTACGCGGCCGCCGGGGCCATCGGCGGTACTTGCGGCAACGTGTGCGGCTACTGCGAAGACGCCACCTCCTGCGGTAGACCGGGACAGCGGTTCTTCGACGGCGGCGGGGAGTGCGGCACGGACGAGCTCGGACGGTTGATCTGCTACACGGTCCAGTGGGAGTGCGTGAACTGACCAGCGCCTGACGCGCCTCTCCGGCGGGGAAGCGTCTCCTCTCCATTCCCCGCAGGCGGCGCTCGTCCAGCGCGCGCGTCGGAGATCCCGCCAGAGGTCGCCGGGTCGGTGGTACAAGACGGGATCGCACCCACCATGAGCACCGCCCTCCCGGCCTCCTTCACCGATCTCCCGCTCCTGCGGGGCCGCAACCCCTTCGCCCGCCGCGTCAAGACCCGGCATGGATTCCCCATCCTCCCCGGCGGCTTCCCTGTCGTGGGCCACCTGCCGGCGCTCGCCATCGACGAGCTCGGCCTGCTCCGTGAGGGCCGGCGCCGCTTCGGCTCGCTCTTCTGGACCCGGGGCGTCGAGGGCTGGCAGCTCGTCCACGCATCGAACGACGCCTTCTCGCTCTTCAAGAGCAGGTCCGTCGACTCCTCGTATCTGACGGAGGGCGGGCTCGGCCACCTCTTCGGTCAGACGCTGATGGCCCACGACGGCGCCTCGCACCGCCACGTCCGCACCGCGATGAACGGGCCCTTCTCGCCGAAAGGCCTCGACGCCGCGGAGGTCGGCGCGGTCGTCGCGGCGAGCGTCGAGCGCAGGGTCCGCTCCTGGCTCGGCCGGCGCGATGTCCTGCTGCTGCGCGAGACCCGCGAGCTGGCCCTCGAGGTGATGTTCAAGATCACGGGCGTCGAGGACGACGAGCTCCCCGAGTGGCGCCACCACTACGAGGATCTGATGCTCCTGGCCCTCGACCTGCCGTTCGACGTGCCGGGCTCGCCGCGACGCCGCGGCCTCCGCGCCCGCGGCTGGCTCGACGCGCGCATCCGCCGGATCCTCGCCGACGTGCGCGCCCGAGGCGAGGCGAAGGGCCTCCTTCCCGCGCTGCTCCAGGCCCGCGACGAGGACGGCGAGCCGCTCTCGGAGCAGGATCTGGTGGGCAACCTCCGCCTGCTCCTCCTCGCCGGACACGAGACCTCGGCCTCGACCATGGCCTGGTGCGTCGCCCACCTCGCCGAGAGCCCCGCGACCTGGCGCGCGCTCCGCGAGGAGGCGTCGAGCGCGCCGGATCTCCCGCGCTCGCCCGCTGATCTCCGCCGCTTCCCCTTCGCCGAGGCCGTGTTCCGCGAGGCGCTCCGCCTCCACCCGCCTGTGGCCCGCGACGCCCGCCGCGCCGTCGCCGATTTCGAGCTCGAAGGCCGCACCGTCCCCGGAGGGACGCTCGTGGCGATCCCGCTGATGCTGATGTCGCGCGATCCCGAGCGCTACCCGGATCCGGACAGCTACCGCCCCGAGCGCTGGCTCGGCCGCAAGGAGGCGATCTCGCCGCTCGAGATCGCCCAGTTCGGCGGCGGCGCGCACTTCTGCCTCGGCTATCACCTCGCCTGGATGGAGATCGTCCAGTTCCTCGTCGCGCTCGGGCGGACGCTCCCTGCCTCGGGCCCAAGGCTCCAGGGCGGATTCCCGGCCCCGCGCTACCTCCCGGTGCTCCGCCCCGCGGCGGGCACGCGCGTCCGCTTCGACGGCTGAATCTCGCATCGGCCTGGCGGACGATGGCGCCAGGGTCCGGAGCGTCTCCCGTGGCGCGCCGGGCCCTACCAGCGGGCGCTGTAGCAGGCGCCGCTTCCGGCCGCCGCGTCGCTGGCGCCGTCGCCGTCGACGCCCGTGGCGCTGCTGTCCTCTCCGGCCGCGCCGACGACGAGCGTGGTGGCCGAGAGGGCGAGCCGCGCCCCGAACGCGTCCGACGCGCCCGTGTTCGCCGCCTTGATGTACGAGGCCTGCGCCCAGGCGCCGCCGGAGCGCTCGAACAGGTACGCTGCCCCGCTCTCGGGAGCGCCGTTGTCGGACTCGACGCCGCCCCACCCCGCGGCGCTGCTGTCCTCGCCGGACGCGCCCACGGCGAGGAAGTCCTCGTCGATCGAGACCGATGCCCCGAACACGTCGCCTGTCTCGGCGTTCGACGCCTTGAGGTAGGCCTGCTGCGTCCACGCGGCCCCGCCGCGCGCGAACACGTACACGGCGCCGCTCCCGGGCGCCGTGTCGTCGTCCTGCGCGCCGTTCACGCCCGTGGCGCTGCTCGCCTCGCCCGT
>NZ_JEMA01000290.1 GCF_001589285.1 Sorangium cellulosum | reverse complement strand
GCCGCCGCCCGCGGGCCGCGCCGCCGGATCGAGCCAGACCTCGTGGAAGCGCGACGGGATCACGGCCGAGCCCTCGTAGCCGCGCAGGTACGGGTGCCAGAGCTCGATCAGGCGCGCCGTGTGCGTGGGCACCCAGGGCGCGAGATCGCGGACGATGCGCTCGGCCTGATCGTAGAGCGCGAGGCGACGCGCGCGGTCCTGCTCCGCGTGGGCGGCGTCGAGCGCGCGATCGAGCGCCTCGCTGCTGAAGAAGGCGTAGTTCTGCGAGCCCTCGTCGCGGATGGCGCGCGACGAGAGCGTCGGCTCGAAGATGCTCGCCGGATCGGGGAAATCGGCCTGCCAACCCACCCAGCCCATGGGCGCGGCGCGGCGCCGCGAGACCTCGGCGAGGTAGGTCGCCCAGCTCACGAGGCGCAGGCGGACGCGGAGGCCCACCCGCGCGAGCTGCTGCTGGAAGATCTCGCCGAGCGCCTGCTCCAGGGTATCCGGGACCGCGATGTAGTCGATCGCCTCCGGATAACCGCCCTTCCCGGTCGCCGGGTCGTACGGGTAGCCGGCCGCGGCCATCTGCGCGAGGGCGCGCGAGAGGTCGTGCCGGCGCATCGGCTCGTCGCGCGCGGGGCCCGGGATCGACGGCGGCAGCACCCGATCGAGGGCGACGAGATCGGGGCGCACCTTCTCGAGCACGGAGGGGTCGAGCGCGAAGGAGACCGCGCGCCGGACGGCGAGCCGGTCGAACGGCGCGAGCTCGGTGTTGAGGAAGACCGCGTTGGTCCTGTGCCGGGTCACCCAGCGCAAGCGCCCCGCCCACGCCGGGTCGGCGCGGTACGTCGCCGCGTCGATCGCCGTCAGATCGCGCAGGTAGTCGAGCTCGCCCTCCTCGAACTTGTAGCGCTGCGTCGTCGCGCGCACCCCGGTCTGCCACGCGATGCCGTCGAGGTACGGCAGGCCCGGGCGGAAGTACCCCTCGTGCCGGGCCAGCCCGATGCTGCCGTCCTGGTCCCACCGCTCCAGGCGGAACGGGCCGGCGCCGCAGGGCGGGGGAGGGCTCGCCGCGTCGACAACGGCGCCGGACGAGGGGCACACGGGCGCCATGAACGCGAGCGTCATGCGCGGCAGGAACGTCGCGTCGGGCGCGCGTAGATCGATGGCGACGGCGTGGTCGCCGAGCACCCGCACCCCGGCGAGGTGCGGCGCCGCGCCGCTCCGGTACGCGGCGAACCCCTCGATCATGTCGTACTCGCTCGCGCCCGGGCTCGGCGTCCCCGGGTGGAGCGTCCGCTCGATCGAGCGCTTCACGTCCGCGGCGCGGAGCTCCGCGCCGTCGTGGAACCGCACGCCCTCGCGCAGCGTGAACACGTACGTCTGCCCGCCGCGCTCGACCGCGATCGCGCGCGCGAGATCGGGCGCGATCTGCCCGTCGCGGTCCCACGTGACCAGGCGGGAGAAGACGAGCTCCGCGACGGCTGTCGAGAGCTCGTCGTAGGCGATCGCCGGATCGAGCGTGCGGACGTTGACGGTGGTCGCGAGGCGCAGCGTCCCGCCGCGCACGGGCGTCTCGGNGGTCGCGAGGCGCAGCGTCCCGCCGCGCACGGGCGTCTCGGGCGCGCCCGGCGGCGCCTCGCTGCCGAGCGGCGGGCGCACGCGGCTCGGCGAGCCGGTCGAGAGCAGGAGCAGCGCCCCGCCCGCGAGGAGCAGGTCGACCGGCAGGCGCCGCCCGCGCGGCAGCTCGGCGCCGGCGGGATCGAGCGCGTCGCGGAGCCCCTCGCTCGCGCGGTGGAAGCCGAGCACGGCGAGCAGGATGGCGAAGCCCGGCGCCGCGACGAGGAGCGGCTTCACCCCGAGGTACGGCTCCGCCTCGTGCAGCATGCGGCCCCAGGTCGCTGTCGGCGGCTGCACGCCGGCGCCCAGGTAGCTCAGGGCCGCCTCCGCGAGGATCATCTGCCCGGCGCTGATCGTCGCGAGCGCGAGCAGCGTCCCGCCGACGTTGGGCAGGATGTGCCGGCGGACGACGTGCAGCGGCCCGGCGCCGAGCGCGCGCGCGGAGGCCACGAAGTCGCGCTGCGCGAGCTCCAGCGTCCTGGCCCGGACGACCCGCGCCGCGCCGGTCCACCCCGTGAGGCCGAGCACGAGCAGGATCGTCCCCGCGTCGGCCCTTCCCACGGCGACGCCGATCGCGGTCACGAACAGGAGGTACGGCAGGGCGAGGATCACGTCGACGAGCCGCATGAGCGCGCCGTCGAGGGCGCCCGCCCGCGTGCCGCTGGCCATGCCGGCGGCGACGCCGACGAGGGCGCCGAGCCCCGTGGCGAGCGCGGTGGACGCGAGCGCGATGCCGAGCGAGAGCCGCGCGCCGTGCGCGAGGCGCGCGAGGAGGTCGCGGAACAGCGGGTCCGTCCCGAGCCAGTGGGCGGCCGACGGCCCGGGCGGCGCGCCGAAAGCGTCGCGGGACAGGCTGAAATCGCTCGCGTCCGGGTCGTGGCCGACGACCGCCGGCCCCGCGGCGGCGAACAGCGCGAGCAGCGCGACGATCGCGAGGCCGAGCAGCGCCGACCGGTCCGCGAGC
>NZ_JEMA01000289.1 GCF_001589285.1 Sorangium cellulosum | reverse complement strand
CGAACGGTCTTGTTGTACTCGAACCGTGTCAGCCGCCGCAGCGGCGCCCGGCCGGGGTGAATCCCGCCATCCTCGCAGACGCGCGGGTCGACCGTGGTGGGGTTCCCGCCGGTGGGCGAGGTGGGATCGTCCGTGGAATCGTTGGAGCGCGTGTCGCCGCCCAGGCTCCCGGTGCAGCCGCTGGCCAGGATCAACGCCATCGCGACAGCCGACCGACAGCCCCTGAGAGGACGCGCCCGCTCATGTTCTGAGGACCTGGACATGGTTCTCTCTCTTCGCCCGCTGTGGGCACGCTAAGTGGAGTGTGGGCGGGACATGGTGTTCCCCCTCGCCCGTGTCGCGATCGATCGTTGCCACCTCGGCCTGAAGCACCCTCGACGACGCACCGAGGGGACCCCATCAGCCACCGCATTGCTGGACGCTGCGCTTCCGTGACGGCCGATCGAACGGAATCGGTGCCACGATCGACCCGATGACGAAGGTCGCAGCGCGCGTGACGCCCCGCTCGAAGAGCGAAGCGAAAGGATACCCCTGACCGCAATGTGAACGATCACATTTTCGGTGTCAACTTGAAATCGGCCGGCTTCCGCGCGCGCTCGAGCCCGGGAGAGGAGACGCCGTTCGAGCGGCTCCGGAGCGCCGCGTCAGGAGGGGCGACCGGCGTGTCGAGAGCTGTCGCCTGCTGTGTGCGGCGCCCGGAGCGTACTCCGGCGGCGCGCGGGCAGAGCCGGGATCGAGGGCGGCCGCGGTCGGTCAGCTCATTTGAGCTCGAACATGTGAACGATCACATTTTTCTCACCGGACGGTGGCCGCTCGTGGGCCGCCGCGGCGCCAGCATCCCGCTGGAGTCCCCCTCGCCCACCACCCCCGCCGCGTGCATCGACCGCAGGGCGGCGACGATCTCCGGCGTGACGAGCGGCCCGCCGGGGGCATACGACGACGCCAGCGGCTTCAGCGGCTCCGGGAGGGTCGCGTCGACGCGCGCGCCGACGCGCCCGCGCGACGGCGCGTGCCCCTCGCGCTCGGCCGCGGCGCGGAGCTCCTGCGCGAAATCGGCGGCGGTCGGCCAGCGCGCGTCGCGATCGCGCTCGAGCGCCCGCGCGACGGCGGCCGTGACCGCCTCCCCCACGCCCTCGCGCTCGCGCGAGAGCGGCGGCACCTCCCGCTCGAGCACGGCGTGGAGGATCGACAGCATGCTGCTGCCGATGAACAGGCGCCTGCCGGCCACCGCCTCCCACGTGACGACGCCGAGGGAGAACACGTCCGAGCGCCGATCCAGCGGCCGCCCGTGCGCCTGCTCCGGGGAGAGATAGCTCAGCTTCCCCTTCACCGTCCCCGTCTTCGTGCGCGTCGTGCGGCGCAGGGCGTACGCGAGCCCGAGATCGCAGATGCTCGCCCGGCCGTCGACGCCGACGAGGATGTTCGACGGCGAGATGTCCCGGTGGATCACCTGGAGCAGCTCCCCCGAGCTGTCGCGCGCCTCGTGCGCCGCGTGCAGCCCGTCGGCCGATTGCGCGATGAGATCGAGCGCGTCGCCGACGTCGAGCACCTCCGGAGGCCGCGTGAGGTGCTTGAGCGTCACGCCGACGACGAGCTCCATCACGATGTACGGCGCGCCCGCGTCGTCGAGGCCGTAATCGAGGATCGGCACGAAGCTCGGGCTCACGACGCGCGACGCGATGCCCGCCTCGTCGAAGAGCATCGCCGCATAGCCGGATTCGTACCGCAGGTCGGCGCGGATCCGCTTCAGCGCGACGAGCGGCTCGCGCCCGGGATCCGCGCCGGCCGCGCCCGCCGCCTCGGCCGCCACCGTCCCCGCTCCCGCCGTGCCGGCCGCCTCGGCCGCGGCGCCCGTAGCCCCCGCGCCGGACGGCCGGGCGCGCCGGGCGATGAAGACCTCGGCCATGCCGCCCGTGGCGAGCTGCAACAGCAACTCGTAGGGACCGACAGCGCCCAGCCCAGACGAATCCATGCTCGATACTCTGGGCGGCGAGTTATCACGTCAATGGAAATCCATCAAGCTCGCCCCATTTCCGTGTTGTCGTAATCGCGCGCCGCCTACGCAGAACCGCGCGCCGCGAGCGACCCGGCGCCGCCCGCGCTGTCGGCCTCGATGCCCCGCTCGGCGTGCTCGGCCAGCACGCGCTCGTCGCGCTCGCCCACCGAGCGCAGCCAGCGCGCAGCGGCCTGGTGGCCGGCCCGGCGATCGCCGTCCGTCAGCATCCCGTAGGCGGCGTCGCGCACAAGCGCGTGGCGGAACGTGAGCTCGTCGTGGCCCGGGTAGCGCGAGCCGCTGCGCCGGGCGATGAGCTCCTCCTCGATCAGGCCCTTCAGCCAGCGGTCGACCGACTCGATCGGCGTGCCGGCGCCGAGGAGCTGCCGCACCCCCTCGGGCCAGAAGCTGCCGCCGAACAGGCTCGCCGCCCGCAGCGTGCGGCGCGCCTCGGCCGGCAGCGCCTCGATGCGCGTGTGCATCAGCGCCACGACCGTGGGCGGCAGGTCGCTGCGGCCCTCGGCGCGCGCGCGCATGAGCTCCTCCAGGAAGAACGGGTGGCCGTCCGCGTGCTCGACGAGCCGCGCCACCTCGGACCGCGCGAGCTCGTCGCCGAACACGCTGCGGACGAGCCGCTCGGACGCCCGCGGGCTGAGCGGGCCGAGCTTGATGTGCTGCACCCCGCGCTGCCCCCACAGCCCGGGGAACGTCTCGGTCACGCTGTGGCGCGCGAAGCCGAGCACGAGCAAGGGGCGATCCGAGAGCGCCTGGAGCGCCTCGTCCAGCACCGCGACCGAGGCGTGATCGCTCCAGTGCATGTCATCGAGCGCCACCACGACCGGCCCCGCCTCGCACCGCGCGGCGAGCCAGTCGAGCACGGCCCGGCGGGCCTGATCGCCGAGGAGGACGGCGTCCGCCCGGGCGGCGTCGAGCTCCGGATCCGGGTCGTCGAACGGCGTGCCCGCGATCTCGCCGAGGAACCACGCGACGCGCCGCGCGTCGTCGGCGGACGCGGGGAGGACGCGCGCCAGGTGGTCGCGGATCTTGCCGCGCCGCGCCTCGATCGGCTCGCCGGGCAGGCAGCCGGCGGCCGCGAGGACGATCTCGCCGAGCATGCCGAACGGCGCCCCCGCGGCGATCGGCTCGCCGCGCGCGACGTAGACCGCCGCGCGCGCGTCGCCGTCGCGCACGGCGCGGACGAGCTCGCAGCGCAGGCGCGTCTTGCCGATGCCGGCCTCGCCGAGCACCAGCGCGGCGCGCGCCACGGGCTCGTCGGCGCTCTGATCGAAGAGGCCGCGGAGCATCGCGAGCTCGCGGTCGCGCCCGACGAACGCGGTGACGCGCCCGAGCAGCGTGCCCTCGGGCTCGGAGCCGTCGCGCTCGCCCTTCAGCAGGAACGAGGGGCCGTCGCCGGTCACCTCGAAGCGCGGGGCCGCGAGCCCCGCCGTGACCTCGTCGATGCGCACGTCGCCCTCGACCTCGCGCAGCCGCGCGACAGCGCGATCGATGACGTCGCCCGAGGGCAGGCGCTCGCCCACCTGCGCCCGCCCCGTGGCGAGCGCGACAGGGCGCCCGGGCAGGCGCGCCTTCATCGCGAGCGCGCACTGCGCGGCGCGCGCGGCGAGGTCGAACGCGACCATGGTGCCGGTGCCGCCGCGGCCGGTGAGCACCTCGTCGCCCTGCGAGGTCAGGAGCACCATGCGCGTGCCGCCCGCGAGCCGCACGCGCTCGCCGCCGAACGCCTCCGCGACCTCGGCGACGACGCGCTCGACGCCGCGATCGCTCGCCGGCTCGGGATCCGCGGCGCCGAGGTCGACGAGGACGACGCTGATGAGCCGCCGCTCGTCGCCCGTCACCGAGGCGGGCGCGCCGCCCGCGCCCTCGCCGGGGGAGCGCGCGAGCAGGGCGCGCGTCTCCGCGAGCGCCGCGGCTGCGGCGCGCCCGTCGGCGGGGCGCGCGGCCGGGTCCTTTGCGAGCAGGCGCGCGACGAGGTCGTCGATGGGGGGCGGCACGTCCGGGCGGCGATCCGCGAGGCGCGGCGCTTCCTCGAGGAGGATGCGGCACATCTCGGCGAGCGGGTCGTCGGCGGCGAACGGGCGCTGCCCCGCGACGCTCTCGAAGAGCAGCACGCCGAGCGCGAAGACGTCCGCGCGCGCGTCGACGTCGGCGTCGCCGCGCGCCTGCTCCGGCGCGACGTAGCCGAGCGAACCGACGAGCGAGCTCGCCTCGGTGACGAGCGTGGTCGACGCCGCCGCGCGCGCGACGCCGAAGTCGAGCAGCACAACGCCGTCGACGCGGCCGTCGCGGAGCAGCACGTTGCTCGGCTTGAGGTCGCGGTGCGTGATCCCGAGCGCGTGCACGGCGGCGAGCGCCTCGGCGATCTGGTGCGCGACGAGCAGCGCGTCGGCCACGGGGAGCGCGCCCTGCTCGAGGCGCTCGCCGAGCGTGCCCCCGTCGAGCCACTCCATCGCGAGCCACAGGGCGCCGTCGTCGCTCGTGCCGTGCGCGATGTGGTGGACGATGAGCGGGTGCTGCACGGCCTCGAGCAGGCGCGCCTCGCGGCGGAAGCGGGGCGCGAGCTCCGGGGGTGCGACCTTGAGCGCCACGGGGCGGCCGGTGAGCTGATCGGTCGCCCGGTACACCGTGCCCATCCCGCCGGCGCCGGCAAGGCGGTGCACCTCGAACCGGCCTGCGACCAGCGTGCCCTCGCGCATGGCGCAAGCTTATCCGAGAGCCCCTGCGACGTGCGCGGTCCGCGCGCTCGCTGGTGACGGTCCGGGGTGATTGTTGTACGCTGTGCGCGCAGACGCCCGGAGGACCACGTTGCGCGCGCAGGACGCCTTCTCGGGTCGGCGGCTCGGCTGATGAAGCGCGGCTGATGGAGAACGACCCGCGATGAACCCCGGACAGCACGTGACGAGCACGCTCCGGCTGGCGCGCCAGCTCGGGAAGGGGGCGATGGGGAGCGTGTGGGTGGCCGATCACCTCTCGCTCGGCACGCAGGTGGCGGTGAAGTTCATGTCGCCGGTCTACGCGGAGCAGAGCGGCTTCGTGGAGCGCTTCCGGCGCGAGGCGATGGCGGCCGCGCAGATCAAGAGCCCGCACGTCGCGCAGGTCTTCGATCACGGCGTGACGCACGACGGCGCGCCGTACATCGTGATGGAGCTGCTCGAGGGCGAGGACCTGAAGAGCCGCATCCAGCGGCTCGGCGCGCTCCCGCCCGTCGAGGTGACGACGATCGTGTCGCAGACGGCGAAGGCGCTCGGGCGGGCGCACCAGCTCGGGATCGTCCACCGCGACGTCAAGCCGGACAACATCTTCCTGCTCGACGTCGAGGGCGAGCTGTTCGTGAAGGTTGTCGACTTCGGGGTGGCCAAGCGGGTCCAGGGCGCGCCGCAGGGCGAGCTCGGCGTGACGTCGACAGGGCACGTGCTGGGCACGCCGCTCTACATGAGCCCCGAGCAGCTCCTCAGCGCGAAGCACGTCGATTTCCGCGCGGATCTCTGGGGGCTCGCGGTCGTCGTCTACCACGCGCTCACCGGGCAGGTGCCGTTCACGGGCGAGACGCTGGGCGCGCTGTCGGTGGTGCTCCACACCGGGATCTTCACGCCGCCGAGCGCGCTGCGGCCGGAGCTCTCGCCGGCGATCGACGCCTGGATGAAGAGGGCGCTCGCGCTCGATCCCGCGGCGCGGTTCGGGTCGGCGCGGCAGATGGCCGAGGCGCTGGAGCACGCGGTGCTCGGGATCGCGCGCGCGGCGTTCACGAACGACCCCTCGTCCGCGGGCGACCGGCTGAGCCACGCGGGCGCGGCCCGGGTCGCGTCGCAGCCGGTGCTGTTCGGGCCGCCGACGCCGGTGCCGGCGGCGCAGGGCGCGCGGC
>NZ_JEMA01000288.1 GCF_001589285.1 Sorangium cellulosum | reverse complement strand
GCTCGCCGCGGCGATCTCGGCCGTGACCGCCCTCGCGGTGGTGGCGCCGTGGACGATCCGGAACTGCCGGGTGATGGACGGCTGCGCGCTCGTCTCGACGAACGGCGGCTGGAACCTCGCCATCGGCGCGTTCCCGCGCGCGACGGGGCGCTTCGAGACGCTGCGCGCGGGCGACGGCTGCCCGATCGCGCGCGGGCAGGTCGCCCAGGACCGATGCTGGATGGCCGCGGGGCTTCAGTGGATCAAGGACGATCCCGTCCGCTGGCTGGCGCTCATCCCGAAGAAGCTGAGCTTCACCTTCGATCACGAGTCGTTCCCCATCGGCTACCTGGGCGAGGCGAACCCCGCGGCGTGGCCCGAGGAGCGGCGCGCGGCCGGGCGCTGGGTGCTCACGGCGTCGCACCTCGGCCTGCTCTCGGTCGCGGCGCTCGTCGTCGTCGCGCTCCCGCGGCTGCGCCCGTGGCGGGCGCTCGTCGCGCAGCTCGCGGCGCTCGCGGCGGTGCTCGGGCTCATCGCGTGGGGCGCGCTCGGCGACGATCACGCCTTCTGGCCGCTCGCCGTGGCGATCCCTGTCATCGCCGCGCTGCCGCTGCCGGGCCGCCCCGCGAACGGGGGAGTCGTCGGTTATCTCGCGTTCGCCGTCGCCTCGGTCGCGCTGACGCACGCGGTGTTCTTCGGCGAGGACCGCTATCACATGGTCGTCACGCCCGCGCTGTGCGTCCTCGCGGCGTGCGCGCTGCGGCGAGGGGAGAAGCGATGACATGAGGGGAAACGGTCGAGGACCGCTCCGCGAACGTGCGATGACGCGGCGGACGTCGGCGCGCCGGCGCCCGACCGAGCCCCGGGCCAGCAAGGGTGTCTGTCGGGTGCCTTGTCGCGCTGGCCAGCGCTGACTCCGCTTCCGCCGGAGCAGCGCCTGCCGGACTCGCGCCCTTCACGGCGCCGCCACCGGCCCCGCCTCGCCGAGCGCCTTCCCCGTCTTCCCCGCCGCTTCCGCTTCCTGCTCCGCCAGCAGCACGATCTCGATACGCCGGTTCTTCGCCCGCCCCGCCTCCGCCGCGTTCGACACGACCGGCGCGAACTCCCCGTATCCGGCCGCGGACAGGCGCTGCGGCGGTATCCCGCGCCCGATGAGCACCTCGACGACCGCCACCGCGCGCGCCGCCGAGACGTCCCAGTTCGACGCGAACCTCGCGTTCTTGCTCAGCTTCTTGTCNGAACCTCGCGTTCTTGCTCAGCTTCTTGTCGTCCGTGTGCCCGGCGACCTGGAACCTGTGATCCGGTATCGTCCGGAGCACCCCCGCGATCTCGGCCAGCGTCTTCCGCCCCGCCGGCTTGACCTCGGCCTTCCCGGCGTCGAACAGCGCGTCGCTCGAGATCTCGAGCAGCGGCAGCCCGCCGCGGATCTCGACGCGGACCTTCCCGCCGTCGACCATCGCCTGGAACCGGCTCGCGAGGTCGCGCATCTTCGCCGCCCGCGCCTCGGCCGCCGCCTGCTGGCGGCGCAGCTCGTCGACCTTGGCCCGCACCTCGGCGAGCTCGGCCGACAGGCTGCCGCGCTCGTTCGCGAGCTGGCCCACGCTCTGCCCGGCGCTCCGGAGCCGCGCCGACAGCTCCTCGTTCATCGCGGCGAGCTCGTCCAGCCGCCGCACGAGCCCGGCCTCGGCCGTGGTCGCCTCGGACAGCGTGAGGTCGCGCGCCCGGAGGTCGTCCTCGAGGCGCACGAGCTCTGCCTCGAGCGCCGCGACCTGCGCCGCCCGCTGCGCCGCCTCGGCGCGGGCGCTCTGGGCCTCGGCCCGGGCCTTGTTTCCCTCCTCACGCTCTCTCCCGATCTCGGCGCGCGCCTGGTCGTAGAGCTCCTGCCGGACGAGGCAGCCCGGCGTCGCCAGCCCGAGCAAGCCCACCGCGAGCAGCCGCGCCGCGGCGGGCGAGCGCCGCGAGAACCACGCCGGGATCGTGCCGGCCATCGTCGTGTGTCTCATGAATCCGGCCGACTCTGGCACGAAACCTCGGGCGGGACGAAATTGCGGGCGCCCCCCGCTCTCGCTGCGCCGCGCGAGCCCATCGCACAGCGCCGCGAACCCCTGGTACCCTCGCCCCCGTGAGCTCTGGGCGAACCTGGTTTTCCGCGGGCGCGCTGGCCGCGATCACGCTGGCAGGCAGCGCGGCGGCGGCGTTCCCGCACGTGGTCCGCGAGGGGGAGACCCTCGCGCAGATCGCGGAGCGCACCTACGGGCGCGTGCAGATGGAGCAGGTGCTCGTCGCCGCCAACGCGCTCGACGCGGGCGCCGGCGTCCCGATCATCCCCGGCCTCCGGCTGGAGGTGCCCGCGCTCGGCCACCACCGCGTCACCGCGGGCGAGACCTGGGCGAACCTCGCGGAGCGGCTGCTCGGCGCCGCCGACAGGAGCGACGTCCTCGCGCTCTCGAACGACACAATGCCCTGGATCGAGCCGACCGACGGGATGGAGATCATCGTGCCGTACAACCTGCGGTACGTCGTCGGCCAGACCGACAACCTGCTCACCATCGCCTACCGCTTCCTCGGCAAGCGGGACAAGGCGTGGATGCTCCACAAGTACAACCACCTCAAGAAGGACACGCTCCACCGCGGCATGGTGATCCTCGTGCCGCTCACCGACCTGCCGCTCACGACGCAGGGCAAGGCCGAGGCCGCGAGCGCCGGCGCCCTGGTGCGCTCCGAGGGCGCCGGCCGCGCGCGCGAGGCCCAGCGCCGCGTCGACGCCGAGCTGCCGCAGCTCGCCGGCGACGTGCGGAGCGGCCGCTACATCGACGCGGTGGCGCGGGCGAACCGCCTGCTCGGCTACGGCGACCTCGCCCGGGTGCAGATCGCCACGGTGCACCGGCACCTGCTCGAGGCGTACGTCGCGCTCGACGCGACCGGGCTCGCCGAGACCGCCTGCGCCGCGTGGCGCGAGTCCGATCCGACAGCGCGGCTCGACCCCATCGAGCTGAGCCCGAAGATCGTGAGCGCGTGCACCTCGTCGACGGAGCTGCACCTCGGGCCCCCGCCCCCGGACCCCGCGCCTCCCCCCGCGGACGCGGGGATCGCCCGGTGATCTCCCCGGAGCCCGCGCCCGAACGCCTGCCCGCCGGGCACCGCATCGCCTCGCGGTACACGGTGGAGTCGGTCATCGGCGAGGGCGCGTCCGGCGTCGTGTACCGCGCCGCCCGCGACGAGGACGGCCGGCGCGTCGCGCTCAAGGTGATCCACAAGCACCTCTCTGGCACGCCCCAGATCTTCCGGCGCTATCACCGCGAGGCCGCCATCCTGAGGCGGGTCGAGGGGCCTCACATCGTCCGGATGCTCGACTTCGTCGAGGAGGACGGGCTCCTCGCGATCGCGCTGGAGCACATCGACGGCAGCTCCCTCGAGGAGCTCTTGCTGGAGCGCGCGCCGATCGCTGTCGACCTCGCGATCGAGATCGCCGTGCAGATCTGCGCCGCGCTGGAGACCGCGCACGCGGCGGGCGTGGTCCACCGCGACCTCAAGCCGGCCAACGTGCTCATCGACCGCCCGGCCGCGCCGCCGGACGGGTACGACGGCGCCGCGCCGTCGCCGCTCGCGGGCCGCGTCCGCGTTGTCGATTTCGGGCTCGCGAAGGTGGTGCACGGCGAGCAGATGGCGCCCGGGCTCACCGAGCACGACATGATCTTCGGCACCCCCGAGTACATGGCGCCGGAGCAGGTGCGCGGAGACGACGTCGACCCGCGCTGCGACGTCTACGCGCTCGGCTGCATCCTGTACGAGATGGTCGTCGGCGCCGCGCCGTTCAGCAAGCGGACGCCGATCGCCGCCATGACGGCGCAGATCGCCGAGCAGCCGCTGCCGCCGCGCTCCAGCGAGCACGGCGCGCTCATCTCGGCCGGCCTGGAGGCCGTCATCCTGAGGGCCCTCGCCAAGGACCCGGCGGAGCGGCACCCGAGCGCCCCCGCCTTCGCCGACGCCCTGCGCGCCTGCCGCGAGCGGCGCTTCATCGGCCATTCCCGCGCCAGCCTCGCCAGCCTCCACGACGCGGACTCGATCACCGAGCTGGAGCTCGAGCAAACCGGCCTGGATCACGCCGCCGCCCAGAACGACGTTTCCACTCCGGACGTCGCGCTCCTCGCCCCGTCCCGGGAGAGCGCGGTGGTCCGGGCGCTGCCCGAGGCCAGCGCTGCGGTGTCCAACGAGGCGTCCGGCGACAGCGCGGCGAGGGCGGGCAGCTCGTCGCGCGAGCGCATTCTCTGGACCCTGGTGGCCATTCTCTGCGCGGTCGCCGGAATCGCTGTCGGCACGCTGATCGGGTCGCGTTGACCGCGCTCCGACCTGGAATGCGGTGATGACGTGGAGCGCCCGGGTCGCGATAATCGCGATCATGCGCTCCCTGCTGTTCGGCGACGCTGTCCTCGCTGCCTTCTCCTCTGCTCGGCGCCGTCGAGCGCGCGCTCTCCGCGGCACCGCCGCGGCGCTCACCCTCCTCGCCCCCGCCGCGGCCTCGGCCTACGACTCGCTCGCCGCGCCGTGCCCCGAAGACCCGCTGTTCTGCGAGCGGGGCCCTGTCGCCTTCCAGCGCAGAGCCGCCATCCCGCTCGATCTCGACTTCGAGACGGGCTGGATTCCGCCGAGCTCACCGCTGCAGCTGAGCTTACGGGCCGCGGTCTATGCGAATACCGAGGTGTCCCTGAGCGGCGCGCTCGAGGCGTCGTGGCCAGAGGCGCTCTCGCTCACCGCCCCCGGCGACGCGGGCGGAGGGGTGTTTGCCTGCGATTACGGGCTCGACGTCAGCGCCCAGGGACGCGTCAGCATCTCCGTCCTGGGCCAGGACTTCGACTGGACGGGCGATATCCCTTACGTCCCGCAGGTCGACTTCCAGGTGCACACCCGCGGCGAGTTCGACGCCTGGGGCTGGGATCCGGGCATCACGCTGGCGAGCTCGACGGACGTGCAGCGGCTCGCGTCCGTCTCCCTCGCCGACATCATCGGATCGATCCCCGGCGTCGACGGCAGGTTCGAGCTCGACGTCGCCATGGATGTCACCGCGCGTTACGCAACACACCGCGTGGCCGTCGAGACGCTCGATCAGGCGACGGTGAGCGGGGGCGACATCACCCCGGAGCGGAGCGCGTCCTCGACGGAGTACCTGGGCGGTCCGTCGGTCGAGCTCAACGTGCGCCCGGAGGGCTCGGTGCGCTACGAGGGCACGCTCCACCTCATCCCCGCGTTCGGCATCAGCCTGCTGGGCCGCGAGTGGTCGATCCCGATCGTCGACATCCCGCTCGCCTTCCCGCTCACCGAGCAGGCCTGGCTCTTCGAGAGCGAGCGCGTCCACGTGCCGCTCCCGGATCTCGCGCTGGACAAGCAGGAGATCGATTTCGGCGCGGTGGAGGTGGGGCAGGTCAACGCGGAGCTCGTCACGCTGTCCAACGCGGGGGAGGCGCTGCTCGACGTCGCCGTGACGACAGGCGACGCGGAGAGCTTCGAGCTCGCGGACGCCGCGCTCGAGATCGACGGCGAGGCGGCGATCGACCTCGCGATCCGCTTCGCCCCGAAGGCCGCCGGCGAGTTCACCGCGACCGTCCTCCTCGCGTCGAACGATCCGGACGCGCCGGAGCAGGCGATCTTCGTGAGGGGCGTCGGGGTCGACAGGCCGGAAGATCCGCCGGACAGCGGCGAGCCCGCCGCGCAGGACGGCGGCTGCGCTTGCCGCGCGGCCGCCGGCGCGCAGGGCGGCGACGCCTGGGCCGCCGGGCTGTCGCTCGCCGCGCTCGCGGGCGGCCTCCGGCGCCGGCGCCGCGTGGCCTGAGCCTCAGGCGGCGCTCGGCGACCCCACGGAGATCTTCCGTCGCGTCGACACCGCCGCGATCCGCTCCAGCTCCTCGCCGCGCAGCGTCTCCTTGAGCACGAGCGCCTCGGCGGCCGCCTCGAGGCCCTCGCGGCGGTCGACGAGGAGCTGCTTGGCCTTCAGGTACATCTCGCCGAGCCGCTCCCTCACCTCCTCGTCCACCTCGCGCGCGGTCTCCTCGCTGCAGGTGCGCTCTTCCTGGATCACGCCGAGCATCGGCGCGCCGACGTTGCGCGACAGCGCGGGCAGCCCGAGGCGCCGGCTCATCCCGAGGCGGGTCACCATCTCGCGGACGAGCGCCGTGGCGCGCCCGAGGTCGTCGTGCGCGCCGCTCGACACCTGGCCCAGCGCGACCTCCTCCGCCGCCCTGCCGCCGAGCATCACCGTGACGCGCGACTCGATCTCCTGCTCCGTGGCGAGCTGGCGCTCGTCGCGGGGCACCTGGATCGTGACGCCGAGCGCGCCGATCGTCCGCGCCACGATCGACACCCGCTCCACCGGATCGGCGGCCGGCAGCGCGAGCGCGACGAGCGCGTGCCCGGCCTCGTGGTAGGCCACGCGCCGCCGGTCCTCCGCGGTCATGATCTGCCCGCGGCGCCGGAGCCCGAGCTGCGAGCGATCGAGCGCCTCGTCGAAGTCGACCTGCCCGATCTCCTTGGCGCCGCGCCGCGCCCCGGCGAGCGCCGCCTCGTTGACGATCTTCGCCAGGTCGGCCCCCACCATGCCCGGCGTGCGCCGCGCCACGAGCCCGAGGTCGACGTCGTTCGCGAGCGGCACCCGGCGCGCGTGCACGGCGAGGATCGCCTCGCGGCCCCGCAGGTCGGGCCGGTCCACGATGACCTGTCGGTCGAAGCGCCCGGGCCGCAGCAGGGCAGGGTCGAGCACCTCGGGCCGGTTGGTGGCGGCCATCAGGATCACGGTGGTGCGCGCGTCGAACCCGTCGAGCTCGGCGAGGAGCTGGTGGAGCGTCTGCTCCCGCTCGTCGTGGGTCGAGATCGCGCTGAGGCCGCCCCGCGTCCTGCCCACGGCGTCGATCTCGTCGATGAACACGATGCTGGGCGCGCTCTTGCGCGCCTCCTCGAAGAGCTCTCGCACCCGCGCGGCCCCGAGCCCGACGAACATCTCGACGAACTCGCTCGCGTTGAGCGAGAAGAACGGCACGTTCGCCTCGCCCGCCACCGCGCGCGCGAGCAGGGTCTTGCCCGTGCCGGGCGGCCCGATGAGCAGGAGGCCGCGCGGGATCCGCCCGCCGAGCGACCGGTACCGCGACGGCTCCCGGAGGAAGTCGACGACCTCGACGAGCTCGTCCTTGGCCTCGTCGACCCCCGCCACGTCCGAGAAGCGCACCGGCTCCTGCTTCGACCGGTCGTAGACCTTCGCCTTGCTGCGCAGGAACCCGAGCGGCCCGCCGGCCCCCTGCCCCGACCGGCGCAGCATCATGAAGAACGCCGCGTTGATGAGGACGAGCGGCACGAGCCAGATCGCCACCTGCATCCACGCCGAGGACGGGGCGCTCTTCGCCTCGATGCGGACCCCCTGGTCGAGCAGCGCCCTCACGAGCGGCTCGTCCTCGACGCCGGGCAGCCGCGTCACGCGGACGCGCTCCCCGGGCCGCTGCGCCTCCCCCCGGCGGATCAGCTCGATCTCGTCGGGCTTCACCACCGCCGAGGCGACCTCCCCGCGCCGCACCTCGGCGACCGCCTCGTCGTAGGGCACGAGCGGCCGCCCCAGCGGCCTGAGGATCCCGGAAAAGACCAGGATCGCGCCGGCGATCAGCAGGTACCCGAGCCACGCGCGCGACGCCGGTCTCCTCTCGTCAGCCATTCCCTGGAGCTGATGTGTGGTGGGCGTCACCGCGGCAAGCCCTCGGCCCCGGAGGAACGGGAAAGCCAAGGGTAAAGCCGCGCGGACGAGGGAGCCCAGGCCCGGCCGAGCGCGGCCCGGCCGCGCCCGCACGGCGAGGTGATCGCCCCGGGGATCCAGGCTAAAGAAGCGCCCCTGTGCCGCCCTCTCCCGACCGCGCCTCGCTCGCCGCATTTCCCATCGACTGGGGCGGGCTCGCCCCGCTCCGCCTCACATCGCGGGCCGTCGCCGAGGGCGTCTACGCCGGGATGCACCGGAGCATCCGCAAGGGCGCGGGCGTCGAGTTCGGCGGGCAGCGGCCCTACGTGCCCGGCGACGATCTCCGCTTCTTCGATCGCCGCGCGCTGCTCCGCCACGACCGCCTCATGGTGCGCGAGTTCGAGACCGAGACCGATCGCGCCCTCTGGCTGTGCGTCGACGCGACCGCCTCGATGTCGTACCGCGGCCGGCGCGCGCCCGGCGCCAAGCTCGCCTACGCGGCGCTCATCGCCGCGGCCATGGCCCGCGTCGCGCTCGCCACCGGCGATCCGGTGGGGCTCGCCTGGCTGGGCGGGGCCGGCACCCACGGCCTGCCCGCCATGGCGGGGCGCGAGGCGTTCGAGCGGATCGTCGGCGCCCTGGAGGCCACGTCCGCCGCCCAGGACTGGAGCGGCGACGCGAGCGCCATCGAGCGCGCGCTCGCGCCCGTCGCGAAGAAGGCGCGCCGCGGCGCCGTGGTGCTGCTCATCTCGGATCTCCTGGATCTTGCTGATGAATCCGGCGCGGCGGGCGCGCTCTCCGCGTTCACGCCGCTCAGCACGGGCGGCCGCACGCTGATCGCCCTCCAGGTCCTCGATCCCAGCGAGGCGGAGCTCGACTTCGAGGGCAACGTGCGCCTCCGCGCCCTGGAGGGCGGCGCCGTTGTCGAGGCCGACGCGGGCGCGGTCCGCGCGCAGTACCAGGCGCGCCTCGCCGAGCTCACCGACGCCTGGTCGCGCGCGCTCGCCTCGCGCGGCGGCCGCCTGCTCCGCGCGACGACCGCCGAGCCCCCGACCGATGTCGTCCGCGCCCTCGTGCGGGCGATCGCCGAGGCGCGCCGATGAGCTTCGTCACGCTCGGCGCGCTGCTTGTCGCGCTGCTCGTCGGCGCGCCGATCGCCGCGCACCTCCTGCGCCGCCGCCGCGCCGAGGAGCGGCCGTTCCCGCCGGCGCGCCTGGTCCCGGCCACGCCGCCGACGGCGCGGCGCCGGAGCCTCCTCGAGGACCGCGCCCTCTTCGCCACCCGGGCCCTCGCGGTGCTCGCGCTCGCGGTGCTCGGCGCGACGCCGCTCCTGCGCTGCTCGCACCTGTCGCTCAGCCGCAGGGCCGGCGCGTCCGTCGCCCTCGCGATCGTCGTCGACGACTCGCTGAGCATGCGGGCGCGGTCCCGCGGCGGCGATGCCGCGGGCGACGCGCGGCGGAGCGACGCGCCCTCGCGGTTCGAGCGCGC
>NZ_JEMA01000287.1 GCF_001589285.1 Sorangium cellulosum | reverse complement strand
GTGGCCAGACGTCTGGCCGTCCGCTTCCGTGGATGGACATCTCCCAGCGGACGCGCGCTTACANGTGGATGGACATCTCCCAGCGGACGCGCGCTTACAGGGTCAGGGCCAGCGTCGTTCGCAGTTCGTGAGCTTCAGCGACGTCTCCAGGCTGAAGTCCGACTCCGTCGCGCGCCGCTCGGCGTGGAAATCAGGCCGAGAACGGCCAGATCCTCTGTTCCAGCTCGGTGAGGGACGAGACCTGGGACTCCCAGCCATCCATCCTGAGCTGGAACCGGAGGTTGCTGTACCGGTGCAGGAGCGAGAGCGCCATCAGCTTGCGGCTCAGCGCCGGGGTGAGGTCGGTGGTCGGGTATCCGTAGGAGCACAGAAAGGCGCGCTGGAGGTCCGCGCTGCCCGCGGCGAGGAAGAGGCACGGGCCGAGCAGGTCGTACTCGCGCGGCCCGAGGCACGCGTCCGCGAAGTCGATCATGCCGGTGACGCTCCACCTCTCGCCCGTCCGGGTCGCGAGGAGGTTCTCCGGCGTGTACTCCCCGGTCAGGAGCACCGGGACCACGGACCGCGGCAGGAGAGGGCGGGCCGACTCCAGGTACGATGGGAGCTGGGAGACCAGGTGTCCGGGCAAGCCCATCCGTCGGTGGCGGCCCTCGCAGCCGGCGATCTGGTGCTCCACGAACGCGTCCCAGCCGAGGTCGATGCTCTCCAGCCCCTCGGTGGAAAGCGCGTGGGCGGCCCTCATGATCTCGCCGATCCGCGCCAGCGCCTCGACCCGCTCCGCGTCGCCCAGCGCGGGCCAGACCTCTTCCAGGGGGCGCCCGGGAAGGCGCGACATCACGAGATAAGGCCACCCGTCGAGCTCCGCTTCCTGGAGGAGCTCCGGCGTCGTCGCGGGGACCTCGCCATGGAACCGCGCGAGCGAGAGGCGCTCGGCCTCGAACTGGTGCCGCAGGAAAGGCGGAAACAGCTTGATGATCTGCCCCGCGTCGTTCGAGACAACCACGTTCGTCCCGTGCGCGAACGCGGAGAGCCCGCTCGTCGCCAGCCCGTGGCGCTGGCACACCGCGAGGACCGCCGGGCGAAAGGCCTCCAGGTCGGCGCGGATCCGGTCGAATCCGGCGGGGCCGTCGAACGACGGGAACAGAGAGCGGTCGTCGGGGGGCGCGCCAGGATCGGACGGCATGGGGCGGCGGAGACCGTAACGCGCGCGCGCCGGGGCCGCCATCGCGACGTCGACCCGCGCGGCGCTGGCGAGCAGGGAGGAAGCCGCAGGCCCTCGGCGCCAGCGACGCGAGCGACTCGCCTTCAAGGGGGCGCTCTCGATCGGCGACGGCCTCGGAAGAGGGGAGATCTGGTGGCCGGACCCGAGGCGTCGGATACTCCTTCGCGGGAGACATCGTCCCCCGACACCACCCCCCTTCTCCCGAGAGGAGCGTTCCACCATGCAGATGCCGGATCCCCCGGAAACCCACAAGGAGTTCATCAGCCGCTTCCCCAAGCTCGGCGAGGCCTGGGCGCTCCTCGGCGAGGCCGGCGCGGAGGGGCCGCTCCCCGAGAAGACGGTGCGCCTGCTGAAGCTCGCGTTCGCGTGCGGCGCGATGCGCGAGGGGGCCGTGCATGCGGGCGTGCGCAAGGCCCTGGCCATGGGGATATCGGCCGAGGAGATCGAGCAGGTCGTCGCGATCTCGGCGGCGACGCTCGGCCTGCCCGGCGCGGTCGCCGTCTACTCCTGGGTGCGCGACGTCCTCGAGGAGTCCGGCGGGTGAGGCGCGGCTCGTGAGGCGCGCCGCGAACCGCGGCCGGACGCGCGCCGTCGTGGCGGCGCTCGGGGTCGGCGCGCTGCTGAGCTGCCTGGGCCCGACGGCGGGACAGGTCGATCTGCCGGGGCTCGATGTCCCCGTCGAGAAGGCGATCTCCTTCCCGGCCGGAAAGGAGCTCGAGTTCCCCGTGCACGCCGACAGCTACGAGCACAGCGGCGGTAACCACGTGCGGATCGAGGTGACGCTGCTCCGCGGAGGCGCGCCGGTCGGCGCGATGGCGTGCGACGGCTTCGAGCTCGAAGGCGGCGCCGGCTGCGGATCGAGCGCGACCCACATGAACAGCGGCTGCTCGATGACGGTCCCCGCCGGCGGGAGCGACGCGATCCGGGTCGTGGCGAGGCTCGCGAACAGGAGCAACTCGGCCAGCTTCGAGGGGCTCAGCGTCTATATCCGGGACTGAACGGGGCTGGCCGCTCGACCCGGGTCCTGTATGCTCCCGCGCCGCCCGCGGGGCGCTCGCTTCGGCGCGGTCCGGGGGTGGCGCTTCGCCGAGGTCGCGCTCCTGTTCGGCCTCGTCAACGTCTCGTTCGCGCTCGCGGAGTCGTTCGGCCGCGGATTCGACACCTTCTCCGCCACGGTGAAGTCGGGCGATTTCGACCGGCTCCTGCTGCGCCCGCGCTCGACGGCGTTCCAGGTGGCGACGCGGGAGTTCCAGTTCCTGACATCAGCTCACGAGCACCTCTCCGCTGCGAGCAAAGAGGGCGTGAAGCCGCGAGCGCCTCTGCCCCCTCTCCGGTGCGCTGCAGCGGTCCTCGCGCGGGAACGCAGACTGGCATGTTTGATGCTGGGTCGCGGAGCTTCGCAGGGAGGCACACGATCATGAGCAGGGAATTGCGCGGGCGCATCCTGTGGATCCTGGAGCCGGCGTGTTTGCCGGCCTGCCGTTGTCGGTCGGCTGCCAGATGGAAATCCGCGACGGCGGCGCGGGCGGCGCGGGCGAGACGCTCGCCGCCATGCAGGCCGCCGAGCAACGCGGCCGCGCGCGCGACCCCGAGGTCTGCCGCGTCCTCGACCGGATCGCCGCCGACGAGGCCGCCCACGCCGAGCTCGCCTGGGCCTTCGTGCGCTGGGCCATCGCGCGCGGCGGCGAGCGCCTCGTCGAACGCGCGGCCGTCGCCCGCGCGTTCGACGAGGCGCTCGCCCCGCTGCGCGCCGCGCGAGAGCCGGAGCGCGACGGGGGCGACGCCGCCGCGTGGCACGACAACGGCCGGCTCACCGACGCAGAGCGGGCGCGCTGCCACCTCGACGCCGTGCGCGAGGTCATCGGGCCGTGCGCACACGCTCTCCTGTCCGCGCCGCCCGCCCCGCTCCGCGCTCCCTCGGGCAGCGCCGAGGTCGCCCCCTCGGCCAGCGCAGGCGTCATCGCGTGATGAGCTGGGTCGGGCGGGAGCGGCCACGCGCGGTCCGGCACCGCCGAGCTGTCCTGGAGGACGCGTTATCAGAAGGGCACTTCCGGGATCGGGACGCGGTCGGGCTCGGGGGCTGTCGGTTGCGGAGCCGGCGGATTCATGGCCGGATCGGAGGCCGCTGCCTGCGGCGTCCTCGGCCTGGCGATCGGCGACGGTCGTGATGCCGTTGCGGAGGGGGATGAGCGCACCCTCGCATCCCGGGGAGCGGACGCCGCCGATCTCGCCGCCGATGCAGCCGGCTCACCGGACGTCGCGCTCGGCAGCGGCTCAGGCGGGGACGCGTCGCCGGGCGTCACGCTCGGCCGAGGCTCAGGCCACGCCAGTGGCTCCGCCGGCCGTGGAGCAGCGGTCTGCTCCGCGACGGAGGTGGCCGCGGGGGCGACCTCCGCGCCTGTCGCGCCCCGGCCTGTCGCGCTGCCCTGGCTCACGGCGGCGGTGACGCCGGCGCCGAGGAGCGCCGTGATCGTGACGCCGAGCGCCAGCCTCGCGCGCGAAGGCCTCGGATGCGCGGCCTCCCGCGCCGTCGAGGTGGCGCCGGTCAGGGTGCCTGGCCTCATCGAGCGGGGCGCGGCCGCCGGCGTGACGAGCTCCAGATCGTCGAGCGATATCGTCATGCCAGGGCTCGGCTGAGAGGAGCTCGGCGCGCCGGAGCCTGCCTGATGCAGATCCGGGATCGACGGCGACGTCATGCCCGCGAGCCGGCGGAGCTCGCCCATCATCTCTCCTATCGACTGGAACCTCTGCGCCCTGTCGCGGGCCAGCGCCCGCGCGAAGAACGCGTCGATCGTCGGCGGCAGATCGGGCGCGAGCCGAGACGCGCTCGGCAGAGGCGCGACAAGGATGTTGGCGATCACCGCGCCGAGCTGGTCGCCCTTGAAGGGGAGCTCGCCGGTGACGGCGTAGAACAGGATGACAGCGAGCGACCAGAGATCGCTGCGCTGGTCCACGTCCTTCTCGCCCCGGACCTGCTCGGGGCTCATGTAATGAGGCGAGCCGAGCAGCTCGCCTGTGCGCGTCACCTCGTCCGTGAGCCGAGCGCCGGTCTCCTTGACGATGCCGAAATCGAGGACCTTGACGATCTCCTCCTGCTCGTCTTCCCCGCGCACGAGGAAGAGGTTGGCGGGCTTGAGGTCGCGGTGGACGAGGTCGGCGTCGTGCGCGCGGCGGATCGCCTTGCCGGCCTGCGCGAGGATCCGCGTGGCGTCCGCGAGCGAGAGCCGGCCGACGCGCTCGAGCCGCGTGCCGAGATCCTCGCCCTGGAGCAGCTCCATCACGAGGTACGGGGTGTCGTCGTCAATGCCATAGTCCTGGACGTAGACGACATGCGGACTCTGAAGGTTCGCGGCGATCCTCGCCTCGCGCTCGAAGCGGGCCAGGAACGCGGCCGACGTCGCAAACGTCGGCGCCATGAACTTGACCGCGACGGGAGAGCCGAGGTTGATATGCCGCGCCAGCCACACCGAGCCCATCCCGCCGCACGAGAGCGGACGCTCGAGACGGTACTTCCCACCTACGACGGAATCCGGGGCGTAATGCATGCGATGGCTTCCTTCTGGATGCCAAGGGAGATGGGATGAGCGTACAGGATAGGAAAGGGTCCGGCCATGAGGAGGCGGGAGATGGCGAGAGATTGTCCTTGTGTGCGCGACGTTCCGGGCACCTTTGCGCTTCACACAGCGACGCGGCGACTGGCACGTTGGACGATCGCCGCGAGCCAGGGGCGGGAGCGGTGCTCCGACCCTGAACCGGGCAGTCGGGGGGAACCCGGCCGACTCAGGCGCTGCTCCCCGTCGCGATCGCTGGGCCACCTGCGTCCACGCCGTCCGAGGCGGCCGGTCGTCCCGGTGAGGCCTTCGGCGAGACGACGCTGGGCGATCGGACGATCACCGAGCGGGGCGCGTTCCTCGTGCACCTCGATCGCGACGGCGACCTCCGCTGGTCGGCGCCCATCGTCACGGAGGAGCTCAAGGCCGAGCTGCAGCGGCGCCTACATCACCTCATCGCCGAGCCGCGCCGTCGCCCTCGGGACGAGGCGTTCGGTCGGCTGTTCGGGCTGCCAGTGGCACCGGAGGGGTGAGCAGGCGGCCGAACGTCGCGCCCGCCGCTCGCTCGCGCGGGCTTTGCTCGCTGAGCCCGCCCGGGCTCCAGCCGAGGGGCGAGATGCGCGCCATCTCGTGTACCATCGGATCATGAAACGTGGCCTTCGTTCTGCGTTGCTTGCCGTGTTGCCGGCGCTGACGGGCGCATCGTGCGGGGCGCTGCTCGGCCTCGATGACTTCACCGACGCTCAAGCGCCGGGCGGCGGGGGTAGCGGAGGGATTGACGCCTCCTCGGATGGAGCCGGGACTGCCACGTCGGGCGGCGCAGATGGATCGGGGGGCGCGTCGGGCGGAGGCTCAGGCGCCGCTCCCGGCGGTGTGTGCGCTCCGAACAGCGACACGCGGTGCTCGGGGAACACGCCGCAGCGGTGCGACGACAGCGGAGCGTGGCAAGACGAGGCGCCGTGCCCCGCCAGGGCGCCGGTGTGCCGCGGAGGGACCTGCGTGACACCTCCGAGCTGCGCCGGCCTGGCACCGACGTGCGGGCCGATGAGAAACGAGAGCTGCTGCGCGACGATGGCGGTATCGGGCGGGAGCTTCAACCGGAGCAATGTCAGCGAACATCCGGCCACGGTGAGCGACTTCCTGCTGGACCGGTTCGAGGTGACCGTGGGGCGATTCCGCGCGTTCGTCGACGCGTACCCGGGGAGCTTCCCCGAGCCGGGAGCCGGGAAACACCCGAAGATCGAGGGGAGCGGGTGGGATTCGGGGTGGAACGGGTATATGGCTTCGAGCGCGGCGTTGCTCAAGGACGCGGTGAACTGCGACTCGATGTTCCGGACGTGGACGGATACGGCGGGCGACAACGAGAGTCTGCCAATGAACTGCCTGAGCTGGTATGCTGCGTTCGCGTTCTGCGCCTGGGATGGGGGCCGCTTGCCAACGGAGGCGGAGTGGAACTACGCGGCGGCGGGCGGAGACCAGCAACGGCCGTACCCGTGGTCGACGTCGCCCACGGATGAGACGATCGACAAGAGTTTTGCGGGGTATGGCTGCACCTTCACGGATACTCCAGAGAAGTGTACGTTCACGGATATATTGCCTGTCGGATCGCGGAAGACAGGGGATGGAAGATGGAGGCAGGCCAACCTGGCCGGGAACGTGCGAGAATGGGCCCTGGATACGAAGTGGGACTATTCCGAAGATTGCACGGACTGCGCTAACTTGGAGGGGGGAGCCGAACGGGTATTGCGGGGCGGCTCCTTCTCGGATGACGCGCAATACCTGCTTTCATCCACCCGCGACAGCTACGACGCGACGACGCGCCGCCCCTACGTCGGGGTCCGCTGCGCGAAAAACCCGTAGTTGCGAGGCGAGTCCACCGAACGGATCCGTTCTGCTGCGAGCTGGAACGGCGGCCGCGGGCTGCGCCGTCGGCCATCAGCAGCAACGCCTCGCCCCGCCGTACGATGCGTTTCCGTCTTGTCTGGACGCAGGGCGCCTCCACCACCGCGATTTTCGCAGCGATCACGGGAAGATCCTCTTCGACTTCGAGGACCTGGACGCGCACTGGAGAGGCGAGCGGCACACAGCGGTGGTGGACCGGACCGAGATCCCGATGCAGCACCCGCGCTTCGACGTGCGGGTGTCCGGTAACTCGGCGTACGAGCACACCCACACGACGCAGGACAGCTGCGAGGACAAGGCCCGCGTCTTCTGGCGCATGATGGCCGCCCTCGAGGGGTGCGGCGCGCAGTAGCCGCGGGGCGCGGGCGGGCAGAGGCGCCGCCCGCGCGCGGGCCCTCTCGTCGTCAGCCCGCTCGCCCCGGGGCGAGCGGGCTGAGGAGGCGCGCCGCCGGCGGCCGCGACAGGTCACGCGGGATCGCGAGACGTCTCATCGTCAACGTCGCCCCGTTGTCGACAGCCGACAGCTATCTTTCCTGTCGGTTAAGTCCCTGTTTCGAGCGATCGAATGCGCGGGGCCGCGCCGCTGTCGCCTTGCGGGTCGCCTCCGGCCCATGCTAATCGCTCGTCGCACAGGCACGCACGCGAGGCCCCGCGCCGCTCGCGCAGGGGCGTCGCCCGGCAGCCGATCGGAGGCGGGCCATGGACAGCGCGATACCGCTCGGGAAGAAGCAGATCATCGACGGCCAGCTACGCGTCTATTACTATGGCTACTGGATCAAGGCGTACGAGGCGCCGGCCGACACGCTGCTCGCGAAGAAGCGCCTCATCGAGGCGCTGACGCGGCGCCTGTTCAACCACGTCGAGCACGGCATCAACGTGCCCGGCAAGCGGCTGGACGAGGCGCGGCGCGCCTTCGAGTCGGAGACCGACCCGCAGCGCAGGCGCGTCAAGGGCGCCATGCTCGCCGGCGCGATCTTCAATCGCGCGGCGGACATCTTCACGAAGCTCGTCGAGATCCAGGCGCTCGGCGTCACCATCGAGCCCGACAACGCCCTCATGCGCGAGTGCGGCGAGCACCTCCTCGAGGCGCTGACGCTCGGGAAGATGGTGCTCCACCGCAGCGGGGAGGAGGGGCTCGACGAGCTCTGGGGAGAGCCGTTCAAGGCCTTCTCCTTCCCGATCGAGGCGTTCTACAACAGCCGCTATGTCAAGATCGCCCAGAGCATGAGGGCGATCGACGGCGTTCGCGACGAGATGATCGCCACCTTCGCGGGACCACCGATGTTCGCCGGGGTGGACCGCCTGGCCCGCGAGTTCGCCCACGCGGCCAAGGTGAAGTGCGAGACGCTGCGGACCGACGCCGAGATCTTCGAGGTCTGGACGTCCTTCGTCGTGTCGGCGGAGAAGCTCGCCGCCTTCCAGCCGCTGCTCGGCCCGGACGCCTCGCCCGCCGAGCGGGAGCAGGCGGCGCGGGGCGTCGAGCTGATCGTCCGCGGCAAGAACGTGATCTCGTACATCACCCGCGCGCGCGTGCCGATGCCCAAGACGACGAGCGAGCTCATGGAACGGTACGCGCGCTACCGCGCCGCGTACGGCGCCGCGCCCGCGTCCGGCGCCGCGCGCAGCGTCGCCTGAGCCGCCGTGCGCCCGTTGCCGGGCGGCGTCGAACCTTGATACGATCGGTGCGATCGATTTCATGATGGCGCTGGAAGTGCGTCCTTACCGGGCCGCCGCGCCGGGTCGTCGCGTGGGAGTTCCGATGGGGTGCTTTCGTGAGGGGACGTATCTTCTCTTGTGTGCAGCCGCCCTGGCGGGGAGCGTCGTCGCGGGCGGCTGCGGCTCCATCGTTGTGAGCGGCGGTGACGGCGGTGCGGCGTCAGCGACCGCGTCGGGCGGCGGCGGTGGCGGCGGCGCCGTGTCGGCGAGCACGTCGAGCGCTGGCGGGGAGGGCGGCGCGGGCGGGAGCGGTGGCGCGGGCGGCGCCGGGGGGAGCGGTG
>NZ_JEMA01000286.1 GCF_001589285.1 Sorangium cellulosum | reverse complement strand
CGCCACGCGCTCCGCGCCGGCGGAGCGCTCCACGACCGGCGAGACCGTGCCGGCGCTGGCCGCGCCGCCGCCGGCCGGGCTGCTGCCGGGCGCGATGCCGAGGGACGCGCCGCTGGCCGTGCTCGCCGTGGTGAACTCCGTGCCGCTCGGCCCGCTCCCCGGGCCCCGTACCTGGACCGATATGCGCCCGGGCTCCGACTGCGCGGACGATCGCGGGCGATCCGAGTGCGCTGACGCGCGCGCGAGGTCGTTGTGCGCGGACCCGCGCGCGGAGTCCGCGGACGAGCCCGGGATCGCGTCGAGCCCCGCGCTGCCCCGCGCCTGGCGCAGCGCGCGCTGCATCGCGTGGGCGTTCGGCCAGCGCCGGTCGGGCTCGAACGCGAGGGCCACGTCGATGACGCCGGCGACGGGCGGCGGCAGGGCGGGCAGGACGCTCGCCACGGGCGGCGCCGGCTGGGTCATGGCGGCGAGCAGGAGCAGCGGGAGCGTCTCGGCCTCGTGCACGTAGCGCCCGGAGAGGAGCTGGAACATCGTGCTGCCGACCGCCCAGAGGTCGGTGCGCGCGTCGACCTTGTCCCACTGCCCCTTCGCCTGCTCGGGCGGCATGAACTGCGGCGTGCCCATCATGGTGCCGGCGCGCGTGGAGGCGTTGTTCGGGCTGGAGAGCTCGCGCNGGAGGCGTTGTTCGGGCTGGAGAGCTCGCGCAGCCGCGCGATGCCGAAGTCGAGCACCTTGAGCTGCCCCTGGCGCGTGAGGAACAGGTTGTCGGGCTTGAGGTCGCGGTGGACGATCCCGCGCTCGTGGGCGACGGCGAGCACGTCGAGCAGGTCGTCGACGAGGCCGATCACCTCGCCGGCGCCGAGCACGCCGCCGGGCGCGCGCGCGCGGCGCGCCTCGACGGTCTCGCCCTCGAGCAGCTCCATCACCAGGAACACCGAGCCGTCCTCGGTGACGTCATCGTCGAGCACCCGGACGATGCCCGGGTGATCCACGCGGTTCGCGACGTAGCCTTCGCGGAGGAACCGCGAGCGCGCGTCCTCGTCCCCGGACAGCTCGCGGCGGAGGAGCTTCACCGCGCCGCGCATCCCGTTCCGGTGGGTGCCCGCGTAGACAACGGCCATCCCGCCGAAGCCCAGCAGGCGCTCCAGCCGCCATTTTCCGCGCAGGACCTGGCCTACCAGCGCCTCCGGCCGGAAGCCCTCGGGGTCGACTCGGCTCATCGGCGAAAACCACCCCGTGGACTGCCCGCGCGGATCATCGCCTCGCGAGCGAGGCCCGCGCGGCCGGCGGGTCGGGCGCGGCTCGAGGGACAGGCGTGGCTGGCGCGAGCGCGAGGCATGACGGGCGCATGTTACCCCGGTCCGGCGCGGCGCGGCGTGAAACCGTCCGAGGCGAGCGCGCGGCAGCGCGGGGTGGGGCGGAGAGGGCGGCGTGGGGAGCGGCGCGCGCGGCTCGGAGGCGCGGAGGCCCGACGGCCTTGACGTCGCGCGCGAACGGGGACACTCCGCCTGCCTCTCAGGGGATCGAGCGAGCATGCGCAAGACGATGAGCCACGCGGCGTTGATCCTCCTCGCCGCCGTTTCCTCGATCCAGTGCGGCGGCGCGGGCGCCGGGCATCGTGCGGGCCACGCGATGGATCCGGCGGGCCACGCGATGGAGCCGGCGGGTCATGCGATGGATCCGGCGGGTCATGCGGGTCATGCCCATGAGCAAGCGCACGGCCGGCCTGCCGCGGGCGCGCCGGACGAGGAGCTCCGCGCTGTCGCCGCGATCCACGGCGGGGCGGGGCCATGGGCCGTCGCCGGCTACCGCATGGGGCGGTATGCCCTCGCGAAGCTCGGGCTGCCGGCGAGGAGCTTCGACCTCGAGGTGATCCACCACAGCCCCCGGAACGTGCAGTTCTCCTGCATCGCGGACGGCGCCGCCGCGGCGACGGGGGCGAGCCTCGGGAAGCTCAACCTCAGCCTTGTCGAGGCGACCGAGGCCGCGGTCGAGACGACCTACCGGCGGAGATCGACCGGACAGACCGTGACGCTCCGCCCGTCTGCGGCCTTCCGCGCGCGCTTCCGCGATGTGCCGAGAGACGGGCTGGAGGCGGCCGGGAGAGAGGTGCTCTCCCTGCCCGATGCCGAGGTGTTCGAGGAGGTGCCGCCGCCTCCCGCCGGCGCGTCCCGCTGACGAGCCAAGGTCCTCTGGACGCGCCCGCCGCGGCCTGGGGCGACTACTGCTCGTCCTCGCCCTCGCCCGCCTCGCCGTCGTCCGTTGCGCCCTCCTCCGCGCCGTCGTCCGCTGCGTCCTCCTCCGACGCGTCGCCTTCCTCCGCGGCGGCCTCGCCTTCCTCCTCATCTCCGGTGGTCTCATCTCCGGCGGTCGCGGCGCCGCGGGAGACGGGGAAGGGCGCATAGTCCTTCATCCTGTCGGTGCCGGCGTACCAGTACTCCGCGGCGGCGCGCAGCCTCCGCTCGGCGTGCACGACGAGCGTGTACGCGGCGTCGCGGAGCTTGCGCGAGCGCTGCGCCTCGGGAGAGAGCGTCTTGTCGGCGAGCATGCGCGCGAGCAGCGGTGAGAGCTCGCGGAGGCGGGCCGCCGC
>NZ_JEMA01000285.1 GCF_001589285.1 Sorangium cellulosum | reverse complement strand
AGCCCGCCGACGCGCCGGGCGCGGAGGGGGCGGCGTGAGCGGCGCGATCGCGTCGGGCGAGCCGATCGTCAGCGGGCGCGACCTGCCGGCGGGGTTCGACGAGGCGTGCGACGTCGTCGTGGTCGGCTCCGGCGCCGGCGGCGCGGTCGTCGCGGCGCTGCTCGCCGAGGCCGGGCGCCGCGTGATCGTGCTGGAGGAGGGCCCCTACCACCGCCCCGACGACTACCAGCGCTGGAAGCCCAGCGAGTCGCTGCGGCGGCTGTTCCGCGACGGCGGCATGCTCACCGCGTTCGGCGTGGGGCAGACGCCGATCATCTCCCTCACCCTGGGGCGCGCCGTCGGCGGCTCGTCGGTCGTGACCGGCGGGGTCTGCTTCCGCATCCCCGGCGGCGTCCACGCGCGGTGGGTGCGCGAGCTCGGCCTCGACGAGCTGTCGGAGCGCGCGCTCGAGGCGGCGTACGAGAGCGTCGAGGAGCGGCTCCACGTGCGCGAGGTCCCCGAGGCGCTGCGCTCGGCGTCCACGGCGCGCTTCGTCGAGGGGGCGGCGCGGCTCGGCATCCCGATGCGCCCGCTCCGCCGCAACACAGGCGACGCGTGCGAGGGGAACGGCCGGTGCAACTTCACCTGCCCCGCCGGGGCCAAGCGCTCGGTCGACGTCGCCTACCTGCCGTCCGCCACCGCGCGCGGCGCGCGCGTCGTCGCCGACGCGCTGGTCGAGCGGATCACCGTGGAGCGCGGGCGCGCCGNTGGTCGAGCGGATCACCGTGGAGCGCGGGCGCGCCGCCGGCGTCGAGGGGCGGCTGCTCGGCGGCGAGCCGGGCGCGCCGCCGCGCCGGTTCCGGGTGCGCGCGAAGGTCGTGGTCGCCGCGTGCGGCACGCTGCACACGCCGCTGCTCCTCGGCACCGCGGGCGCGTTCCGGTCGAGCGGCGCGCTCGGCCACGGCGTGACGCTGCACCCGGCGGTGCGCGTCGTCGCGCGGTTCGACGACACCCTGAACGGCTGGGACGGCGCGCTCCAGAGCGTGTACTCCGACCACTTCGACCCCGAGGGCATCAAGCTCGTCGGCGTGTACTCGGCGGTCAACGTGCTCGCGGCGGGCCTCCCCGGCGTCGGGCCCGCGCTGCGGCGGCGCGTCCGCGCGCTCCCGCGCTGCGCCGTCTTCGGCGCCATGATCCACGACGAGGGCGGCGGCCGCGTTCGCCGCGGCCTCGGCCGGGAGCCGGTCGTCACGTACGCGATGGCGCCGCGCGACCTCGCGCGGCTCCGCCGCGCCATCACGATCCTCAGCGAGATGGCGCTCGCCGCCGGCGCGCGCGAGGTCTACACCGCGCTGCTCGGCGCGCCGCCGATCACGTCCATGGACGCCGCGCGCGCGGCCGAGCGCGCCCCCGTGGACGCGCGCCGCATCGAGTGCATGGCGTTCCACCCGCTCGGGAGCGCGCGCGTGGCGAACGACCCGCGCCGCGGGATCGTCGACCAGAGCGGCGAGTGCTTCGAGCTGCCGGGGCTGTTCGTGGCCGACGGATCCATCCTCCCGACGAGCATCGGCGTGAACTCGCAGGTGCCGATCATGGCGATGGCGACGCGCATCGCGTGGCGGATGGCCGAGCGCTTCCCGGCGCTCGCGGCGGCGAGCCCCGCGTAGGGGCGAGGGCGCGGTGCTAACGTGTCGGCCGGGGCCGACAGCCGAGGTTTCAGCATGCAAGCGATGATCGATCTCCGCTCCGACACCGTGACCCGACCGACCGCGGCCATGCGCGCGGCCATGGCGGCGGCCGAGGTCGGCGACGACGTGTACCGGGAGGACCCGACCGTACGCCGGCTCGAGGAGCGCGCCGCGGAGCTCACGGGCAAGGAGGCCGCGCTGTTCGTGCCGAGCGGGACGATGGGCAACCAGATCGCGCTCCTCTGCCACACGCAGCGCGGCGACGAGGTGATCGCGGGCGAGGGCGCGCACTGCGCGTTCTACGAGAGCGGCGCCGCGCCCGCGTGGAGCGGCGTGCAGTTCGTCTTCGCCGGCCGCGGCGGCCTGTTCACGGCGGCGGACGTGGAGGACGCGATCAAGCCGCCGCAGTACTACCTGCCGCGCACGCGCGTCGTCGCGATCGAGAACACGCACAACCGCGCGGGCGGCCGGGTCTTCCCGCAGGACGACGTGCTCGCGATCGCCGAGGTCGCGCGCGCGCACGGGCTCGCGCTCCACCTCGACGGGGCGCGCATCTGGAACGCGGCGGTCGCCTCCGGCCGGACCGTCGCCGAGCTCGCGGCGCCGTTCGACACGGTGAGCGTCTGCTTCTCGAAGGGGCTCGGCGCCCCGGTCGGCTCCGCGCTGTGCGGCGGCGCCGACGCGGTGCGCGCCGCGCTCCGCTTCCGGAAGATGCTCGGCGGCGGGATGCGGCAGGCCGGCGTGCTCGCGGCCGCCGCGCTGCACGCGCTCGCGCACCACCGGGGCCGCATCGCCGAGGACCACGAGGCCGCGCGCGCCATCGCGCGGGCCCTGCGCGCGGTCGCGCACGCGAAGGGCGCGGCGGCCGCGGCGATCGAGGAGCCCGAGACCAACATCCTCTACATCGACACGCCCGGCGCCCCGGCCGAGCGGCTCGTCGACGCCGCGCGGCGCCGCGGCGTGCTCGTCAGCGCGTCCGGCAGGAGCACCGTCCGCGCCGTGACCCACCTCGACGTCGCGCCCGAGCAGGTCGCGCCCGCGGCGAGCGCCCTCGCCGAGGCGCTCGCCGAGGTCCTCTCGCAGCCGCGCTGTCGCGACGGCGCCGGCGCGCGCGCATGAGCCGCGCCGCGAACGCCTCC
>NZ_JEMA01000284.1 GCF_001589285.1 Sorangium cellulosum | reverse complement strand
AGCGCCGATGCCGCGCCTGCACCCGGCGCCGCGTTCGCAACCGCCGCCCCGCTCACGACCGATGCCGCGCTCGCGACCGAACCCACCGGCGCCCCGCTCGCGACCGGCGCCGCCGCGCTCTCCGCAGGCCCCCTCTCCGCCTGCCAGGCCGCCGCCGCGCCCTGCGCCGCCCCACCCGCGCCGCGGGCAGCCTCCCCCGCGCCGTCGCGCGGTCCCCTCCCGACGCGCACCACCGTCGATCCGATGGCCAGCAGGACGCCCATCGCCAGCACCCACGCCGCGCGCTGCCAGCCCGNTGGCCAGCAGGACGCCCATCGCCAGCACCCACGCCGCGCGCTGCCAGCCCGCCCGGCGCGCCTCGCGCCGCGCCGCCGCGATCTCCGCGAGCCGCGGCGCCTTGCCCGCCGCTCCCTCGCCCGCCGTCGCGCCCTCACCCGCCGCCGTCGCGCCCTCACCCACCGCCGTCGCGCCCGCGCCTGCCGCCGTCGTTCCCTCGCCCGCCGCCGCGTCTCCCCTGGCCGGCGCCCCGCCCTCGCCGTGCCACTCCGCCAGGATCTCGCTGTCGATCACGATCGGCTGCCGCTTCGTCACAGGCAGCCCCTCCGGCATCGCCACGCCGGGCGCCGACGCGTCCGAGAGCGGCGCGCGCTGCTCCGGGTTGCGCGCCCCGCTGCCCTGCCTGGCCTCGGCCCGCGGCGGCGGCACCCGCCGCGGGTCCTCGATGTGGACCCGCTCCATCTCCACCGTCGGGTGCAGCGGCCTCGGCGCGACCTCCCCCACCGCGTACGCCCTCGCCGCGTCCTCGCCCTGGCTCTGGATCGCCCGGGGCCCGCCCGGCGCTTCGATGTCCCGCTTCGCCATCGCCTCGCTCCCTGCAGCCCGCGCGCCCTACCGGCCCCGCCCCCGGTCCGTCCCCCCAGGCCCCGCCGCCGGCTCGCCGCACACCCCGCGCAGCACCGGCGCGACATCCGCCTCGTCCCGCGGCGGCGGCGCGGACCGCACCCCCCGCCGCAGCAGCGCCTTGCGCAGCCGCTCCCGGCCCCGCTCGATCCGCCGCCGCACCGTGATGTACGCGACCCCGAGGAACGCCGCCGCCTCGTGCATGTCCATGCCGTCCACGAACACCGCCCCGAGCGCCCGCCGCTCGTCCTCGGGCAGCTCGGCGAGCGCCTCGTCGAGCGCCCGCATCACGGCCGCGTGGTCCACGCGCTCCGCCGCGTCCTCGTCCGACGACACCCGCCGCGCCGCCTCCGCCCCCGCGACGAACGCCACCGTCGCGAGCTCGTCGCTGAACGCCTGCAGCCGCGCCTGGATCTCCTCCGGCCCGTCCCGCAGCACGTCGAACCCGCCCCGGTGGTGCGCCGACAGCGTCGCCATCGCGCGCCGCATCGCCACGTCGCGACGCCGCGCCGTCGTCTCCGCGCGGACAAGGTCCAGCATGCTGCCGTCGATCCGCGCGCTCACATAGGACTCGAACGGGACTTCCTGCGCCGCGTCGTAGCGGCGCACCGCCTCCACGACGGCCTCGCCGCCCGCCGCCACGAGCTGCTCCCGGTCGACGAGCCCCGCGTACCGGCGCGCGTGCCACCGGGCGCGCGCCTCGACCTTCGGCAGCGCGCGCTCCACGAGCGCCCGCTGCTTCGGGGTGAGCAGCGGCAGCACCTCGCCCGCCTTGCCCCCGCCGGTCACGCGCCCTCCCTCCCGCCGCCCGCCGCGCCCCCCGCGCGGCCCTGGCCTCGCCCGCCGGGCGGCGCGTCCTCGCGCGGCACCTCCCCGCTCGACGCGGGCGCCGGCCGCGCCATGAGCTGCCGCAGGAGCGCGACCGAGGTGGGGTTGCTCACCAGCTCGTCCTCGATCGCCTCGCGCATCTGCGCGAGCATCTCCGGCGGCACGAGCCCGCGGTACGGCGCGAGGCTGCGCTCCACCGTCTCCGCCACGACCCGGGACGCGCGCAGCCGTGCCTCGTCGTCCTCTTCAGCCTGCGTCATCTCCAGCTCCTTCTCGCGCTCGCGCGCTCCAGATCTCCGTCATTCGCCCGCCCCTAGAAGACCGGCGAGCCCCCGAACGGCCGGGGCTCCCCCCGCTTCGGCGCGGCCGGAGCCGCGGTCCGGCGCGGTCCCGGGACCGGCGCCGCG
>NZ_JEMA01000283.1:1341-4994 GCF_001589285.1 Sorangium cellulosum | reverse complement strand
GACGGCGGGGAGCGCGGTCGCGTGCAGGCGCGCGAGCAGCGTCGCTGCCTCTTCCCACGGCGCGGCGTCGGGGTCGTCGGGGCTCACCGGTGCTCCGGCTGGCCATGCCGTGACGAGCCGGCCGCGTACCTCGAGCGCGAGCCCGAGCCGCGCGTCCTCGAGCGCAGTACCGCGCTGCGCACCGTCGGAAGGCGTGTTGCCCGGCGGCGCCGGGCGCCACGGCAGCGGCGCCCCGGGAGATGGGATGGCGAGCGGAGAGAGCAGCGCGGAGCGGAGCTGCGGGCTCGCCGCGAGCTTCAGCCGCGTCAGGAGATCCCGCGGGTCGGTCTCGTGCGCATGCGCCTTGACCACCACCTCGTCGATCCGCACGACAAGGCCGTCCGCGCGGCCGGACAGCACGCGCGGGTCGCCCGGAGCGCAGGAGTCGTCCGCAAGAGAACTCCCGATCCGGACGAGATCAAGGACGAGGCCGCTGTCGGGCGGAGGATCGGCGCGCATCCGCGGAGTTGAGCATACCGGCTCAGCCCAGACGAGGCGCTCAGGACACCTCGTCCTCGGCGTCGCCCTCATCTTTGCTCGGCGCGGCTCCCTCCGGCACGGAGGCGGGGCTGTCCGCCTCTTCCTCCGGCGTATCCTCCTCTGCCGGAGCCTCCGCGGGCTTGCTGCTCACGTAGCGCTTGCCGGCGCGACCCGAGGCGCGGAGAACGGGCCCACGGATGATCTCGATGTCGCGCGCCGGGGCGCGGGACATCTCGAGGTTGGAGAGCACGAGCGACACGACCTTGAACCACTGGCTGCGGGCCGACTGGATGGTTGTCTTGCTGGCCGGCATCGTTGTCTTGGTCGCCTCGATCTCCGTGCGGGCCCGCTCGATGGCCTGGAGCTCCCGGCCCTTGGTGAGCCACCGCTTCACGACGTCGAGCAGCGACGCCTTGCCCCGGGCGGGGATGGATTTGAGGAAGCCGGCGATCTCGGGCTCCTCCTCCAGGAGGCGAGCGATGCGCGTTGTGTTGCCCGCCTCGGCGAGCGGCGAGGCGTTGAGGATGGAGAGGCCGCTCGGGAAGAGCTTCTTCTGGACGAGATCGCACCGCGCCACGCCGGCGGTGTCGGCGGCTCCTCGGCGAGGCAGAGCTCGCGGTGCGCGTCGACGCCGTACGAGACGGCCCGGGCGAGGTGATCGTGGCAGCGGTCGACCTCGTTGCTCCTGGCGATGAGCGCGCGTATCTCCGACGACGCGCCGCCGCTGCTAGGCTGAACCGCGATCACCGCCTCGTGGGCCTCCACGACCCTCGGGTGGAGCGGCGCGATCTCGGGGATCGACAGGAACACCTTGCGCTGCTTCGGATCCTCGACCCACGGGGAGAGGAGCGCGACCATCTCGTCGAGATTCAGATGCTTCAACATGGGAGACACCTCCTGATGGGGTGATGCGGGCAATGCCAGAGGAGGCATTGCGGGTGAGCGGGTAAAGGAAGTCCTGTCTTGCTTTGCGTCAACCCACGTGCGGTGTGGGTTTCGTGCGCCGCCGGCGCGTGAGTCGAACTCTTGCAGGCGTGGTGGAGCGCTCACGCGCGGCGGCGCGGGGTCGAGGCGGGCGCGGAGAGGTCGCGACGTGCCGGGACGGCCTCGCGAGGGGGGCATGTCGATCCGGGATCGAGCGGGACGGCACGGGAGCTGGCANATGTCGATCCGGGATCGAGCGGGACGGCACGGGAGCTGGCACGGGGAGGTCGCGACGTGGCGGAGCGGCCTCGGGAGGGGGGCGGGTCGGTTCGGGACCGAGAAGGGCGGCCTCGAGAGGCGGCGCGGGGAGGTCGCGACGTGGCGGAGCGGCCTCGGGAGGGGGGAAGGATCGATCCGAGATCGAGAGCCATACCCGATCGCCGGCAGACGAGACGACCCACCGGGCCCCTTTCACCGCGCCTGCCCGCGCCCGGCTCAGCCCCCCGCCACCACCGGCAGCCGCAGCACCACCATGAGCCCGCCGTCCTCCGCGTTCCTCGCCTCGATCTCGCCGCCGTGCAGCAGCACCGCGCGCTGCGTGATCGCCAGCCCGATCCCCGTGCCGCCGGCGCCGCGCGCCCGGTGGTCGTCGACCCGGTAGAACGGCCTGAAGATGTCCCCGAGCGCCGCCTCGGGGACGCCCGGCCCGCGGTCGCGCACGCGCAGCTCGGCGAGGCCGCCGGCGCACTCGAGGTCGACCCGGACAGCGGTTCCCGCCTCGGTGAAGCGCGCCGCGTTGCGCACAACGTTCTCGATCGCGCGCCGGAGCAGCTCGCCGTTGCCGTCCAGCGAGCACGCGTCGCGCGCGCCCAGCTCGACCGAGCACCCCTGCTGCTCGGCCTCGAACGCGGCGTCCTCCACGAGCTGCTCCACCAGGGCCGTCAGGTCGACCCGCTCGGTGCGCTCCATGCCCCGGCCCGACTCCAGCCGGCTCAGCGTGAGCAGCTCGCCGATCATCCCGTTGAGGCGCTCCGTCTCGCGCTCGATCCGGTCGAACGCCGGCTCCACGTCCGGCGGCGAGCGGCGGCGGACGAGCTCCAGCGCGATGTTGAGCCGCGCGAGCGGCGACCGGAGCTCGTGCGAGACGTCGCGGAGCAGCCGGCGCTGCGTCTCGAGCAGCTCGTCGATGCGCTCGGCCATCCGGTCCATGTCGCGGCCGAGCGCCAGCGTCTCGCCGTCGGCGCCCGCGAGCTGCTGCGAGACCCGGACCGAGAGATCGCCCGCCGCCATCCGCTGCGTGGCGCCCCGCAGGACGCGGACCGGCCGCGACAGGTACCGCGCGAGGACCACCGCGACGAGCCCGGTGACGACGACGATCGCGAGCAGCCGGAGCGGCAACGTCTCCGGCACGATGAAGAACATCCACGGCGACCGGACCGGGCCTGTCGCGACGGCGACGAGCGTCGGGTCGCGGCGCAGCACGACAGCGACGAGCTCACGGTCGTCGATCTCGACGGCGATGCCCTCGGCCGAGCGCCGCGCCCGCTCCTCGACGCCCGCCGCGCCCTCGACCGGCTCGCCGGCCACGAGCGCGCCGGCGCGGTAGACAGCGACGCGCGGGTCCCGCGGATCGAGCGGCGCGAGGCGCTGCTCGCAGCCGGCGAGCCCGTCCCGCGCGCAGACGACCGCGCTCTCCGCCCGGAGCTCGATCGCGCGCGTGCTCAGGCGGCGGCGCAGCGAGCTCGACTCGGCGGAGAACGCCCGGCCGTGGATCACCGCGAACAGGCCGACGAGGAGCGCCATCACGATCCACAGCGAGACCAGCAGCCGCAGGAAGAGGCTCTTCACGAGGGCTCCCGGGCCAGGATGTAGCCCGCGTTGCGGACCGTCTTGATGCGCTCGACGCCGCCCGGGCCGGGGCCGAGCTTGCGGCGGAGGTTCGAGACGTGCATGTCGATGCCGCGGTCGTACGCCGCGAGGCGGCGGCCGAGGACGCGCCGCGCGAGCTCCTCGCGCGAGACAACCGTCCCCGCCTGCCGGACCAGGACCTCGAGCAGGTCGTACTCGGCCGTCGTGAGCTTGATCTCCTCGCCGCGGACGCGGACGCGCCGCGCCGCAGGCGCCACGTCGAGGTCGTCGACCGTGAGGACCTGCTGCGCCTCCGCGGGGCCCAGCGCCGCCGCGCCCGGCGCGCCCGCGTGCGCGGCCCG
>NZ_JEMA01000283.1:0-1319 GCF_001589285.1 Sorangium cellulosum | reverse complement strand
GGCGCGCCCGCGTGCGCGGCCCGCCGGTGGAGCGCGCGCACGCGGGCGACGAGCTCGCGCGGGTTGAACGGCTTCGGCAGGTAGTCGTCGGCCCCCATCTCGAGGCCGACGATGCGGTCGACGTCCTCGCCCCGCGCGGTGAGCATCAGCACAGGGACCCTGGAGCTCTGCCGGAGCCGCGTGAGGACCTCGAAGCCGTTGAGCCCCGGCAGCATCACGTCGAGCACCACCAGGGTGAACGCCTTCTCCTGCGCGCGCGCCAGGCCGGAGATCGCCTCGCGCGCGCTCTCGACCGAGTAGCCCTCCTGACCGAGCAGCTCGGCCAGGAGCTCGCAGAGCTCGGCGTCGTCGTCGATGACCAGGATCTGCGGCGGATCGGCCATGTCGGGGACTGTAGCGCGGCCCGCGCGGCGCCGTGTAAGGCCTGGTCAAAAGGCTCTTGACGAATCTTTACACGAACCGGACACCTCTTGAGACACTGGCCTCTAGCTTTCGGCGCATGACGCTCTCTCGCTCCGTTCCCCTGCCGTGGCTGGCGTCCCTCGCCGTGATCGCCACGTGCTCCCTGAGCAGCGCGGCGCGCGCCGAGACGCTCACCGCGGAAGAGGCGGTGGGCCGCGCGGCCTCCCAGAACCCGAGCCTCCGCGCGGCCCTGCTCGAGGCCACCGCGGCGCGGCAGGTCGTGGCCGCCGAGCAAGGCGCCCGCAGGCCCACGCTCTCCGCCTCGGTGACAGGACAGTACACCGAGGCCTTCCGGGGCGGCGGCGCCGGCCTCGCGCGCTCGGACAGCACGTCCGTCGCGGCGAACGCGGCGCTCCGGTACACGACCGACATCGGCACGGGCCTCGAGGTGGGCGCGTCGGCGGACTCGGGGTGGCAGAGCGACGACAGGAGAGCGCTCGACGGCGCGATCGCCGGGCCGACCTACAGGGCGGAGGCGTACGTCTCGGCGCGGCAGCCGCTCCTCCGGGGCGCCGGGACCGACGCCGTCCTCGCGCCGCTCACGCAGGCGGAGGCGTCGGCGGTCGCCGCGGAGCGGGAGCGCGATCTCGCGGCGAGCCAGACAGCGCTCGACGTGCTCGATGCGTACTGGGAGCTCTGGTACGCGGAGCAGGCGATCGGCGTGCAGGAGCAGGCGCTCGCCGCCGCGCAGCGGCAGCTCGCCGACGCGAAGACCCGCGCCGAGACGCTCGGCACCGGCACGCGCGTCGACGTCCTGCAGTTCTCGACGTCGGCCGGGTCGATCGCCGACGCGCTGTCGCAGGCCCGCGCGGCGCGCTCGGCGCGGGCCATCGCGCTCGGGCGCGCGCTCGGCATGG
>NZ_JEMA01000282.1 GCF_001589285.1 Sorangium cellulosum | reverse complement strand
TGCGCCTGCCCGCGCTGGCGCGCGGCCTGCGCGGCAGACCTCCGGCGGCTCCGCAGGCAAGGCGCAGCCTGCCTCCGGCTCCCCGGCCCCGGCCGCCGCCCCCGCGCCGGCCAAGCGCGGCGGCTGCGGGTGTGCGGCCGGCGATCTGATGTGCGCGATGCAGTGCTCTGCCAAGGGCAAGTGAGCGCGCGAGGGCTGTCCTGGCCCTCGCGATGAGCCGAGATCCCGTCGCTTGAACCTCTCGCTCGGCGTCCGCGCTCCGCGCCGGCAGCGACGCCGTCTGCCCAGACGGCGATCGCAAGGACGGTGCGGCGCCCAGGGGGGCGCGCTAGCATCGTCCGTCATGAGCGAGCCCGACCGGCGGTATCACGCGCCGATTGCGCGTCGGGCGCCGGGCGCAGCGCCGCTCTTCGCGACGATGCTGCTCCTCGGCGCGGGCGCCGCAGGGTGCGGCGGACGGGCGCCGAGCGCGGCGCAGGCGTCGCGCGGCGGGGCTGCGCAGCCGGCGCTCCCGGCCGCCGGTGGGCGAGCCGCGCAGGGGGCGCTCGTCACCATGATCACGCCCTCGTTGCTCCTCCCTGACCTCGTCGGAGAGCGCGGCGTCGTGGCCAGCGAGGCGGGGTCCCGGCGGGTGCTCATCGATCGCATGCGCCTCATCGCGCACGACGACGGATCGCTCGAGCGCGCCGCCGAGCTGCTGCCGTCCGGTCAGGTCACCGCGCTCAAGCTCCCGACGCGGCTCGGCGGCGGCTACCTCTTCTACGCCTCGAACCGCGGGAGCGCGCAGCTCTGGCGGGCCCGGGAGTGGCTCGCCCCGCTCGATCCGCTGGTCCAGTTGCCGTCGGAGGCGAACGAGATCACCGCGGGGTTCGATCGCCTCTACGCCCGGCTCTCGCACAGCCACCGGCTCATCGCGATCGACGCGCAGAAGGGCGAGCCGATGCCGCTCGGCCCGCTCCCGTCGGCGAGCGCGTACGGCCAGCTCGCGTTCGCCGACGGGTGGCGCGCCGTGGTCGAGGCCGATCTGCGCGGGCTGCTCGTCACCTTCGACGCCGGGGCCACGTGGCGGCCGGTCGAGGTCGACGCGCGACCCACCTCGCTCACGGTCATCGGCGGCGACCCGGCGGTGATGACCGCGAACGGGTTCTACTCGGTCGACGCGCGCGGCGGCGTCACGTACCGCACCCTGGAGACGCCCGAGGACGTACAGGAGGCGCCGGCGCGGGCCCAGGGGCCTTTCGGGCGGCGCCCGCTGCGCGCCGCGGTCGAGGACGGGTGGCCCGACTCGAGCTCGACCGCGGTGGTGGCCCGCGCCGGCGCCCTGGCGCGCGTCTCGCTGCGCGACGGCGCCGTGGTCGACGTCGCGCTGGACGCCTACCCCGAGCGCGAGGCGACGTGCCACGCGATCCGCGCGGGCGCCTCGTTCGGCTTCGTCTGCGGCGAGCGCGACGGGCCGACGACGCTCTACGCCTTCCAGCCGCCGTTCGGCATGCGCCGGCTCATGCGCTTCGAGGAGCCGCGCTTCGTGGCCGCGAGCGGCAACGGCGCGCTGGTGATCCGCGGCGCCTGCGGAGAGCGCGGCGGCGCGCATGACGGCCGCGCGTACTGCATCGTCGCGGCCGACGGGGGCACCCGCGAGATCCACGTCCGCGCGCCGGCGCGGGACGTCGGCGTCGAGCGCGTCGTCGCGCTCTCCGACGGCCGCGTCGCCGTCCTCTCGCCGCCGCGCCTCGGGGCATCGGGGCAGCTCACCCTGCTGAAGGGGAGCGACGTCACCACCGTCCCGCTGATCCTTCCGGGCAAGCCCCGCAGCATCGTCCGCGATCTGCAGCGCGGGATGTGGCTCGAGGGGTTCGAGGAGCGCGAGCCCGGGGTCCTCGGCGGCTGGGTGGAGGCAGGCGGCCCGATCGTGGGCGTCCGGATCGACGTGAAGAGCGGCCATGTGACAGCCGGCGCGTCGCGCCAGGACGGCACGGGCGCGCTCCTGTCAGGGCGGTTCGCGTTCTCTCTAGGAGAGGGCGAGCGCTCCGCCGAGTCGACGGACGGCGGCATGACCTGGCGTTCGGTCGAGCTGCCCGAGCGGGACGACGACGCCGCGGCTCCCCGGACGCGCGCGTGCGGCCCTGTCGGCTGTGTCTTCAAGGGCTGGATACGCGTCGGCTGGGGCAAGACGGCGCTGCCGGACGACCTCGCCGAAGCGAAGCCGCCGCCGGTGCTCCAGACGCCGCTCCGCGCGGGCAGCCCGATCGCGATGCGCTGCGAGGCGCTCGGCTCGTCGACCCCGCCGCTGCCGGAAAGGCCATCCGCCGCGCCCGCCGCGCGCCCACGGCAGCCGGCCGCGCGCCCGCAGTCCAAGGAGGCGGCGAGCTCGGCGTGGGCGCCCTTTCGCAACACCGCGCCGCCCACGCTCGGCGCGGATGAGATCGGCTTCGACAACGGGGCCCCGTACGACATCGTGACCGTGCGCGCCTACGCATGGGGCAAGCGGGGCGCTGACTGGGCTCGGGCGGGGCGCTGGCTCATCCGGTTCGACGATCGCTTCGACCCGGATGGCGGGGTGCGCTCCAGCGCCGTGAGCGCCTCGCCCTGGTCGGACGAGGCCACCGCGGCCGAGGCGCTCGGGGTCGTCAACCACGGGGCTGCCTCCTGGGGCGCGTACCTCGACCCGGGCGGACGGGCTGCCCTGACCCACGTGTGTCGGGGCGCAGGATGCAGCCTGTTCGCGGTGTCCGAGGGGCTGCCGGTGCTCCCGCTCCGCGACGGCGGCGGCCGCTCAGGCAACTTTCTCCGGCCCTTTCCGAACGGCGCGGTGCGGCTCGGCGAGACATGGTTCTTCGTGGCGCCCGGCGGCTCGTACGAGTCCGTGACGCTGTGGCGCGCCGACCTCGGCATCGCGCGGCCGCTCGCGACCTATCATCGTCCCGCGCGCACGAGCTATGGAGTCGACCCGCCGCGCCTGGTCCGGCGCGCGCTCGGCGGCGGTGTCGGCCTGCTCATCTCGACGGCCCCGGATCCGGGCGTGCGCGCCGGTTCCTGGCATGTGCTCCCGATCGACCGCGATACCGGCGCGCTCGGCGAGGCGGTGCCGCTCGGGCGCAAAGATCTCGTGGACACGCCGCTCGACCGCTGCCAGCCGGGCCAGGACGGCTGGCTCCTGGACACGAGCCTGGAGGGCTCACCGAGCTTCGATCTCGGCGGCAGTTACCCGTCGGTCGATGGCGCCGAGTTCCGGCTTCGCCTGGATCCTGGCGTCGCGTGCGTCGAGGCGATGTCGGTGAGGCTGCAAGGGATCTTCTCGAAGACGCCCGAGAAGCAGCACGACGTTGCTGCCAGCGCCATCCCGCTCGCCGCGACCGAGCGGACAACGGGGCGGAGGTGGCGGCTGCGCTGCGAGCCCAGGGGCGCTGGCCGATGAGGCGCTGGTGACCGCGGGCGGTCAGTTGGCGATGACGTCCGTGGAGACGGCGTCCACCTTCCCCTCGACGCTTGCCTCCAGGCCCCCGTAACGGACGGTCCCCAGCCAGTCTGCCGTCCACGAGATCGGCGCGGCGGCGCTGTTGACCTGCGCTTCTCCTGAGGCGTTCACGACGATCTCGCCAGTTCGGCCGGCCTTCGCCTGGGCCTCCAGGCCATCGTGCCAGAGGATCCCGAGCCCGCTCGCGCACAGCGTCGCCATGCAGTCGCTGTTGCAGCCGGAGTAGCCGACGAGCACGTCGCCCAGGGTCGCACAGTCCGCCGCAGCGGCGAGCGCGGCGGGGACGGACTCGGCCTCCGCCTCCAGGGTCGCCCCGAGCGCCGCGGCGCCGCCCACGTAGAGGCTCGGCACCCAGGAGAGGGTCCCGGCGAGCCGGAGCACGTCGCCGGGATCCGCCGTCCACGTCATGACGTCGGGCGCCCGTCCGCCCGTGTTCTCGGTGGGCGCGCTGCCGAGCCAGCTCACGTCGAAGAGCGCGCTTCCTGGCATGTCTTTCGCGCCGTTCAACTTGCCGTCGATCGTGAGCGGCGCAGCTTCCTGCCCGGCGCGTGCCCACCCACGGCACCGGTTGCGCAGCGAGGCCGGCAGCGCGGCGACGTGCGCCTCTGCGGCGGTGTCCCAGCCGTGCTCCCGACGTCGCGCCTCGAACTCGGGCGCCTGGTCCGGGGGCGCGGCGCGTTCCATGGCGTCGAGCAGGGACGCGGCCTCCGCGCCAGCAGGCAAGAAGGCATCGAGCATCTCATCGGTCGCCGTGTCGAGCAGCGCGTCCAGCCCATCCGCCGACGCGATCGTCAGCTTCGTGTTGAGGCTCGTCGCCGCAAGGTCGATGGGCAGATCCCTGACCGGGACCCACACGTCGCGCGAGGAGCCGGCCTGCAGCTCTCGTTCACTCGTGCAGCCCCACATGATTTTTCCGCTGTGGAGCGCAACGGTAAGGGTCAGCCCCACCGGGGCGCCCGCGACGATGAGCGGTTCATCCGGGCCGCCATGCGCCACGAGCGCGCCCGCGGGCGCTTCGGGCGCTACGGTCGCGAGCTCCTCGCACGTGGCCCCCGTGATGACGCTCGCCGTCCACTCCTTCGCGAGACGCCTGCCCTGGTAGAGCGGAAGGACGCGCAGCGCCCCGAAGCCCTCGGCGCTCACCGACACGCCGAGCTCGGCGGCGGGGCCATCCTTCGTTGCGGCGCGAAGTCGAAACGTGCTCCCCAGGCTCGAGGCATGGAGCTGGACCGAGGCCCTGCCGTCCTCGCCCGCCACGACGGTCGTCCTGTCGACCCACGCGCCCGCGGCGTCGCCGAGGAGGGTAAAGGTCACCTCGTAGGGCGCCGGCGGCTGGCCGGCGACCCAGACCGTGTGCAACTGCCCCGGCGCGAGTTGCAGCGGTCCTTGCTCCTCGAACGCCAGGATCACCGGCGAAGAGGTGTTGGTGGGGGGATCGGGCGCCGGCGATCCCGCTTCGTCGCTCATGCGAAGCGAGCAGGACGCCAGACCGAGCATGGCGACCCGCGGCGCCCAGTGTCTCCAAGGCAAGCTCACGATGGGAGTGTACCTTGCACCCTCCCCGGCGAGAAGCCGCGGGGCCGAGCGCACCACGCCGCTCCCGGTGAGCCGTGGCCGAACGCGCTGCTGGAGCAGCTTACGGCGCAAGCGGGCTCACACGAGGGCGAAGCTGCTGTCGGGCCCTCGCCCCGGGAGCATGCCGTCGCTCCGACGAAGGGCGAGCCCAACGGCTGCGCCGCGGGGCCGGGCGGCGCGCGTCGCGCGCTGCGGACGACGACGCCGGCTCGCGATGCGACATGCCCGCGAGGCGGCGCCGTGAAGCCGCAAGGAGGCGACTACTTCACGTAGATCTGGCCGACGGCCATCCCGCTGCCGCGGGCGCGCAGGACGGCCTTCGCGGGGCCGCCGATGGGGAGCGGGTTCTTGAAGCACTGGCCCTTGCCGCCGAGCGTGGCGTTCGGGCCGGTGGTGCTGTCCTGGGCGAGCACCACGGGCGGCATCGGCGGCGTGTGCGCGACGAGCTGGATGTCGAGCTCCTGGAGGCCAACGCCCACACCGATGACCGAGTAGCACTTGCCCGGCTGGATGTTGAACGGCTGCTCGAGCGTCTGGCCGTCCTGGAACTGCCCGGCGAACGCGCCGCCTTCCGCCTGCATGCCCTGGACCTCGGAGGCCGCCATCGCGGTGAGCACCGGGGTCGCCGCGGCCACCATCGTGGGCGCGATCGGTGCGGCTTGCCCGCCGCTCGCACCCGCAGCGGGGGTGGTCGGCGTCGTGGGGGTCGTCGGGGTGCCGGCGGGTTGACCGTACTGACCGGCCGGGGCGGGCTGGCCGTACTGACCGGCCGGGGCGGGCTGGCCGTACTGGCCCGGGGGGTACTGGCCGGGCGGGTACTGGTTTGACGCCCCGTACTGGTTCTGCATCTGCGACGGGTTGTTCGGCTCCGGGTCGCTGCCTCCGCAGCCGAGGGGCGCGAGGCCGAGCAGGGCTGCAGGGATGAGGACGTACAAGCGCATACGAGGCTCCTTCAGGGTTGTGCGAGGTGAGGCCACGACATTGGGACGCTCGCCGCACCCGCGGCGGCTCACGGCCGCTGGTCACGAACGGTAAGACGGCCCAGGTGGGGGCGTGTTCTACAACGACTTGGCGGCGCGAGGCCAGACGCTGCGGTTCCCGGGCCCGAGGCGCGAAAAACGAGCGAAATGCGGCGCTGATCCCCGGACCCCCGAGGGCCGAGAGCGCGCCGTCCGCCGTCGTTCGAGCGCTGCTCCCCGAAGACGAGCACCGCGCTGCGTCGAGCGCCCGCGCCGCGATCATGCAAGGTCGTGGCCGCCCGACGCCATCGCGGAGGCGCGCTGCGCCTGGTCCACGCGGCGCGCGGCTCACGGCGGGCCCGAAGGGGACAGCGGCGCGCCGAGCAACGAGGACGTGCCCTGCCGCGGCATCTGTTCGCAGGCACATCCCAGCGGGAGGGGACCCAGCGGCGCGTTCGCCCAGTTGACGCGGGCGACGGTCGACACCAGAAAGCGTGCTCGTACCTGCGCGTCCGGGGCGCGAAGGTCACGTGGTCGCCTGGCGAGCCGGGTGCGATCCCGTCGAGAGCCCCCTGCCGGCCGGGTCAACGCGCGGTCCGGCGACTCGCGCGGCTTCTGTGTACGTTGAAAGATGGGCGATCCCGCTCGCGGCGGGAGATCAGGAACGAGCCATGAGCGACATCCACCAGGCGATCAAGGATACCGTCGAGAGCAACCGCGTCGTCCTCTTCATGAAGGGCACCAAGACCTTCCCGCAGTGCGGCTTCTCGGCGCGCGCCGTCGACATCCTGAAGAAGTGCGGCGTGGAGTTCAAAGATGTCAACGTGCTGACCGACCCCTCGCTGCGGCAGGGGATCAAGGACTACTCGCAGTGGCCGACGATCCCGCAGGTCTACGTGGACGGGAAGTTCATCGGCGGCTCCGACATCCTGATGGAGATGTTCCAGTCGGGCGATCTGCAGAAGATCCTGTCGAAGCAGGAGTAGGCTGCGGGACGCGCCTGGCGAGCGCGGGCGATCAAGAGCGCGGCGCTTCGAGCGAGCTCTACCGATCGCTCGGGCCTCAGGCGGCGCGCAGCCCTGCTGCGCGCATGGCGCGGCGCAGGACCTCGTCGAACATGTCGCCGGTGAGCCGCCCGGTCTGGGTGTTCTGCTGGCTCACGTGGTAGCTGCCGAAGAGCCGCGCCTCGCCAGCGCCGCCGCGCGGATCGGGGATCGTCGCCTCCACGCCGTGCGCGAACGGCGGCAGGCGTGGATCATCCTCGGCGCGACGCCGCGCGCGCTCCCCGGCGGCGGAGGCGCGCTGAGCGCGGGCGAGCGCGCCCACGGCGTCGTAGCCGATCTTGCCAAGCGCGAGGTAGACGCGCGCGCGGCGCAGGGCCGCGAGCTCTCGCTCGATCCAGGTGCGGCACGCCGCGAGCTCGTCGATCGCGGGCTTGTTGTCCGGGGGAGCGCAGTGGCAGGGGGCCGTGATGAACACGCCCTGCAGCGCGAGGCCGTCGTCGCGTGACGTGCTCGTCGGCTGCGACGCGAGCCCGGCGCGGAAGAGCGCCGCGTAGAGGAAGTCGCCCGAGCGGTCGCCCGTGAACATCCGACCGGTGCGGTTCGCGCCGTGCGCCGCCGGCGCCAGCCCGACGATCACGAGCGGCGCGTCCGGATCGCCGAAGCCCGGCACCGGACGGCCCCAGTAGGTCTGGTCCCGGTAGGCGCGCCGCTTCTCGCGCGCGATGTCTTCCCGCCACGCCACGAGCCGCGGGCAGCGACGGCACCCGACGAGCTCCGCCGCGATCTGCTCGAGCGCGCGCCCCGCGCCGCCGGCGCTCATCCGCCGGGATCCTCGACGGCGGGGCCGCCGATCGCGCTCGCCGCGGCGGCGGTTTGCTCCACGTCCCCACGCTCCGGCGCGACCGTCTCGATGACCGGGCGCGGCGGCGGCGTGGCCTGCTCCGACAGGCTGCTCTGCTCGCCGGCCATCATCCCGGTCACGATGCGATCGAGCACCGCGTCGAAGCGCAGGCGATTGAAGCGCGCGCCGCTTGCCAGCCAGTCGATGTGCCCGCCCTTGCCCGGAAAGTGGCCGACGACGTCGAGGTGATCGGCCTTACCGGCCCAGATGAGCTCTCCCCAGACCTGCGAGGCGAGCGGGACAACGCCGTCGTTGGCGTCCGGCGGCGGCAGCTCGCCGAGCACGCGGGCGAGCTTCTGTTCGATCGAGCCGTCATGCGAGCGGCAGGGGTAGTGCTCGTCCAGGCGGGCCGTGATGTTCGAGAGCGCCGTGAAGATGGCGGCCGACATCGCCCCCCACGGCGACCTGAGCGCCGACACCCAGTCGCGGACGGCGTTGCGCGGGGCGTACGTCGCGACGCTCTGGTAACGCAGGCCGGCGCGGTCCTCCAGGCCGGCGTGGAGCAGGTCCATCGCCTCGGGCATGAGCTGGACGATGGCGCCCTGGTCGTCGCGGAGCAGCTTCAGCCAGGCGCGCAGCTCGCGGCTGGAGGCGTCGTCGAGCACGCGGATGAAGCTCTCGACGGCGCGATCGATGAGCTCGATCTCGAGGAAGCCGAACTGCGCCCGGCCGAACGCGGCGACGAGCGCCGACGCGGCCGCGAGCGGCGGCGCGCCGAGCTTGAGGCCCGCCACCGTGAGCGCCGTGACGGCGTAGAGCAGGCGCTGGCCGCTCACCGTGGCGAAGAAGGCGGCGAGCGGCGTGCCGAAATGCGGCGTGTTGATCGTGGTGACGGACCGCAGCCGGCTCGTCCAGCCGAGCCGGCGGTGCGCGTTCCCGGGGAGGCGCACCGAGGGCGAGGCGACGAGGCGGGCGTCGAGGCCGCCGGTCGAGTGGCCGATGATGTGGATCGGGCCGCCGTCGTCCCCGGCGCTCTCGTCCACGAGGCGAGCGAGCTTCGCGGCCCGGCGGAGGAGGGAGGCCGTCGGGTGCACCTCGCAGACGCGTATCTCGACGACGCGGCCGCGATCGCGGAAGCGCTCCTCGATCGCTCGGCTGAAATGCTCGAAGTACTCGAGGGAGGCGAGGGTGGCGAACCCGAACATGCCGGGCGATAGGTAGACGCGCGTCTTCTGCACGCGCAGGAATGTGCCATTTCCCTCGGCCGTGCGCGGCATTTCCCGCGCCGACGAGGCGCTCCAGGGCCCGCCCCGCGAGCCCCGGGCGCCGCGCAGAGAAGCGGCGGGCACGCCGACCTCAAATCCGGTTACTCTGCGATCGTGGACGACCTCAGCGCGCGGGAAATCGAGGCGGCGGTGCAGGAGGCCCTCGGCCTGTTTGGAACGTCGGGATCGGTGAGCGTCCAGGGGCGGCAGATCGCGCTGCGCGGGCGCGGGGCGCCGGTGGCCATCGACCTGGAGCAGCTCGTCGAGCAGTGGCCGCTCCTGCCGCCGGACCTGCGCGCGCGCAAGGCGTCCGACCTCGCGCGGCGGCTCGCGCAGGCGCAGCGCGCGGTGACCTCGATGGCGCCGCCGGGCGCGAGGGCGCCGGGGCGGCCGGCGCGTTACGTCGTGATCCCCGTCGTCGCGGTCGCGGTCGCGCTCGTCGGCGCGCTCGTCGCGGCGCGCGCGCTGCGATCGCGGGAGGACCCGGTGGCCTCGCCGGTCGCGCCGGAGACGACCGCGGCCGAAGACGCGGCGAGGCACGCGCGCACCTGCGAGGCGGCGCGCAAGCGGATCTACTCCGGCGCATCCATGGGGCCGTTCGAGCTCGCGGGCTGGGTCGCCGAGCTCTGGCTGGCGACGCCGCGCGGCGCGATGCAGGCCGCCGCAGAGCAAGAGCCCCCGAGCGCGGAGGCCGTGGGGCTTGGTGGGCTCATCTCCGAGGGCAAATTGACGGCGAGCGCCGACGCCGAGCTCGCGGCGGTGACCGACGGGCTCGTGGAGATCGTCCCGGGGTTCGACGCGGAGGAGGCGGGGCGCTCGCCGTCGTGGCGCGCGATCACCGCGCGGTTCTCCGGCGGCTATGCGCGCGCGTACTTCGATCCCGCGCTCCGGGCGCGCTTCGTCGCCCTGGCCGACCGCATGGCCGACGGGGCATCCGCCGAGCTCGGCGCCCTGTATGCGCGCTGCGCGCACCTGCCCTACCACGACGCGGGCGCCTGGTTCCGCGGATCGGACCCGGCCGCCGCGGCGGCGGCGCTCGTCCATGCATCCGGCCTGTTCGCCGAGCTGCCGGCGGTCGATCGCGGGGCGCTGGCGGCGCTGAAGGGAGCGGGGCCGATCGACGCCCTGCGCAGCGCCGGCGCCTCGCTCGATGGAGCGAGCCTGGGCAAGCTCGTGGGGGCGCACGGCGGCGGTATCACCAGGGGCGGGGCGGGCGCCGTCGTCATCACGTTCCCCGTCGGCGGCCCGACCCGGGCGACCAGCGCGAGCCGCATCGTCGCGCGCAAGCTGCAGGTCGGCGTGGGGCAGGACTGACCGCTCACTCGCCCGCGGCGAAGTGCACGATCGAGTAGACGCGGGCCGCGTCGCCGGCGCGCCGCGCGAGGAGCGCCCTCCCGCCGAGGAAGTCGAGCTCGACGACGAAGGCGAAGCCGACGACCTCGCCGCCCTGCTTGCGCGCGAGCTCCGCGGCCGCCGAGGCGGTGCCGCCGGTCGCGAGCAGATCGTCCACCACGAGGACCCTGGCTCCAGGCTTGATCGAGCCCTTGTGCATCTCGATCTCGGCCGTGCCGTACTCGAGATCGTACGCCACGCGATCGGCCGCGGCCGGGAGCTTGCCGGGCTTGCGCACGGGCACGAAGCTCGCGTTGAGCCGAGCCGACAGCGCGCCGCCGAAGATGAAGCCACGCGACTCGACGCCGACCACGACGTCGACGTGCTCACCGATGTAACGCTGGGCCAGGAGATCCAGCGTGATGTGGAGCGCCCGCGGGTCGGCGAGGAGCGGCGTGATGTCCTTGAAGAGGATGCCCGGCTTGGGAAAATCCGGGACATTGCGGAGGTGGGCCTTGAGGTAGCGGAGCGCGTGCTCGGAGGGCAGGTCGTCGTGGTTGAACATGGCGCCGGAGCCTAGGCGAGCGCCCCCGACCCGGAAAGCGCAGCAGGGCGCCGCAGCGCGAGGCTTCAGGGGGTCCGGCCGTCGTTGAGCTCCGCGGCGATGCCGCTCGCGATGCCCTCGTGCTGCGCTGCGAACAGGTCGAGGGTCAGCGGGGTGACGCTGACGGCCCCCTCGTCGTACGCCTCGGTGTCGGATCCGGGGACGAGGTCGTGGCGCACGCCTGCGCCGCCGATCCAGAGGTACTCGTGCCCGCGCGGATCCTGGCGGAAGATCACCTCCTCGGTGTACAGGCGCGCGCCGATGCGCGTGGCGCGCACGGGCCAGCTGCTGCCCGCGGGGATGTTGACGTTGAGCAGCGGCGCCGGCCGGCGCCCTGCCTGCCCGGCGGCGCGGTGGAGGGCGAGGGCGAGCTTCACGCCGAGCGCCGCCGCGGCGCCGCGCGAGGCGCCTGCGTCGGCGGAGAGCGCGATCGAGGGAATGCCGCGCAGCGCTCCTTCGCGCGCGGCGGCCACGGTCCCCGAGTAAAAGATGTCGGAGCCCAGGTTGAGCCCGTGGTTCATCCCCGACACGACGAGGTCGGGGCGGCGCGGCAGCACGCGCGCGCCGGCGTGAAGGGCCACGTAGATGCAGTCGGCGGGCGTCCCGTCGACAGCGAACACGCCGGGCGCGGCTTCCAGCAGCCGGAGGACGCGGTGCAGGCTCAGCGAGTGGCTCGTGGCGCTCTGGTTGACCGCGGGGGCGCACACAACGACGTCAGCGTGCTGGATGAGCTCGTCCCGCACCGCGATCAGACCCGAGGCCGAGTAGCCGTCGTCGTTGGAGAGGAGGATCAGGGGGCGCATGCGTTGCCTCGACGGGCCTCCGGATCAGCGGCCGAGCATGCGCCTGGCGAACGCGGCGACGAGCTCGACAAGGGCGCTGATGCGGCCGAACCATCCGGCTCCGCCTCGCACCCGCGCCATCGCGAAGGCGATGGTCCGGAGCGCTGGAGTATAGGGATACCACCACAGCTCGCTCTTCGCCCTGCTGCGATCTTCGAGGTAGAAGCGCGGCCGCGTCAGCTCCGCGAGCGCGTGCGGGCTGCTCGTGACGCCGAAGCCGCTGTCGCCCGTCCCCGTCCACGGGGCGGCCGGGAGCGCGCCCGTGAAGCCGTGGTTGTTGATCGTCACCACGCCCGATCGCAGCCGGCGCGCGAGCACGTGGGCCCGCTCGTACCCGCGGGTCCAGAGGCTGGTCGTGAGCGCGAAGCGCGACGCGTTGGTGCGGGCGATCGCCTCCTCGGCGTTGTTGACCACCAGGACGGGGAGGACGGGGCCGAAGGTCTCCTCCCGGAGCAGCGGCGTGTCCTCGCGCTCGACCTTGAGGACCGTCGGCGGGAAGGCGAGAGAGCCAGGCTCCGGCGCGCCGCCGGCGAGCAGCTCGGCCCCGTCCGCGACGGCCGCTTCGAGCTGACGCCGGACGATGTCGGCCTGCCGCGCGGTCGTCATCCGCCCGACGTCGATCCCCGCCCGGAGCTGCCCGGTGAGCGCGACGACGCGCTCGATGAAGCGGTCCGCGATCGCCTGCTCGACGTAGACGCGCTCGATCGAGGCGCAGTTCTGTCCGGCGTTCGTGAAGGCGCCCCAGACGACGCCGCGCGCGGCGCGCTCCAGATCGCAGTCGTCGAGCACGATGGCGCTGTCCTTCCCGCCGAGCTCGAGCGACGTCGGGACGAGGCGCTCGGCGCACGCGACCGCGACCTTCTTGCCGGTGGCGACGCTGCCGGTGAAGACGACGAGGTCGACGCCGGCGTCGATGAGCGCGGCGCCGACGTCGCCGCCGCCCTGCGCGACGGCGAGGACGCCGTCGGGGAGCAGCCCGTCGAACAGCAACGCCACGAGGGCGCCGGAGCGCGGGGTGACCTCGCTCGGCTTGAAGACCACGGCGTTGCCCGCGAGCAGCGCCGGCACGATCGTGCGCAGCGGGATCGAGACGGGGTAGTTCCACGGCGTGATGAGCGCGACGACGCCGCGCGGTTCCCTCCGGACGCGCCCGGCCTTGCCCGGGTAGGCGAGGGGGTTGAGATCGACGGTCACCTCGTCGAGCAGCTCCTCGATCGACACGGTCCAGTAGTCGATGAGATCGGCGTTCGGCAGCACCTCGGCCAGCGTGGCTTCCTCGATCGGCTTGCCGCACTCGCGGTGCAGGAGCGCCGCGATCTCCTCGGCCCGCGCGAGCAGGCGCCGCTTGACCTTCCCGATGAGCTCCGCGCGCTCCCCGATCGGGACCTCGGCCCAGACGCGCTGCGCCGCCCGCGCCCGGACGACGATCTCCCCGACAGCGGAGGGCGCTGTCTCCGCGACGTCGTCGAGGGGCTCTCCCCCCGCCGGGCCGCTCACCGGAAAGGGTCCAGCGCTCGCCGTCGCGCCGGGCGTCCGCAGGGCCGCCGCTTCGTCGGCCTCAGCGCCTGCCGCGTGGGGGAAGGCGGTCGTCTTGGATTCCATGAGGGGCGCAGCCTAGCACCGCGCTCCTGCATACCCGCAGGAGCGCAGGCCGCCCGGAGGGCGGGCTTCCATCGAACAAGCGCGGTGGACTTTTTACGGAGCAGGATCGCCCGCCGGCACAGGCGCGTCTCCCCCGGCGGGCGCCGGCGCAGCGCCCTCCTGGTCGGGGGCGGGGGTGGCGGCCGGGCTGGCTTTGCGCTTCGCAGGCCGTTCGGGCGCCGGGCTCGTCGGGGTGGGATTGATCGACAGGACCGTCTGCTTGCGGCAGCCCACGATGACCGCCTGGCCGGAGGAGAGCCACGCGGGGGTCGACGTCTTCTCCGTCGTCAGCTTGCCGAGCCGCACGTAGCGCGTCCCGCAAGGAACCTCGAGCGTCTCTCCCGTGTTTCCGGCGAGCGAGCCGTTCACGTACACCGAGGCCTGCTCGGGCGAGTTGACCAGCAGATGGCCGCGGTTCGACGGCAGACTCTCCGAGCTGCCCGCAGCCGGCGCGGCGGTCTCGGCCGGCGCGGCGGTCGCGGTCGGCTCAGCCGTCGCGGTCGGCGTCGCGGTCTCGACCGCCGACGGCGCGGCGGGCGCCGTCTCTGCGGGCGTGGCGGCCGGCGTCGGCTGCGTGGGCGGGGGCTGCGCCGTGACGTCCTGCGCTGCGCCCGCGTTGGTGTCAGGACCGACGTTCGCCGGGGGCGCCGGCTCGGAGCCGAACAACCCGAGGCGGTGCGCGACGGCTGCGCCGGCCACGAGGAGCGCCACCGCCGCGATGAGGAGGCCCACGCGCGAGCGAGGCGCCCCCGGGCGCTCGGTGACGCTGACGCTGGTGTCCGCGGGCGGCCGCGTCGTGGCGACCTCGGACTGCTTCGGCGGCGCCTTGTCCGCCGGGACGATGGGCGGATCCTTGGTGATGACCTTCGGGAGCAGGTCGCGGTCGAGCGGCTTCGGCCTGGACTTGCGATCCCCTTCGTCGACGGCCCCCCTGGGCAGCACCCCGGGAGCCGCGTCGACCGTCTCTTGGTCGTGGACCGAGCGGGCGATCGCCTGGGCCTCGGACCGCGCGGAGCGGACGGCCGTCTCCTCGTCTTCGAGGCCCTCGGGGCGCGAGCGGATGACCGTGGGCTCGTCCTCGAGCATGCCGCGGATCACGGTCGGCTCATCGTCGACCATATCGCGGCTGAGCTCGCGCTCGATGGCCGGCTCGCCCATCGCGCGCCGCGCGTTGGCCGCGAGCGTCTCTGCTGGCGCGGCCTTCGGCGTGACCGGTTCGCTGATGGCCGCGCCGCGCTCCGCCGCCGCCTCCAGCGCGAAGGCGCCCTCCTTCGCGACCGGCGTGCTCGCGGCGCGCGCCGCGACGGGGGCCTCGGCGCGGTCAGCCAGCGACCTGCGCGCCTCGGCCGCCGCGGGCTCCGGCCTGCGCTCGGCGGGGAGCTTCAGCGCCGCGCCCGGCTTCGGCGCGGCGGTCGGCTCGTCGGGGAGGAGCCCCGCGAACGAGAGCTCGCTGTCGCTCTCGACCGGCTTTCCCCTCGCCGCGACGTCCTCGTGCGGGAAGAACGGCTTTCCTTCGGCGCGCGGGCTGGAGCCGCGGGCCGGCGGCACCGCCGCGCCGCCAGAGAGCTGGCCGGGCGACCTGGCGGCGACCGGCGCCCCGACCTTGGACGCGGCAGGTCTGGCCGCATCTCTCGGCTTCGGCTCGGCGTCCGCGGGCGGACGGTAGGTCTCCTGGCCACCGGCGATGGGACCGGCGTCGCGGGCGTCGGCCCGCGGCAGGTCGAGCGAGGCTGCGGGCCGCCCCGCCGCCGGCCTCTCGGGGGCGCCGAGCGACTGCGCCGAGGCGCGCGCCGGCGCTGCCGCGGCCGTCCTGGAGGCCGACGTCCTGGCCGCGCCCGCGGCGGGCGTGGCCGCAGCGGGCGTCTTTACCGGAGGCTGCTGCGGAGTCTTCGCCGCCGGCTGCTGCGGGGTCTTCGCCGCCGGCTGAGCCTCCTGCGGTGCCCTGGCGGCCGCGGCCGGCTGCCTTGCAGCGGTCTGCGGCGCCTGAGCGGCGGGCGACGCGGCGACATGGCGCGCATCGTCGAGGAACGGCTCGGGGGCGCGAGGCGGCCCGCCCGCGGCGACCGCTGCCGGCCGCGCTTCGCTCGCCGGCGACGTCTCCGCCGGGCTCAGCCCGCCGTCCGGCCAGGCCGCGCCTGCGATGTCGTCGGCGATAGCGCCGGGCGCCTCACCGCGGTGAGGGACGAGCTCGGCCGAGACCGGGAGCAACGTCCGGGTTCGAGGCGCAGCGGCGTTCCGCTGCACCCGCTGGAGGAGCGCTTCGAGGGTGGCGACTTTTTCTGCGACGTTCACGCCGCGCCAGCATATCGCGGCTCGGCGCTCGTTACATCATTCGCGGTGAGGGGGGCGCGATCAGGGCGGGATCTCCTGCGGAAATCCCGCCGGAACGCCGGATCTGAGGAGGGTCAGAGGGTCTCGAGGAAGGCGACCAGATCGTCGAGCTGGGCGTCCGACAGGTGAGACGTCTTGCCGTGCATGTCACCGCCGCCACAGGCGGCCTTGGTGAACCGGTCCTTCAGCGTCGTCGCGCACCCGTCGTGCATGAACGGCGCGCGCGCGCCGATGCGGACCAGCGACGGCACCTGGAAGGCCTTGCCCGTGCCGACGTCGAACGACTCGTTGCTCGTGAGCTGAGCGCCCGCGTGGCACCTCGCGCAGTCCACGGTCTTGTCGTGGAAGAGGGACTCGCCGCGCGCCACGGCGTCCTTGTCGGGCGCCGACGACACCGGCGGCGCGGGGAGGCTGTCGATCCACCGGGCGAAGACCTTCACCCGGCGCGGACCCTGGTGCATGCCGCCCATCCGCCGCTCGAACACCTCGCTCATGATGGCCTCGATGCCGGACATGTCGCCGTCCCAGTGGAACGGCGCGGTATTGAGGATGCCGCCGCTCACGAACTGGGTGCGCCGCGGCCCGATCGGGTTGAAGACCCAGGTGTGGCCGTCCTCGCCGCCTTCCGGGTGGCACGACGCGCACGCCATCGAACCCGACGCGTTCTTGTGGAACATCTCGTGGCCGGTGTCCCTGCGGCTCTCGCCGGGGAGCGTGATGACGCGGTTGCGGGAGACGCCGTCGAGCGCGAGCACCTGGAGGCTCGCCGGCTCGCGGGTCTGCACGATCACGGCGTCGCCGGCGAACGCGACGGCGGTGGGCTCGCCGTCGACCGTCACCCGGTGCTGCGGCTCCATGCAGGTCCCCTGCTCGAAGCCGACCTCCACATTCTGGCTCAGGCTCGCGGGGCTGGTCACGAGGACCTCGTTCCTTCCGGCCGCGACGACCGCGTACGACGCGCCGTCCTCGGAGATCGCGAGGTCGACAGGGAGGGTCGCGGACGGGAGGGCTGGCGACAGCTTCAACAGGCCGTTCGGGGCCGCAGTCCCGAGCTCCGACACCGTGCTGTGCACGATGCTCCCATCGCAGCCGCCGGAGCTGTAGCCGCCCTCCACGATCTCGACGGGCGCGATCAGGGCGCGCTGGTGCACCATCGCGACGCCCCCCGTCGGCAGCGGGAGCGTCCGCCAGGCGACGGCCGGGGCGAACACCTGCCCGAACAGGTCGAACTGCGGGAGCGACTCTCGCCCCGCGATGCTGCCGTTCGCGTCGACCGTGAGCAGCTCCGCCGCGCGGAATCTGCTGACCAGGAGCCGATCGCCGTCCACGACGACGTCGCGCAGGTCGCGCTCGAGCTGCACGCGGCGCGTCGCCGCCCCGGGACCGGCCGGGAGCGTCACGAGCTCGCCGCCGAGGCAGGCGACATGGAGCTGGTCGGTCGTCGCATCGTAGGCGATCCCCCTCGGGGCAGGGCACGCGTCGCGCCGGTCGACGACCTTGCCGCTCTCCGCGTCGATCGAGACGACCGCGCCTCCGCGGCGGAGCGCGACGTGGAACCGCCCCACGTCATCCTCGACGACCCTGCCCGGCTCGTCTCCCTTCTCGAGGACGATCTCCGCGGTCAGCTTCTGCGCCTCGAGATCGATGATCCACACCCGATCGCGATCCGGATCCGCGGCCACCGCCCGGACAGCGCTCCTGCTCACGGCGAGCGTGCCACCGCTGATCGCGGGCGGCGGCTCCGCCGCGACCGCGACGCTCCCGGGATCGTCTACCTGCGGGGGCTCGTCTTCCCCGAGCTCCCACGGAGCGCAGGCGGCAAACGATGATGCGGTCGCGAGGATGGCGAGCATCGGGGAGAAGCTGCGGCGCGATGCAGGCAGTCTATGCATGAGGGCCTCCGGTCCGCCGCCAAGCAAGATGGCGGCCACTTCATTGGATGTTCTTCCATCCCCTGGAGCATCGCAATACGCGCTGCCGCGGAGCGCGCGACGGATTGCTGCCGTCCACAGCGCGCGTGCGTGGGTGCGGACGGTGCGTTGCCCACGCGCTGAGCGGTGCACCGGACCAGACGCTTCTCAACGTTACCGGCGCTGATGTCCCGGCTGTCATGGCTCACTGCGGCACGGCATGACGACCACGCCAGGCCACGGCGCCGAGCGGGGTCACGGACAGCGCCAGCGGAGTCACCGATTCCTTCGCGCCAGAGCTGCCGTCGGTTCGAGCGGGCTAGCTGCCCGGTCACGCGCCGGGTCACGATCGCGGCAAGGCGGGGTGAGCGATCGCCGTGGCGCGGTGCGGGCGATCGCCTGTGACTTGACGGGTGCTTTCGCCGCCCATAAGTGACCGACCGGTCATGAAAAGCACCGCACCCTCGTCTCGACGCAGCATCTCGCTGGCCTCGACGCTCGCCGGGCTGCTCGCCCTCGGGCTCATCGCGCCGCCCGCCGCGGCGCAGCC
>NZ_JEMA01000281.1 GCF_001589285.1 Sorangium cellulosum | reverse complement strand
GACGCCGCGCGCGCGCGCGGCGAAGGGGGCGACGCGCCGGCCCGCCTCGCGCTCCTCCGCGAGGCCGCGGACCTCTACCTCACCCGCGGCGGCGCGCCCGCCGCCGCGATCCCGCTGTTCGACGAGGCGATCCTCCTCGCCCCGGACGACCTCTCGCTGCGCCTCGCGCGCAGCCGCGCCCTCTCCGCCGCGGGCAGGACCGAGGACGCGACCGCGGCCCTGCGCGGGATCATCGCCGATTTCGGCGCCCGCCGCCCCAAGGAGCGCGCGCTCGTCCACGACGAGCTCGCCCGCGTCGCCCTCGCCACGGGCGACCGCGCCCGCGCGATGGCGGAGTTCGACAACGCGCTGCGCATCGACCCCGCGCACACGGGCGCGCTCGACGGCCTCGCCGTCCTCGCGCTCGAGGACGGCCAGCTCGAGCGCGCGCACCGCGCCTACCGCGCGCTGCTGCTCGTCGCGCGCCGCCCCCGGGACGAGGGCGACGGGCTCCCCGGCGCGCGGCGGAGCTCGCTGCCGCCGGCCCGCTCCAGCCTGGCGAGCCGCCCGGCGGCGACGTCGTTCAGCCGGGCCGAGGTCCTCCTCGCGCTCGGCGAGATCGCGCGGCGGCAGGGCGCGCCCGATCGCGAGGCCGAGTACGTCGAGTCGGCCTTCGAGGCGGCGCGCGAGAGCGAGGCCGAGCACGAGAAGCTGCTCGCCGCGCTGCGCGCCCGCGGGCGCCACGACCTGCTNTCGCCGCGCTGCGCGCCCGCGGGCGCCACGACCTGCTCGCCCGCGCGCTCGAGGCGCGGCTCGGCGGCCCCGCCCTCGAGCCCGCCGAGGACGCCGCCGCGGCGCTCGGCGAGCTCGCGTCGCTCTATGAAGGGCCGCTCGATCGCCCCGAGCCCGCGCTGACGGCCCGCCTGCGCGCGCTCGACCTCACCCCCGGCGCGGGGGCCGCCCACGACGCCGCCCTCGAGCTCGCGCGCCGGCTCGACCAGGTGCCCCGGTACCTCGAGCTCGTCGAGCGGCTCGTCGCCCGCGCGGCCGGGGAGCCGTACGAGATCGCGCTGCTGCTCCGCTTCGGCCGCGCCCTCGAGCTCGCGCCGGGCGACCCGGAGCGCGCCGCGGCCGTCTACCGCCGCGCCGAGGCGAGGATCGCGGCCGGCGCGCCCTCGGCGGGGCGCGATGGGGAGCGCGACATGAGCATCGACGTCGAGCAGCTCTGGCGCTCCCTGGAGGCCATCTACGAGCGCCTCGGCGACCGCCTGGCGCAGGCCGACGTCCTCCGCAAGCGCATCGCCCACGCCGACGCCGACGCCGCGCCGGCGGCCGGCGCGGGCCCCGCCGATCGCGCCGATCCGCGCTACCGCCTGGCCTCGCTGCTCGCGGCCGATCCGGCGGAGGTCGATCCGGCGATCGCGCTCCTCGAGGAGGCGCTCGACCTGCGCGCCGAGCCGGATCGGGCCGAGGCGATCCTGCGGCACGCGCTCCGCACCGATCCGCGGAACCCGCGCGCCATCCGCCTCTTCGAGCGGCTCGCCCGGCAGAGCGGGCGCCCGCGCGCCCTCGTGGACGCGCTCCTGCTCCTCGCGGAGATCGAGGGCCCCGGGGTCCTCGAGGAGGCGGTGCGCACCGCCCGCGCGCTCGGCGACCGCGAGCAGGCCGAGACGATCCTGCAGCGCATCGTCGGCGTGGTCGCGCCGCCCTCGTCCGATCCGCCCGGCGCCGCGTGGGCGCTCGTCGCGCTCGCCGAGCTCCGCGAGGAGGCCGGCGATCTCGCGGCCGCCGCGTGGCTGTCCGAGCGCGCCGCGCGCGCCTCGGCGCCCGAGGAGGAGCGGGCGCTGCTCCTGCACGCCGCGGCCCTCGCCGCCGGCCCGCTCGACGACGTCGGCCGCGCCGCGCGCCTGTACGAGGAGCTCCGCGGCCGCGAGCCCGCCGAGCGCGAGATCTGGATGCCGCTCGCCGGCGTGTACCGGCGGAGCGGCGACGCCGCGCGGCTCTCCGCGCTGCTCGAGGAGACGGTCCCCCTCGTCGACGACATCTCCGAGCGCTGCGCGCTGCGCCTCGAGCGCGCGCGCCTCCTCGCGCGCGAGTCGCCGGCGCAGGCGGCGCTCCTGCTCCGCGACATCCTCGACGAGGATCCGACCCAGGTCGAGGCCGCCATCCTCCTCGCCACGATGCTCGAGGAGGCCGGCCGCACCGAGGAGCTCGGCGAGCTCTTCGCGCTCCAGCTCGACGCCGCGAAGGACCGCGCCGATCTCGCCTCGATCGCCTCGATCTCGATGCGCCTCGGCGCCCTCCTCGAGCAGCGCGGCGACGACCGCGGCGCGCGCGACGTGTACCTCGGCGCCGCGGACTGGGACGGCGCGAACCGCGACGTCCTGCGCGCGCTCGTGCGCCTCGGCCGCAAGCGCGACACCACCGACGACCTCGTCGACGCCCTCGAGAAGCTCCTGCGCGTCGAGCAGGGCGGCGAGGCGGCGCAGATCGCCCTGGAGCTCTCCGGCCTCCACGCCGCGCGCGGCGACGACGCCGCCGCGGAGGCCGCCCTCAAGGCCGGCTACGCCGTCTGCCCGGCGAGCGACCGGCTCCGCGAGGAGCTCGCGTCGCGCTACGCGGCCCGCGAGGCGTGGCACGCGCTCGCCGACCTGCACGTGCTCACCGCGCAGGTCGCGGGCACCGACGAGGCGCGCGTCGAGTCCCTCTGCCGCGCCGCCGAGCTCCTCCGCGATCGCGCGGGCGACGCCGCCGCCGCGGCCGAGCTCCTCGAGCGCGCGCTCCGCGTCGCCCCCGGCGATCGCGACGTCCTGCTCGCGCTGATCGACGCGTGCGGCGCGGTCGGCGAGCACGCCCGCGCGGCCCGCGCGCTCACGGCGACCCTCGAGGCGAGCCCGGACGACCCGTGGCTCTACCGCGCGCGGGCCGAGGTGTACGGGGCGCTCGGGCAGGGCGACAGCGCGCTCGCCGATCTCGAGCGCGCCCACGCGCTCGGCGGCGCCGAGTACGCGCGCGAGCTCATCGCCGGCCTGGAGCGGGCGCTCGAGCGGGCGGCGGCGCGGCCCGCGGACGCCGAGCCCGCGGAGCCCGCGTCGGAGGGGGCGGCCGCCGTCACGCCGCGCGCGCTCCGGCTGCGCCTCGCCGAGATCCTCGCGCGCTCGGGCGATCTCGAGCGCGCGCGCGCTCACCTGGGCGATCTGCTCCACGCCGACGCCAAGGATCGCGCGGCGCTCAAGGCGCTCGCTGGCCTCGAGGAGTCCGCCGCGCGCTGGGACGCCGCGAGCGCCGTCTACCGCAGGCTCATCGCGCTCGAGGAGGGCGAGGCCCTCGTCGCCACCGCGCTCCGCCTGGCCGGCGCCTGCTCGCGCGCCGGACACCTGGGCGACGCGCGCGGAGGGCTCGAGCGCGCGCTCCGCGCCGCGCCGGGCAACGCCGCGATCCGCGATCGCCTGCGCGCGCTCTACGCCGAGATCGGCGCGAGCCGCGAGCTCGCCGCCATCACGCTCGAGGACGCCGCGGCCGCGCCCGACGTGGCGGGCCGCTTCGCGCTCCTCGTCGCCGCCGGCCGCCTGCTCCTCGAGGTAGGCGACGCGCCTCAGGCCGTCTCAACGCTCCGGGAGGCGCGCTCGCTGCGCCCGCAGGATCACGAGGTCGGCGTCTCGCTCGTTGACGCCCTCACGGCCGCCGGCAACCCCAAGGAGGCGCGCGCGGTCACTGCGGAGCTCATCGCTGCCAACAAGGGTCGTCGCTCGCGGCTCCTCGGCGCCGTCTACCACCGCCTCGCGCGGATCGAGGACGCCGAGGGGAATCCGCGCGAGTCGCTGGTCGCGCTCACGAGGGCGCTCGAGAACGACCCTCAGAACGGCGAGCTGGCCATGGCGCTCGGCGAGAGCGCGCTCGGGCTCGGCGAGCAGGACATCGCCGCGCGCGCTTACCGCGCGGTCACCCTGATGAAGATTGCCCCTGAGCCCGGTGAGGCTGGCACCACGCTCGCCGCGCGCGCGCTCGCCTATTACCACCTCGGCGCGATGGCGCTCGCCGCCGGCGACCGCCGGAGAGCGCGCCTGATGCTCGACAAGTCCGTCTCCGAGGACGCCTCCCTCGAGGCGGCCCGGGCGCTCCTCGACGAGCTGCGCGCCGGCTAAACCCCCCTCCCGCGCGTCTCCTCAGGTATGCCCCGGTCGCGGCCGCGCCCCCGCGGCCGCCCGAGGCGGCGCCCCGGCGCCGCGGAACCGCGCGATTCCAGCCGCCTTTTTGATGTGTCCTTGGCACCTCTCCGGCGCCTCTCTGGCCCATCCACGCGCCGCTCCGCCGCCCTTCCCAGCGCCTCGTTCCCCCTCTGGCGCACCGCTCCGCCGCGGCCTTTCAGGCGTCCGCGCGATGCCCGTTCTCAGAAATCGCGTTTTCTCCCCGCATTTTTGTCTTTTTTTGTCCTGTTCAGTGTGTAAGGTTCGCTGAGGCTGCGCGCGGCGAGGTGTCGCGCGCGAGCTCATGTCCCAGGAGAGTGCCATGGCGACCACCAAGAAGACGGCCGGGGGCGGCCCGAAGAAGACGTTGAGCAAGAGCGGCCTGATCCAGGCCATCACCGAAGCTGCCGGTGATGAGCTGAGCCGCAAGCAGGTGAAGAACGTTCTCGAGTCCCTGATCTCGATCGGTCATCGTGAGCTGAAGAAGTCGGGCGTGTTCACGCTCCCCGGCTTTGCGAAGTTCCGGGTGGTCAAGCGCCCTGCGACGAAGGCGCGCCAGGGGATCAACCCGTTTACCAAGCAGCCGATGACCTTCGCTGCGAAGCCGGCGAGCAAGTCCGTCCGCGCGCGGCCCATCAAGGCCATCAAGGACGCGCTCCTGTAGGCTCGCGGTTCTCCCCGCGGAGCGCAGGGCGGTCACGGCGACGTGGCCGTTCTCGCTCCATGCCCTCCACGGCGCCGTCCGGCGCCCTTCTCGGTCTCCAGGCCGCTCGACACAGGGTGGACTCCCTTGACGGACGCTCGACCCCCGGAGGGGGCGTTCGGCGGCCCGTACGGGCATGGTCCGGGCTGCCGGTAGAGCTCTCTCAAAGGACGGTAGGCCCCCGGAGCGGGGGTTCGGCGGCCGGTACGGGCGTGGCCCGGGGCTGCCGGTAGAGCTCTCTTATAAGGACGGTAGTCCCCCCGGAGAGGGTGTTCGTGGGGCCGGTCAGCCCGGAACCACCTTGTCTCCCGCCGCCGCCGTCCCCCGGCCTCCCGGCCTCAGCAGCCGCCTTACTTCTTGCGGCTGTAGGCCTGCGCCGCCACCGGCCCCGACCCGGTGCGCGCCTTGACGACCAGCTTGGCCGTCGCCGGGAGCGGGAAGGGCCATTGGTAGCAGTTCTGCTTGGCCCCGATGGCCGCTGTCGGCCCCGTATCCGAGTCGACAGCGAGCACCGGTTTCAGGTTGAACGCCGCGAGCCCCGGCTGTCCACCCGCGTTGAGGTCGATCTCGAGCTGGAGATCGACCTCGGTGACCGTGGGCAGCGCCTGCGCCAGGAACGTGTAGCAATTGCCCGGCTGGAGCATGAAGGTCTGCCCCGAGGCCGTCTGCCCCTCGGGCACCACGTTGCACACAGGCGCCCCTTCCGGCTGCATCCTCGGCGCCTCGCCCGCGGCGCGGCCCTGGAACATCGTCGTCATCGCGAGCGACTGGACTCCATCACAGGGCGACGTCGTGGGCACCGCGACCGGGGGCAAGCCGGCGTCCGGGGGCGGGACGGACGCTGTCGGCTGCGGAGGCGGCAGCGCCCCCGCGTCCGGCGGGTCGTCGGCGAACTCCGACTCCTTGCTGCCGCCGCCGCAGCTCAGCGCCGCCGCCGAGAGGGCTGCCGCCGAGAGCACCAAGAGCACTGCTGAACCCAACGACCTACCCGTCACCGTCATCTGCGGCCTCCTCGCGCACAGCCCTGCCGCACGCCGCGGCTCCTGGCTCGGAAAGCTGTGCCCGCGGGCGCTCATACACCCGACAGGGGCCGAGGGCTATGTGCGAGACGCCCTGCGCAGGCGCGCGAGACGCCCTGCGCAGGCGGGCCGGCGCGGGCGGCGCCGCGCGTCGCACCTGCGCGCCGCTCAGCCGCCGGCCCCGCCCACGAGCTCGCGCAGGACGCACATGCGCGCGACGAGGAGCGCCTCGGGCCGGATCGCCCGGTCGAGGTACGCAGCCGAGTTCGCCTCCGTCAGCGACTCGCGCAGCATCCCCTGGTCCAGGAAAGCGACAGCGCGCCCGAGGTGCAGCCGCGCCCTGTCGGCCGCGAGCCCCATGCCAGCGCTCGCCAGCATCTCCCGTTCCAGGAACCACCGCGCAAACTCTCCGGGACGTTCGAACTTCGCACGGGAGCCGTGGTCGGTCATGCCGTAGGCTACCTCACTTTTCCCCTCGAGCCAGCCGAGCCTGGCCGCCGTGATCCGGGAAATCGTGGCAGAAACAGCACCAATTTGCCGGGCGGGCGCGATGAAAGCGGGGGCGTGACCCGTCCAAAGCGATATCCGGCGGACGGCCGTCGGGGCTCGTTCATCGGGCTTCGGGGGCGTTGCTCCGGGGAGCTTCCCAGCGAGTGACCCGTTGCGTCGCGCGCCCGTCAGTGAGATTGAACGCGGCGTTCTGCCGGAAATTGGAGGAGGTTCTTTTGCTCCGTACGATTGGCGTCCTGTCAACCATGGTCCTCACCGCAGCCCTCGCTGCTGGTTGTCAACAGCGAGAGGCTTCCCCGCCGCCGAACTACGCGAACCAGCCGCCGCCCGGCTACGCCCCGCCCCCTGGCGGCTATTACCAGCAGCCTGGGTACCAGCAGGGGTATCCGCCGCCCGGGTACCAGCAGCCACAGCAGGGGTATCCGCCGCCCGGGTACCAGCAGCCGCAGCAGCCGGACTACCAGCAGCCGCAGCAGCCCGCGCCGACGACGCAGCAGCCTGCCCCGCAGCAGCCCGGCGCGGCGCCCTCGGCGCAGCCCGGCGGCTTCCCGTGGCCGTTCCCGCTCCCCGGCCAGACGACGACAGGCGGCCAGCAGCCCGCCCCGAGCGGCAGCGGCACGAGCACAGGCAGCGCGTCGCCGATCGACCCGAACTTCGCGTCGGCCGCGACCATCCCGCTCAACAACCTCGCCGCGACAGAGGCGCAGGGCATGACGAAGGAGGGGGGGCCGATCGCGGGCCAGTTCAGCGCTGGACAGACGCTGGAGCAGCAGATCCAGCTCATGCCCGGCAAGTGCTACACGATCCTCGGCGTCGGCGCGGGGATCACCGAGCTCGACATCAGCCTCGTCGCGCTGACCCCGATCCCGATGGGCTCGTCGGAGCTGGCGCGAGACACCCTGACCGGCTCGAACGCCGCGCTCGGCGGCCGGGGCAATTGCTTCCGCTGGTCGCTGCCGGTGGGCATCAACGCCAAGTACATCGTCAAGGCCACCGCCGGCGCGGGCATGGCCGCCGCGCAGCTCTACGTGAAGTGACGCCGTAGAAACGCCGAGGACGCCGGGAGAGACCTCTCCTCGGCGTCCTCGTCCGGCGCGCCTCGCGGCTCGCCGCAGCCCTACAGCCGGATGCCTGGCGCAGGGAAGCCGCGGCAGAGCTCCGCGACCTCGGCGGCGATGCGCGCGATGCGCGCCTCGTCGCTGATGTTCTGCGCCACGTCATCCATCCACGCCGCCAGGCGCTCCATCTCGGCGACGCCCATGCCGCGCGACGTCACGGCCGGCGTGCCGATGCGGATCCCCGACGGGTCGAACGGCTTGCGCGGATCGAACGGGATGGAGTTGTAGTTGGCGACGATGCCCGCGCGATCGAGCGCCTGCGCGTACGGCTTGCCGGCGAGCCCCTTCGGGGTCATGTCGATGTTCAGCAGGTGGTTGTCGGTCCCGCCGGTGATGAGCCGGAAGCCGCGCGACTCCAGCGCGCGCCCGAGCGCCTTCGCGTTCTCGACGATCTGCTCCGCGTAGGTCCGGAAGCCGTCCTCCGATGCCTCCTTCGCCGCGACAGCGATGGCCGCCGTCGTGTGGTTGTGCGGCCCGCCCTGGAGGCCCGGGAACACCGCCTTGTCGATCGCGCTCGCGTGCTCCTTCTTGCAGAGGATCATCGCGCCGCGCGGGCCCCGGAACGTCTTGTGCGTCGTCGACGTCACCACGTCCGCGATGCCCACCGGCGACGGGTGCACCCCGCCGGCCACGAGCCCCGCGATGTGCGCGATGTCCGCCGCCAGGATCGCCCCCACCTCGTCGGCGATCGCGCGGAACGCGGCGAAGTCGATGATGCGCGGGTACGCCGTCGTCCCGCACCAGATGAGCTTCGGCCGGTGCGCGCGCGCCAGGTCGCGGACCTGGTCCATGTCGATGCGGTGATCGCTCTCGCGAACGCCGTAGGGGACGCTCTTGAAGTACTTCCCGGTGATGCTCACCGACCAGCCGTGGGTCAGGTGCCCGCCCGCGGGCAGCCCGAGGCCCATGATCGTGTCGTTCGCCTGCGCGAAGGCGAGGTAGACGGCCAGGTTGGCCGGGCTGCCGGAGTAGGGCTGCACGTTCACGTGCTCGGCCCCGAAGAGCTTCGCCACGCGCGTGCGCGCGAGCTCCTCGATCACGTCGACCTGCTGCTGACCCTCGTAATACCGCTTGTGCGGGTACCCCTCGGAGTACTTGTTCGTCAGCACCGAGCCGGTCGCCTCGAGCACCGCCCGAGACACGTAGTTCTCGCTGGCGATGAGACGGAACGTGTCCGCCTCCCGCCGCTCTTCCAGCCGGATCAGCTCGGCGATCTCCGGATCGACCTCGCTCAGCGCTCTCAGGCCCTGCACGTCGCTCTTCGCGTTCATACTTCGAACTCCCCGCGTGTGAGGATGTCGGTGACGCGCCAGAGGAACGAGTTCGCCAACACCCCGTCGATGATGCGGTGGTCGTAGGACAGCGCGAGGAACATGACCGGATGGATCGCGATCGAGTCCTCCTTGTCCTTCGTGACCACCACGACGCGCTTCTTGATCTCACCCATCCTGAGGATGCCGACGTTCGGCTGTGAGATGATCGCGCCGCCGAACAGGTTGCCCTTGAGGCCGGGGTTCGAGACAGTGAAGGTCGTGTTCGCGAGGTCGTCGGCCGTGATCTTGCCCGACCGCGCGCGCCCGGCCAGCTCGTCGATGCTCCTCGCGATGCCGCGCAGCGACAGCTCGTCCGCGTGCTTGATGCTCGGGACGATGAGGCCGCCGGGCGTGTCCACCGCCACGCCGAGGTTGACGTCGCGCAGCACCACGTACGAGTTCTCGAGCACCCGCGCGTTGAACTCCGGGTGCTCGCGCAGCGCGCGGACGGCCGCGGCGCAGATGAAGGACAGGAACGTCAGCGACGCGCCCGCCTTCTTGAACTCGTCCTTGTGCGCCTCGCGCAGCTTCGACGTCTCGTGCAGATCGACCTCGGCGACCGTCACCACGTGCGGCGACGTCACCTTGGAATAGACCATGTGGTCCGCGGTGATGCGGCGGCGCCGGCTGAAGGGCACCACCTTGTCGCCCGGCTTCGGGGTGTAGGGCGGCACCTTGTACGCGCCGAACCCGACCCCGGGGACCGGCGGCACGACCCCGCCGCTCGCCTGGATGAGCTGCGACAGCTCGGCCGCCTGGCTCGCCCCGCCCGCGGGCTGCGGCGCCGCGGCCGGCTGCGCGGCCGGCGCCGGCTC
>NZ_JEMA01000279.1 GCF_001589285.1 Sorangium cellulosum | reverse complement strand
TCGTGGTGGTGCCGTCCGGGCGCCGCTCGATGCCGAGGCGTNGGTGGTGCCGTCCGGGCGCCGCTCGATGCCGAGGCGTCCGAAGCCGTCGACCTGCCACTCCGTGACGAGCTGATTCGGATCGACACGCCTGAGCAGCACGCCGAGCGCGTCGTCGTACGCCACGATCGTCGTGTGCCCGGCCGCATTCACGTAGCTCTGGGGGAAGATGCCCTCGTCGTCGAGCTCTGTGGTGGATGTCCGCCGGTGTCCGAAGGCGTCCTGCGCCGGACCTACCAGGCGGCCCGGGTGGCCCCATGACCCTGCAAAAAAGAGGGACGTCGCCGGTCGCTTCGCGCCCGACTCCGGGGACCTCGACACGCTTCGCAGTCTCGGGCATGGTCGAGGCCGATCACGTCGTCTCCCCCTGGCCCCATGACCCTGCAAAGGGGTGGCCCCATGACCCTGCGACGTGGCACAACTCCGCGGGGAAGTCGAATACCTGTTGCCGTGTCGCGATCATGCAAGCTCGACCAAAACCCGCTTTACGACACCATCGTCCGAAGGCCGTTTTTCGGGCTCCTCTTCCCCGAGCACCGCGGTGAGCAACGCTTCCCACTCAGCTCTACTCGGCCGTCGCTTAAACTCGACCTGGTACTGCGAGACCACCTCGGCCATCGCGTCGGTCAGAGCGTCAAGCGGACCGTCACCAATTACATCCTGCGTATTTTCGACCTTCCACCATCCCATAGATCTACCTCGGATATAGCCGTGGGCTGAGCATCGTTTCTGTGGCTTGGACCATAGTCGGTGTCGCAATCGGCGCGGTAGACGAAATCGACGAGCCGGCCGTATTGTAGATCAATCTCCCTTCGGCGTGCGCTTGCTGAATCAGGGAAGTTTCCAGCGCTCGTGCTTGCGGCAAGGGAAGCGGCTCCGAGATGACTTGCATGCCGCGGAAAGGGCCTTCCGGTTTTCGTGCATGCTGTCCAAGCCGGCTCACGGGGTGCTTGGAAATTCCATAATAGACTGGCTGCCCAAGATCGTCCACGAGCTGGTAGACGAAGGAGCTCGCGCTTGCTCCTCCCCTTATGGCTCCCGCCGCAGCCGCGGACTCTTCTGCGAGCGCTCCCAGCCCCCTGCCCGCACCGTATACCGTTGCCGCGCCGAGGAGGATCGCCTTCACCCCCGCCGAGCCCGCCGCCCGATAGTCGCCCCGATCGATGGCGAGCGCCGTGTCGGCCCCGTTGCGCCCAATCTCGTAGAGCGGGTTGACGGCGTTGATCGCGCCGAGAACGCCGGCTGCCTGGTAGCCGTCCCACATCGCGCGGCCGTGCTGGTAGGCGCCGTAACCGCCGAGCGTCATCGCATTCAGGACCAGCGATTGTGCGAGGCCGAGCGCCAGCTCGCCCGTCCCCGCGGCAGCGCCGAGCAAGGTGCCGCCGACCAGGCTGGCGGGGCTCGTGGCCTCCGCCGACGACAGCACCGGCTCGGGCACGAAGCCCGAGCTGGTCCCGACCACNGCACATGCCCGGAGGCGCTCCCGGTCGTGCTGACGTCGATCGGCGCCACGGGGCCGCCCGCCTCGGCAGCCATGGTGTTTGTATCGGCGTCGGCGCGCGCCTCGTGCTCCGAGGATGGAAGGACCAGCTCGATTTCGATCGGCGGCAGGCCGAGCTCGTCCGAAGTGAACTCCGCGCCGGCCGGCAGCGGTGAGCGAGCCCCGTCCTCCGGGAGCGCTTCCTGAAAGCCGCCCGGGTCGACGTAGGCGAGCGGGTTGTTCAGCACGTAGCTGTACGGATTCCAGCTCTGCCCGAAGGACGGGAGCGACACGATCGGGTCCGTGGTCAAGAACCGCCCGACCCTGGGATCGTAGAGCCTGCCTTTCATGTTCACGAGCCCGAGCTCGTCGTCGCTCTCGTGCCCGGTGAACCCCTGCGTCGTCTTGCTGGCGAACGACGCTGGCGCGGGCTCTCCCCAGACGGGGTTTCTCCGCTGCCCGAACGGATCGTAGCTCCGCCGCTCGATCACGCCGCCGTCCTCGTCGGTGAGCGCATCGACCGAGCCGAGGTGGTCGACGTGCACGTACCGTGTGCCGTCGTCCGAGCCTCCCCGGGTCACGATCGCCACGACCCGCTCCGGCGAGTGCACGTGGTACCGGTGCTCCACAATGCCCGACGCCGCATCGGTGACCCGCTCGTACAGATCGCCGAGGTAGAGCGTCTCCTTCTCGGGTGTTGTCTTGCGGATCCGCTGCTGGTCGCCGTCGTAGGCGAACGTGACCGTGCTCGCGCCCTGCGTGATGCGCTCCGGCAGGTCGAATGGCATATAGCGCACGGCCGTGCCGCCGGGGCGCGCGATCTGATTTCCGACAGCGTCGTAGCCGAAGCTGCCCGTGACGAGCGCTGCGCCGGTGACCGCGTGCGGGTGCAGCGGGTCATCGTAGGAGAGCGTTCCGACGTCCGACTTGAAGGTGAGATTGCCGTTCGGGTGGTAGTCGTACCGGAGCGCGCAGGGCGCCGACGTGCGCTCGACCTCGCCGAAGTACGCGCAGTTCAGCCGCTGGAGCGGGTCGTACCGGAAGCGCTCCGTCGTGTTCTCGGGCTGGAGCGCGTCGGTGCGGCGCGTGAGATTGAGGAGATCGTCATACCCGTAGTCCAGGTCTTGCACCTCGGCCGCGCCGCTCTGCGTCACCACGTGTCCGAGGCGCTGCTTGTCGGCGTGGTAGCTCCGTGTCGTGATCGCGCCGTTGCCGAACACCTCTTCTCGAAAGCGCCCCGCGTCGTCGACGTCCGTCAAGCGCCAGTACGCGTCCTTTGTCTGGCTGTCGCGCACGGCGAGCACGTGGCCGTGCGCGTCGTGATCGTGGGCCACCACGAACGACGCCGCGCCGAAAGGCGCAGGATACGTGACCGTATCGACACGGCCGAGCTCGTCGTAGCCCAGCTTGGCTTCCAGGGGAGCACCCTCTCCGTCGATACGGAGCGTGATCGTCTCGATCTGGCCGAAGCGGGTGTACCCGTACGTCTTGTCGCCGTCCGGGCTCGCGAGCGTGTGGAGCTTGCCGATCCCGTGCGCCGCCGTGTCCCAGGTCCACTTCGTCGTCAGAAGCTCGGCGCCGTGCCGGTCCACGCGCGAGTCGGGTCGGCCGAGCGCATCGTAGGCCCACGTGGTCTCGCGCCCGAGCGCATCGGTCGATGACATCAGCTCGCCGAAGCCGTCGTGGATCGAGCGCGTGGTGCCCCGATCGGGGTCGTCGAGCTGCCGGACGCGGCCGAACGCGTC
>NZ_JEMA01000278.1 GCF_001589285.1 Sorangium cellulosum | reverse complement strand
CCGCCTCCGCCGCGCGCCGGCGCGCCTCCGCCTCGCGCTGCTCGCGGGCTTCCTGCTCCCGCGCTCGCGCGCGCTGGAGGTGCTCGTCCCGCACGCGTTCCTCCTCGATCTTCGCGAGCTCCGCGAGCGAGAACGTCACGGATGTGTCGGGGGCATTTCGGGTCATCATCGACATCGGGGCTCCTCTCCGAGCACCGCCTTTGCAGCCCGTGTGCCGACGATATTCGACGTGAATTCGGGGATTTACGACCGCGCTCCAGCCCGGATGGGCGATCGCGATCGCGCCGGGCGGCGCCGGGCGCGATCGCGATCGCGATCGCGATCGCGCGGCGGGCTCGGGCCGATCGCGCGAGGCTCGCGAGCTTGAGATGGGTCAACCGATGCACGCTACACATCCCTGCGCGCGGAGCTGGCCGAGCGCGCTCAGGGCGGCATGGGGGGCGGGAGCGCGGCGTCGGCGGGCGCGACGCCGGCGGCGACAACGGGATAGCCCTGGCCGTCGCGCGTCCCGGCCGCCTGCGTGACGAACAGCAGCGATAACCCCGGGTAGACCGCCACCGAGGGCGCGCGCGGCGAGAGCGCCGACGACGCGCCGAACACCGGCGCGACAGCGCGCTGGAGCGGGCCGTCGTGACCCAGGCGGGCCGCCAGGCCGATGGCCGAGCGCCCATCGCTGTCCCTGGCGGCGTAGTAGACGCGCAGGAGCGGGCGGCCCGTCGCCGAGACGGCGAGCACCGGGGCGGGATCGGAGACCGCGGCGCCGTCGAACGGCGCGCCCTCCTCCGGCGCGCCGGCGCCGGCGAGAGGCGCCGGCGCGAGCGCGGGGCCGCTCCCGACGCGCTCCCACAGGAGGCCGTCGTCACTGCGCGCCTCGCCGACGAAGGACGCGTCGCCGTCGCCGGGGACGGCGTAGAACATCCGGAACGAGCCGTCGGGCAGGCGGATCACGCCGGGGCTCCCCGGGACGGCGCCGCCGTCCCAGCCCTCGCCGGGCGCGAGCGGCGCGAGCACCGGCGCCGGCTCGCGCGCGAAGTCGATCCCGTCGGCGCTGCGCGCGAGGCCGACGCCGCCCTCGGCCGCGTAGTAGAGCCAGACGTCGGTGCCCACGAGCAGCGCCGACGGGGCAGCCACCACGCCGCCCTCCCAGGGAAGCTCGGGCGTGAGGACCGTCGTGGATGCGCGCGCGAACGAGCGCCCGTCCGCGGCGTCGTGGCGGACGATCGCATTCGGCGGGGCGAGCGGATCCGGCGCGGCGTCGTCGGCGCGGAGGGTCGCGGCGAAGAAGCCGGCGGCCGCGAGCGTCGAGGGGTCCCCGTCGAGATCGACAACGGAGGCGTCGCGCGCGAAGCGCCCGTCGTCGTCCATCGCGCGCGGGGCCGTCCTGGCGCCGCCCAGCTCCGCCTGGGCAATTTCCCGGAACGGGCCGGCGCCGGCGTTCGGCAGGCTGCCCTCGCCGCCTCCCTCCGGGGGGAGCGTCGCGCAGGAGGACAGCGGCCACAAGGGCGCGCAGAGGGCGAGCGGCCGCACGAGCAACAGCGGCAGGCGCTGACCGGGCCGCCCTGGCGCCTGCCTGCGTGTACCTCGACGTTCACGGGACGGCATGTGGGTTGATCGATCCTACAGTCTCTGGTGCGGGGGAGGTCTGGCCGAGCTGCCCGGCCCCAGGCGAGGGTGCCCGTGGCGCAGGGGTCGGGGCGGGGCCGGACTCGCCTGACCCCTCTCTCCTTCCGAGGAGAGAGGCCTGTCGCGCCAGGACATCGGTCCGTCCCCTACCCCGACCCCGCGCCACGGACATCCGCGCGAGGGACCTACACGACGCCGTTCCTACACGGACAGGACATCGGCACCGCCTTTGCTACCGCGCCCACATCGTGCCCGCAAAAACCACATGAGACATCGCATTCCTCACGGATGCAGCCCCTCCAAATTCACACTTTTTAACAAGCCATCAATCATCACGTTACTTTCGGAGACTACGACACGGCCGCGATAGGCCCGCCTCGCGCCCAGTCGGGATCCCGCGAGCGAGGAGCGGAGACCGAAGCAGGCATTCACCTGATTCGATCACCGGATCGGCAGACCTCGGACGCGGTTGATCCAGCCATGCAAGCGCTCGATGAAGCATCGCCCCGCCCTCTCGCCGGCCTCTCGCCGGGGGTCGCGGCACGCTTATTTCAGGCACGGCCCTCGTCCTCGAATGCAGGAAGACACCGGCGCGCACCGGAGCCGCATGTCGGACTCATGCATGCCAGCTGCCGACCGTGGGCCAGCGCACTATCGACTTGACAACTCGACCCGGCAATAGAAGATATCGACGCGATGCGCCACCCGTCACCAGCGACGGATCGGCGGGTCCGCATCGGCAGCCCCGCCCGAGCTGACATAGCAGCAGGCGTGCAGGGAGACATCGTCCTGGGCCCGCGGGCTCCGGCGCGGGGGCGGTAGCTTCGAGCTACGGGGGACGAGCAGCTGAAATAACATTGCGTTCCAGGAGGGTGAACGGAACGCACAGCCCCGTATCCGACGACCACGCGCGCAGCACCGCTGCGCGATGGCACGGCGCGCGTTCGTGCGCGAATCACCGCTTCGAGCAGCCTTCGCGTCTGACGCCTCGTCGGCCCTACCCTGGCCAGACGATCGTCGAACCCGGCCTCGGCCGGCCGCGCGAGGAGCGACAAATAGGGTCGAGATGGTTTCAAGCCCGTTTCCCGGTGCGCTCCGGTCGATGCCTGCATGAAGTGGTTAACCAAAACAGGCTGTGCCCTTGACAGAGGTGTCCACAGCAAGAATGCTCTCCCGGCCTGAAAGGGTCGCAGTCTCCGAATCAAGCACGAATGGATCTTCGCATGAGGATAACAATAGCAAACCAAGCCAGCGAGGAGACCGACAGTCTTCGGTGGTTGAAGCGGCTGAAGCACTGGCTCTGGGACAAGGACATACACCTCGAGAGGACCGGGCCTCAGCTCATCGTCCTCGGCGTCCTGTCCGCCGCGGCGATCGTCACGGAGCTCGCCTACCACCACAACACGGCAGCGCTCCTCGAGACCCTGCGCGCGAAGAGCATGGTGGTCTTCTACAACGTGCGAGAGGTCGCGCTCTCCGACGTGGAGGCGCCGATCGCCGCCTGGATCGTCGTCGCCGCGGTGACGCGCATCGTGTTCGGGGCCATCGTCGGGATCGCCGACATCGCGTTCTACCGGAAGATCACGGGCAAGCCGTACGACTGGGAGGCGATGATCAACGTCTCCGTGGTCAACGTCGTGTTCCTCCTGACCACGCTGCTCACCTTCAGCAATCCATCGGTCGACAGGCTGCTGGAGCACTACGCGAGCATGCTGAGCGCCGTCCCCACGATCGTGGATCTGAACGGCCCGCTCGCGCTCATCGTCGCATGCTACCTCGCCGACTTTTGTTATTACTGGTCACACCGGTGGAGCCACAAGATTCGCTTCTTCTGGAACCTCGGCCACGTGAACCACCATCGCTCGCGCAACCTGTCGCAGCTCACGCAGGCGGTCGACCCCCAGTCGTACCTCCTGGACGTGGCCGGGGGCAAGGTGTTCGTCCTCCTCCTGCTGCCCGTGCTGACGAAGCTCTTCTCGCTCGACTTCCGCGACGGCGGATGGGCCCTCGTCGTGCTGGTGCTGATCGACGCCTGGACCAACCCGTCCCACTCCGTTGTCCTGAGCTACGCCGAGATCAAGTCCCCGTTCCTGAGGATGTTCCGATCGGTGCTCGTCACGCCCGGGGTGCACTTCACGCACCACTCGAGGGAGGACGACCACAACATCACGGACGGCTGCAACTTCGGCGCGAGGTTCACGCTCTGGGACAGGGTGTTCGGGACCTATGTCGAGCCGCCGCAGTACATCCCTGAGACAGGGCTCTACGGCGACGACTCGGACTATTGCCGCACCCCGCTGCGGTTCATCTTTTACCCCTACATGAGGATGTTCAAGGAGCTTCAGCAGAACCACCCGCGGTACTGGCCGGCGATCCTGTTCGGCTCGACGTCCTATCACCCGCCGGTGCCCGTGAAGTCCAAGTACTGACCGGACCGCCGGGCTCCTAGCGCGCCTGCGCTCGTCAGGGGTGGCGGTCGGCCGGCCGAGCGCCGGGCCTGGGCGTCCTGGATGCAAGGTCGAGCGGCCCGCGCGCAAGGTCCACCCTGACGCTCACCCGGGTCGCCCTGCAGCGCCCGCGCGTCGGTTCGTCATGAAGCTTTCGCAAGGAGCCTCCATGTTGCAGCTCAGGGATCGCAAGAGCGGCATTCTCATCCTGTGCATCGGTTTCTTCGTCTTTGGCCTCCTGAGCACGGTCATCGGCGTCACGATACCGAACATCAAGCAGGAGTTCGACATATCGAACGAGCAGGCCGGCCTGATCTTCGTCTACTGGTCGGTCGGCACGTTGCTCGGGTCCTACATCGGAGGGAGGGTCTACCACGCCGCGAGGACGAAGACGTTGTTCACGGCGACCGCGGTCACGTCGATCGTCTGCCTCGTCCTGCTCTACGGCGAGCAGGACCTGCTCCGCTACAAGCTGTACATCTTCCTCGTGTCGCTGTCGGGGAGCATCTTCTTCACCGCGGGGCACGCGACAGCCGCCCATGTGAGCATCAGCAACAGGGCGTCGACCCTGAGCTTCATGGATTTCGCGGTCAGCCTGGGCAACCTGTCGACACCGTTCCTGGTGAACTACTTCGTATCGTCGGACGGCTGGGTGAGGGACGACTGGCGCATGGTCTTCGTCGTCGCCACGGGCCTCCTCGTCGTGGTCGTCGGGCTGACGCTCACCACGAACCTCGACGCGCTGGACGCGGTGAGGAGCACCGCCGCCGGCAAGATCGACCATCTCTCGGCGCTGGCCCACCCGATGGTCCTCGTTCTCATGATGGCGAGCCTGTTCCTGCACGCCACCGAGTGGGGCCACAGCGTGTGGTTCGTCACGTATGCCCATGAGGTCGTGGGGCTCTCCCCCGAGGAGGCGCGAGAGACCTTCAGCCTGTTCCTGATCGGCATGGCCTCGTCGCGCCTCCTGGCCAGCTGGCTCACGTGGCTCTTCCGGCCGATGACCCTGATGGCGGCGCTCATCGCGATCGCGACCGTCGCCGCCGTGTCGATATCCAACTACCAGGACTACTACGCCCTGCGCGTCCTGAACTTCATGTTCGGCTTCGGCATCGGGGCGCTGTTCCCGCTGCTCCTCGGGCTGTCGATGGATCGTGCCCCCGCTCAGGCCCAGCTCCTGTCGAGCGTCGGCCTGATGGCGGGCACCATGGGCGCGAAGGGCGCGTCGTACACCATAGGCCTCTTCGCGGACCAATCATCGCTCGGCGAGTCGTACAGGTACGTGTCCTGGGCGACGATCGCGCTGCTGGGCAGCGTGCTGACGTTCCTGTCATTCTACTCGAGCTTCCCGAAGATCAAGGCCGCCGCCGCCGCGGCGCTCGTCCCCGCGAGCGGCGACGCGCCCCTCGGCGTGGCGCAGGGCCAGCCCGCGGCACCGCAGGGCGAGGGCGGCGCTGCGCCGGTCCAGTTCGAGTTCGATTTTCGTCCGCCGACGCGCGCCCTCGGGCACGTCGCATGGGGCCCCCTCGGCAGGCTCAGGGGAGCGATCGGCTACCTCGTCGGGAACGAGCCCCCGCGACCGGAAGCGCCCCATCGCGGCGACCCGCGATACGGCCTGCTGGAGGTGGAGCTGAAGAGAGACTTCGAGGAGCAGTTCAGGGACAGGCGGCGGCTCACGCGGGAGGAGGCGCTCCAGTTCCTGAACGACGTGTGGACCAGGTACCCCACGATGAAGGAGCTCTACCCGAGCCCCGCGGAGATGGTGAACGCAGGATGGCAGGACCCGGCCCCGAAGACGACGCAATTTCCCGAGACCAGGACGCTCAACGCACATCACTCCAGACCGGGGGTTCTTCGCTCGTGAAAGACGAATCCACAAACAGGAACGTTCTTGCCATCAACATCCTGGTCGTCGCGCTCATCGTCGGCGGCATCGCGATCCAGAGCCTGTTCTACTCCGTCCAGCCCGAGGAGCAGGCCGTGATCACCCGCCTCGGCACGGTCATCGGCCAGACAGGGCCTGGGCTCCACTTCAAGGTGCCCTTCGGCATCGACAGGGTGCAGAAGGTCCCCACCGAGCGCGTCCTCAAGCAGGAGTTCGGGTTCCGCACCGCGGTCGGCAAGGAAGGCGGCCCGAGCAGCTACGTCACCGAGGGGTACGAGGAGGAGCGCCAGATGCTCACGGGGGATCTCAACATGATCGAGGTCTCCTGGGTGGTGCAATACAACATCCAGGGCCCCGTGAAGTACCTCTACCAGATCGAGGATCCGGAGCGCGTCCTGCGGGAGGTCTCCGAGTCGGTGATGCGGCGCATCGTCGGCAACCGCATGAGCAGCGAGGTGCTCACCACCGCGCGCGTCGACATCTCGGACGAGGCGCAGGCCGAGATCCAGCAGGCGATGGACCGCTACGACGCCGGCATCCGCATCAAGCGGGTCGAGCTCCAGGACGTGCTGCCCCCCGAGCGGGTGCGCCCGGCGTTCAACGAGGTCAACGAGGCTCGCCAGGAGCGCGAGCGGATGAGCAACGAGGCGATGAAGCAGAAGAACCAGTCGATCCCCAAGGCCCGCGGCGAGGCGAAGCGCGTCGTCGCGGAGGCCGAGGCGTACGCCGTCGAGCGCGTCAACCGCGCCAAGGGCGAGGTGGCGCGGTTCGACGCCATCCTCAAGGAGTACCGCCTCGCGCCGGAGGTGACCCGCAAGCGGCTCTACCTGGAGGCCATCCAGGAGGTCGCGCCCAAGGCGGGCAAGATCATCGTCGTGCAGGAAGGATACGCCAAGCCGCAGTCCTTCTATCACATGAACGACCAGTCGGGAGGCACCCAGTGATGAGCTCGAAAGTCGCAGGCCTGGGCGCCTTGATCGCCCTCCTCTTGATCACCGTCTATTCCGCGGCCTTCACGGTGGGTGAGGCCGAGCAGGCCTTCATCATCCAGTTCGGGCAGCTCAAGGACGAGGCGATCACCACGCCCGGCCTCCACTGGAAATGGCCGTTCGTGCAGGAGCTCCGCCGCCTGGACAGGCGCCTCCTGACCTGGGAGGGCGACGTCGAGCAGATCCCGACCCTCGGCCGCGAGTTCATCCTGATGGACGCCACGGTTCACTATCGCATCGCCAACCCGCGCCTGTTCCTGGAGAGCGTGCGCGACGAGCGCGGCGCCCGGAGCCGCATCGACGACATCCTCAACGCCGTGGTGCGCGACAAGGTCTCCGGCGCGAAGCTCGAGGAGATCATCCGCTCCTCCGACTGGCAGGTCCACGCCCATGCGATGGAGGATGGGATCGTCACCGAGCGCGACGCGGCCATGGATCTCGCGCCCCGCAGGGGTCGCCAGGAGCTGGAGCGGGAGATCCTCGAGGCCGCCCAGGCGCATGTGCCCAGCTACGGCATCGAGCTGCAGGACGTCCACATCAAGCGCGTCAACTACATCGACAGCGTGCGCCAGCAGGTGGAGAGCCGGATCATCGCCGAGCGCCAGAGCATCGCCGAGAGGTTCCGCTCCGAGGGCCGCGGCCGCAGCGAGGAGATCCTCGGTGAGATGCAGAAGGAGCTCCAGGCCATCCGCTCCGAGGCCGCGCGAAGGGCCGAGGAGATCCGCGGCGCAGCCGACGCCCAGGTCACCCAGATCTACGGCCGAGCTTACAGCCAGGACGCCGAGTTCTACGGATTTCTCAAGACCCTGGAGGCTTATCGGCAGACAGTGGGCGCCAACACTTCTCTGATGTTCAGCGCCGATTCCGACTTCTACCGCCACCTGGCGTCGGTCCGAGGGAAATAGTCACCGGGCCGTGAAGCCCCCATCGACGAGGAGGGTGGTCCCGGTGATGAGCGAGGCGGCGGGCGACGCGAGGAAGACAACCGCGCCCGCCACATCGACGGGCTCGCCGACGCGTCCGAGGGGGATCTTCGACAGGAGATCGTCTCGAAAGGCCTCGTCCTTCAGCCATTTGACGGTGCCCGGCGTCCGGATGAACGTCGGGGCGACCGCGTTGACGTTGATGCCGTACCTGGCCCACTCGACAGCGAGGCATTTGGTCAGGTGCGCGATCCCCGCCTTGGTCATGCAGTAGACCGACTCCGTCGGTAGACCGACGAACCCCGCCTGCGAGCTCAGGTTCACGATCTTGCCGCTGCGGTTCTCGATCATCGTCCGCCCGACCTCCTGGCTCACGAAGAACGTGCCCCTGAGGTTGACCGAGACGGTGAGGTCGAAATCCTCTTCGGTCACGTCTTCCGCGGGGTTCGGCGGGCCGATCCCTGCGTTGTTGACCAGGACGTCGATGCGGCCGAAATGGCGGATCGCTTCGGCCACCGCGCTCTTGATCTCCGACGTGCGCGTCACGTCCATTTGCAGCGGGAGCGCGCGCCGGCCGAGGGCGCGTATGGCCTCGGCGAGCTCCCCGGCCGAGCCGGCGTCGCGCAGGCCGAGCGCGACGTCGGCGCCGGCGTGCGCGAGGGCGAGCGCACATGCGTTCCCGAGGCCGCGGGCGGCCCCGGTGACGAGCGCTACTTGCCCCTTCAGATCGAAGCGGGGGGCTCCGCCTGCTGATGAAGACGCTTCATCCGTTGGCATACGGTCGTCTCGCAAGAACTCGAGCTCGCGTCAAGCGCTCGGCGACGGGATCGCTGCGCCGGCGGTGTGGCCTATTGACCAGCCCGCTCAGCGATAGCCGCCGATCGGCCGATAGGCGCGGAAATAGTCGACGACGAACCTCTTCGGGTACTGCGGGGCGCCTGGCGGGGCAGGCACTGTCTCCTGCGGCCGCTCGTAGATCCCCAGCATGAATTGCATGGGGTAGCCTGGCGACTGCTGGACGGCGCCGATCTTCTGGTTGTCGACGTAGAAGTCGATGTGCGTCGGCGTCCACTCGGCCGCGTAGACGTGGAAGTCGGCGATGTCGATCGGGAGCTCGACCTCCCTGAAATCGTCGACGATGTGAGGGTCGGCCCACGGGTGCACGCCGAAGCCGATCTTCGATGACGCCGGCGTCGCGTTCTTCCCGAAGACCTCGCAGACGCAGATCTCCGACGACCGCTCCGGCGCGTCCTCGTAGCCGATCATCCACAGCGCCACATGGTTGCCGGGCACCCTGACGCCCCTGGCCCTGAGCTCGAAGTAGCCGTACGTCGGCGTGTACGTGGCGCGGCTGACCTGGGCCTCGCGCACGACGCTGGCGCGGTTGAACCGATGCTGCCCCTGGGTGCTCCCCAGCGGCCCGGAGAACACGCCGGTTTGCAGCGACGAGCACAGCACGTCACCGTCGTACTCCGGACACCAGGGCCTCTGGCCTGCGTCGATCCTCAGCTCGAGATGGCCCTGCTCGAGGCGGAAGTTGGCCGCCGCCTCGCGCGCCGAGCACCACTGCGGCAGATGGCACGGAATCCATTTGTTCTCGTCCAGCGAAGCGCCGGAGAACTCGTCGTGGAACTCGAGCAGATAGCCGGGCTTTTCAATCGGATTGGCAGGGAAGTCCGCTTGCATGAAAACCATGAAAAGCAAATCAATCCGGATGTCAAGCTTGCAAGACCCAGGAGGCCGTGAATGGGTATTCCGACGAGGACCCACGAAGTATCCCGGCGCCGGCGACTTCCGCGCGATTCACCGCGTTCACGAGGTCAGAACGCGGCTGTCACCGTCGCGCCAAGGTTCACCATCGTCCCGCCCGCGCTGTAATCGCCCACGAAATCGGCCGGGTTGTCCTTCTCCACCACCACCTCGGGCAGCACGGAGATCTGCCCGTGGAGGTCGATCCGCAGCGACCCCGGCAGCTCCTCCAGCGGCCGGTTCAGGACGACGCCGGCGCCCAGCGACATCGTGTGCCGGTCCGCATCGACGTAGTTCGTCACGCCCGTCTGCGGCGGGACCGGCGAGCGCTCGTAGACGTAGCCGGCGCGGAGCGGCACCTCGATCGCGCGGCGCTCGCCCTCCTGTCCGGCGACCTCGCGCAGGGTCCCCGCCTCGACGGCGAGCACCTCGACGCCGAGCCTCGGCACGAGCCGATCCGCGAACCGGAGCGGCGCCACCGACGTGGGCCGCGGGTCGTCGGGCAGATCGATCGGCAGCTCCGGGGGCGGCGCTGCCTCGAGGTGCGCGCGCGTCCTCGCCACCGGGCTCTCGTACGCCGACCAGTCCACCCACGTGACGTCCACGTTCACGCGCAGGCCCTCGATCCGCTGGAAGCTCGCCCCCACGACGACCTGCCGCGGCAGGAACGCGTCGACGGTGCGCGACTCGAGCTCGTACAGCAGCGGCACCTCGATGCCCGCGAAGTCGACGACCCCTTGCAGCCGCGCGTCGATCGACAGCGGCAGCTTCGCCTCCCCGCGGTAGGCGATCCCGACGAACCCGAGGTCTCCGGCGCGCACCCGGGCGCCGAGCTGCGGGGTGCGGATCGACGTGAGATCCGCGTCGACCTCGTGGCGGAGCGCCGAGTCGTAGGGCGACAGCGCGTCTGCGCGGCCGGTGACCGAGAAGCGGCCCCGCGTCGAGGCGAGGAAGGCGACGCCGCCGCCGATCTCCAGGAACGGGAGCGGCCGCACCGCGACGTTCGCGGCCAGGAACAGGATCGAGAGCCTGTCGTCGTGGAGCTCCCAGCGCGGCGTCTCCTGGCGGATCGCCTTGATCCGCGACAGCCCGTCGTCCGGCAGGAACATCGCCAGGCCGAACGCGAACGGCACGCCGAGCACCTCGCCGGGCGCGACAAGGCCGCCCGAGAGCCCGTGGACGTCGCGCACGCCGCTGTCGCGGCCGTTCGTGCGCAGGTGGTTCGACGCGTACGCGTAGCCGATCGAGAGGCCGAGCCCCGTCGCGCCGCAGAGGCCCGCCGGGTTGTAGTAGCCCGCCGAGAAGTCGGTCGCGTCCGCGACCAGCGCGCCGCCCATCGAGGCGCCCCGCGAGCCGAGCCCGTACGTGTCCGGCGCGTGCGCGCGCGCGCGACCCGGGGCGAGGACGCCGGCGAGCAAGGCCGGCAGCAGGCCCGCGGCGCAGGAGATCCGGCGCATCAGAACGCCACCCCGACGGTCGTCCCGCCCGCGACGAGCACGCCCCGCGCGCGCACGACGCCGTCCTCCCTGGCGCCCGCGCCGGGCTCGCCGCGCTTGCGGTGCGCGCGCGGCAGGAGGATCTGGACCTGGGTGAACAGGTCGAGCGTCAGCCGCGGCAGCGGCGCGGCGAGCGCCAGCCCGTAGCCGAGCGAGAGCCCGAGGCGCGCGTTGTCGTAGAGGTTCGACGCGCCCGTCTGCTCGGGCGCGGGCGACGCCTCGAAGAAGGCGCCGCCGCGCGCGTGCGCCGTGGCCCCCGGCCGCAGCGCGACGCTGCGCTCGACGCCGACGCGCGGCGCCACCGTGTCCGAGTACCCCGGATCCCCGGGCGAAGGCGCCGCGCACGAGCCGGTGAGCGGCTCGCCCGTGTCGGGGTCGACGTCCGGGCAGCGCACCGTCGCCTCGAGCGCGCCGGGGTAGTCCGACCAGCGCTTGTACGTCGCGCCGATCGCCACCTTCCAGGGGCCGTTCACGCGCGCCACCTCGAGCGCGATCTGCGCCGGATCGTACTGCGCGATCCCCGCGATGTTCAGCGGCGGCACGGCGATCCCCCCGAGATCCTCGGCGCGGATCACGACGTTGAACCGCCCGACCAGCTCCCCACGGAACGTCGCCCCGAGGCGGTAATCGCCGAGGTCGTAGCTCGCGCCGAGGATCGGCGCGTAGCTCGCGACGAGCGTGTCCTCGACCAGGGTGCCCACGCGGCCGGTGCTGTCGGTCGCCACGGTCACCGAGCCGGACAGCGCGGCCAGCGCGGCGAAGCCGCCCCCCACCCGGACGCCGCGCCCGATCGCGGCGCCGAGCGCCGCCTGCACGGCGACCGACTGGGTGCGGTCCGCGAGCGGGAACTGCGGCGTCTCCGGGTAGAGGATGCGCCCGCGGACCACGACGTCGAGCGGCGCGAAGAAGCCGAGGCCGATCGTCACGCGGTCCGCGAGCGCGCCGCCGAACGGGATCGGCACCGCGGCGCCGATCAGGCTGCCGCGCAGCGGCGCGTACGGGAGCCGCTGGTCGCCGGCGCGCAGGTCGAAGATCGCGCCCTCCATCCCCAGCGTCAGCCGGCGCTCGCGCGACAGCGACAGCAGCGCCGGGTTCGCGTGGACGGCCTCGTACCCCTCCGCGACCGCGGCGCCTGTCGCGCCCATGGCGCTCGCGCGCGCGCCGAAGCCGAGCACGTCCTCGGGCGACGCCAGGGCCGCGCCCGGCGGCGCGAGGGCGAGCCCTGCCGCGAGGAGCGGCGCGATACCGCGCCACATCCAGCGGATCGGGCGAAGCATGCGCGGCCGACCGTAGACTGGGCCGCCCTGGCGCGCTAGTCGGTACCGGCCGTGGAACTCCGCCCCCAGAGCAGCTCGCCCTCGAGTAGCTCGCCCCAGAGCAGCATGGACGAACGCCGCCCCCGCCTCGCGCTCCAGGCCGTGCTCCCGGCGGACCTCGCCGCCGCGTGCGGCATCGATCTCACCGACGCGCGCCGCATCGTCTCGCTGGCGCACCGCCTCGGGGAGCTGCCCGCGCGCGCCCCCGCGACCGTCCGGCGCGCCGCGCTCGACGCTGCGCGCGCGGTCGGCGAGGTCAGGACGCTCGCGCTCGTGGAGCGGCGCGCGAGCGCCGAGGACCCGTTCGTGAAGTACGCCTTCCGCCTCGAGGACGGCGCGATGGTCGAGTCGGTGCGCATCCCGCTCGAGCGGCCGGGCCGGTACTCGGCGTGCGTGAGCTCGCAGGTCGGCTGCGCGCTCGCGTGCGCCTTCTGCGCCACGGGGCGCATGGGCCTCACGCGCAACCTGGAGGCCTGGGAGATCGTCGAGCAGGTGCGGCTCATCCGCCGGGATCTCGGCGCGACAGTCGGCGGCGGCGCGCGCGTCCACGGCGTGCTGTTCCAGGGCATGGGCGAGCCGCTCGCGAACGCCGACCGGGTCATCCAGGCGATCCGGGTGCTCTCGGAGCCGAGCGCGCAGGCGATCGACATGCGCAACATCACTGTCTGCACCGCGGGGCTGCCGTCGGGCATCCGGCGGCTCGCGGCCGAGGTCCCCGCGGTCCGCCTCGGCCTCTCGCTCGGCTCGGTGCGCCCGGGCAGGCGGCGCCAGCTCATGCCGATCGACGGCGCGCACCCGCTCGAGGAGGTGCTCGCCGCCGCGGGCGAGCACGCGCGCGCGACGGGGCACGCGCCGATGTGGGCGTACACGCTGCTCGCGGACCAGAACGACACGGACGAGGACGCCGCGAGCCTCGCCGCGCTCGCCCGCGGCTTCGCGGCGCAGCACGGGATCTCGCCGCGGATCAGCCTCATCCCGTACAACGCCATCGCCGCGTCCGACGCCCCCCTGCCCTCGCCCGGCGGCGCCGAGGACCAGCGCGCCGCCGAGGAGCGGCGCGCCGCGGCCGATCCGTTCGTGCGCTCGCCGCGGCTCGCCGCGTTCCGCGCGGTCCTCACCGCGGCCGGCGTCGGGTCGATCGTGCGTTATTCGGGCGGCGGCGACGTCGGCGCGGCCTGCGGGCAGCTCGCGCGATCGCAGGCGCAGGTCGAAGCGCAGCGCTCGGGCGGCCGAGGGGCGTCGTCCCGGCCCAGAGCGGCGCCGGACGCCGCTGTCGGAGCGCCGAGCACGCCGCCGCGGCCTGTGTGAGGGTCGCTATGGATCCCCGCCCCCGCGCGCGCTAGCTTGCGCCGGTGTTCGGCTTCAGCTTCGGCGAGATCGTGGTGCTCATCATCGTGGGCCTCGTGGTGATCGGCCCCCGGCGGTTACCTGCCATGATGCGGACGGCGGGGAGCTGGATCTCGAAGATTCGTCGCATGACGACCGAGCTCCGGACGCAGAGCGGCATCGACGACCTGATCCGCCAGGAGGGGCTGGAGCGCGAGATCCGCGAGCTCCGCTCCCTGTCGCGCGTCAACGTCATCGAGACGCTGGTGACGCCGCTCCGCGACGCCGCCGCGTCCGTCGGCACGGTCGTCGCAGCCACGCCGCGCGTGAGGCCGCCGGAGCCCGAGCCCGAGCCCGAGCCCCCGCCGAACGTGAAGCCGCTCCGGGAGCGCGAGTACCCCGTCCTCGGCTGCGACGCGTACGGCGCCGAGCTCGACGCCGCGCTGGCCGACACGACCAGCCCCGCGGCGACGGCCGACAGCGCAACGACGGCAGAGACGGCGGCGGCAGCGGCGCCGGCGGCCATCGAGACGGCAGCAGCGCCGGCGGCCATCGAGACGCCGGCGACCATCGAGACGCCGGCGGCCATCGAGACGGCAGCGGCGACGGAGATGGCGGCGCAGGGCGCGACGGGGAGCGGAGCAGCGTCATGAGCCAGGAGCAGGTGGCGGCGAAGAGCGAAACCCCGGAGGCGACCGGCGCGGCGGGCAACGCCGAGGAGGACAACTCCGAGGACAAGCCGATGTCGTTCTGGGAGCACCTCGACGAGCTGCGCAAGCGGCTCGTCCGGAGCATCCTCGTCTTCTTCCTGGCCTGCATCGTGGGGTGGGAGGTGCGCGAGAAGCTCCTGCACTTCCTGACCATCCCGTTCGTGCAGGCGTGGCGGGAGCAGAACCTGCCGGGCAACCCGTCGCTCCACTTCGGCGCGCCTGCGGCCGCGTTCGTCGCGTACTTCAAGCTGTCGATGATCGGCGGCGCCGCGCTCGCCTCGCCGTTCATCTTCTACCAGCTCTGGTCCTTCGTCGCGCCCGGCCTCTACGCGCGCGAGAAGCGCTACGTCATCCCGTTCGTCCTCTTCTCGACGCTCCTGTTCGTCGGCGGCGGCCTCTTCGGCTGGCGCGCGGCGTTCCCGATCTCGTTCGGCTACTTCCTCAGCATGGCCGGCACGGTCGGCGATCAGGGGATCACGATCACGCCGACCGTGATGATGGGCGACTACCTCGACTTCGTCGCCCAGCTCCTGCTCGGCTTCGGGATCATCTTCGAGATCCCGCTCATCGTGCTGTTCCTCTCCATCGCCGGCGTCATCAACTACCTCCAGCTCATCATGTTCGGCCGCTGGTTCGTGTTCGCCGCCTTCATCCTGGCGGCGATCCTGACGCCGCCCGACATCACCAGCCAGCTCGTCATGGCGGTGCCGATGTGCTTGCTCTACGTGGCCTCGATCGGCCTCGCGTACGTCTTCGGCAAGCCGCCGACGGACGCCCAGCGCGCGGCCTACAAGAAGCGCAAGGAGAAGGAAGTCACCAAGGGCTGACGGACCGGCGGCGCGCGCAGCCGCTGACGGACCGGCGGCGCGCACAGCCGCCGGGATCGCCCCGGAGAGGCTTCCGCAACGCGGTACGTCGGGAAGGGCGCTCGTCTTCTTCCCGCCTGTCGCGCTCGCGCGGACGTCGGCCCCCCGGAGCGCGGCCCCGCTCCTATCGCGGGCCCCGGCCTGCCGGCGCGACGCGCCCGGAGCTCAGGCCGCGGGCGCCGCTGCCGCGAGCGCCGCCTTGCGGCTGCGCCTCACGTGGATCGCGACCGCGACGGCGGCCATCGCGACGCCGATGAGCTGCGACGTGGACAGGCCGAGGAGGCCGCCGCGGTCGTCGGCGCGCGCGAACTCGAGCGTGAAGCGCCCGAGCGCGTACAGCCCGAGGAACGTCGCGAAGACCTGCCCGTCGTACCGCTTCCGCCCGTGCACGTAGAGCAGGCAGATCGCCGCGATCGCGAACGACATGGCCGACTCGTAGATCTGCGTCGGGTGCACCGGGTGCGACGGCACGCGCGGGCTCGCGAGCTCGTGCAGCTTGAACTGCGCCTCGCTGGCGGGGCTGTTCGGCGGGAACGAGAGGCCGAGCGACCCGTCGGTGCGCAGGCCGAAGCAGCAGCCGGCGAGCAGGCACCCCATGCGGCCGAACCCGAGGCCCAGCGGGACCGCGAAGCCCGCCATGTCCGCCGCCTTCCAGAACGGGAACCGGTCGCGCTTGAGCAGCCAGTACGCCGCCGCCGACGCGCCGAGGAAGCCGCCGTAGTACGTGAGGCCGCCGGCCCAGAACTTCGCCCACGCGAAGCAATCGCGCTCGGTCGGGTGGCAGACCCCCTTCGCGGCGTCCCAGACGCCGTGGTACCGCGGCTCGCAGAGCGCCTGCTCGACCTTCCAGTCGACCTGCGACGGGTCGGTGCACAGGTGCACGTAATCCCAGAAGTATCCGTCGGCGACGACGTGGAGCAGCCGGCTGCCGACGATGCCCGCGAGCAGGCAGGCGAGCCCCAGGTCGACGACGACGTCCGGGTCCTGGCCGATCCGGCGCGCCCACAGCGCGCCGATCGCGGTCGCGAAGAGGAAGCCGGTCAGCAGCAGGAGAAAATAGGCCGGAAACGAGACGTCGAGCAGGCGGAACAGCTCGGGGCGCATGGTCAGCCCGCGGACGCCTTGGCCCTGGGCGCGCCGGAGGGCTTCTCCGCGAGCTCGGGGCGGCGCGGAGAGAACATGTCGATCGCCATCAGCCCGACGCCCACGACGATCGCGATGTCGGCCACGTTGAACGTCGGCCACACGAACGTCGGGGTGAAGCGGACCTGGATGAAGTCGATGACGTACCCGTAGCGGACCCTGTCGACGAGGTTCCCGAGCGCGCCGCCCAGCACGAGCGGCAGCCCCCACTTGAGCGCGATCTGCGACGGGTGGAGCTTCCGGTACAGCGAGACGATGAAGACGATCGCGGCGAGCGAGATCAGCAGGAAGAACGGGCGTCGGATCGCCTCGCTCTCGTCGCCGAGGATGCCCCACGCCCCGCCGTGGTTCTTCGCGAGGATCAGGTTCAGGTGGTCCTTGATCACCTCGATCTTCCGGAACGCGAGCGGCCGCGGCGCGTCGGCGAGCTCCGCGAGGACCCGCGGCTCCAGGCGGTCCTTGGCCCACCACTTCGTGCCGAGATCGGCGGCGAGCGTGATCAACGAGACGCCGAGCAGGAATGGATAGGACGGGCGGTAGACGGGCGCCGCTGGCGCGACAACGTCGTCGGCGTCTCCGTCCGGGGAGGAGACGCGCTCCTCATCGTCGCGCCCGGCGTGAGCCGGCAGCTCGCCCCCCGGCGCGTCCAGGCGCGCGGAGCGCTCCGGCTCCGCGTCGGCACCCTTGGTCTCCACGGCGGCATCTCGCGGCGTCGCGTCTTCGGTCATGCGGAACGCGTTCCTCTACGACAAACGGAGCGCTCCGGCAAAGGCTTCCCTCCGCGGGCGAGCAGTCTCGTGCGTCTCGCACGTCGGTCGCCCTCCGCGCGCCGCTTGCTCCGGGCGCGGCGCCGGTCCGGACGCGCTGCCGCCACTTCCCCGTTCCCCGCGCTGCCTGCTCCGGGCGCGCTGGCTGCTCCGGGGATTCCGCGTTTCAGCCCGCCGGCGGGGCGGGCGGAGGCGCCTCGGTCGAGAGCGGAGCGCCGGCGTCGCCGCCTGCGGGGCGCGCGGCCCCGCCGCCGGCGTCCGGCGCGGGCGCGCTGCGGGCGGAGGCGATCATGTCGGAGGACATCAGGATGACCCCGGCGACGATCGCGATGTCGGCGACGTTGAACGTCGGCCAGTGAAATTCCTGACCGCCACGCGACACGTACACGTCGATGAAATCGATGACCCAGCCGTAGCGGATCCGGTCGACAAGGTTCCCCATCGCGCCGCCGAGCGCCAGCGAGAGGCCCCACTTCATCGCTGTCTGGTCCCTGTGGACGCGCCGGTAGATCGAGACGATGAAGACGGTCGCCGCGGCGGAGACGAACAGGAAGAACGGCCGCCGCAGCCCGTCCGGGAGGCTGCGCAGGAAGCTCCAGGCGCCGCCCGGGTTCTGCGCGAAGATGAAGTCCAGGTGGTCCGGGATGACCGTGAAGACCTTCGCGCCCGCTCGCTTCGCGTCGAACCCCGCGAGCCGCGCGTGCGCCCACGCCTTCGTCGCCAGATCGGCGGCGCACGAGACGAGCGCCACGATCGCCATGAAGGTGAGCGAGGCCCGCTCGCCCGGGGGGACCTCGTCCGGCAGGTGGGCGGCGGTCGACGCTCGCGGTGCTTGCACACCGTGCGGCGCGTGCGGTCCGTCGGAGGACATCGTCCTCGCTTCTACGCGATGCCGTAGCGCGGAGCAAACCGCCTGGAGCGGAGCGACGCCGGCCGGCGGCCGTCCTCGTCCGTGCGCCGCCGCGACCGCCGTGGCCGCCGCACGGCATCCGCGGCGTCACGCCGCTCCGTGCCCGTTCACCGCCCCTTCATGATCACCACCGGGCGCTCCCCGCCGGACGCGCGCGCCCGCGCCGCCGGCACCTCCGGCTGCGCGGGCGGCTCGGCCGGCTTGACCGGATCGGCCGGCGGCGCCCGCCTCCTGCGCAGCGCGAGGTGCACCTCGCCGTACGCCTGGAGGGCCGCGCCGCGCTGCCGCTCCGCGGCCGCCATGCGCCCGAGCGCCTCGGCGAGCTGCGCGCGGCGATCCGCGAGGTAGGCGAGGTCCCTCGCCTCCGTGAGCTCATCGTCGTCGGCGAACGCGCGCTCCGCGCGCTCCAGCGCCTCGCGGGCGTCGTGCAGGTCCGTGGGCGCGAGCTCCGCGGCCGCGCTCGCCCGGGCGCGCTCGTAGCTCTTCCTCGCGCTGATGAGCTCCTTCGGCGGCAGCGGGGTGCTCGCGCACCCCAAGAGCCCGCCGAGGAGCAGCATGACCACCGTCCCCTGGTTGCATCGCATGGTTCCGCGCCTCCTCCTGCGCCCCTAGCGGAGCTGCTCCTGGATGGATCCGACCTCCCCGAGCGCCTCGCGCGCCAGGGCCTGGGCCCGCGCCTCGCGCGCGCAGGCGATCGCGAGCTCGGCGTCCGCCTGCGCCCGCAGGAGCATGCGCCGCGCCCGATCGGACGTCCCCTCCGCCGCCAGCCGCTGCGCTCTCTGCACCTGCTCCCGCGCGAGGCGGAGGTGGAGGTCCGCCCGCGGGACCTCCTCGACGCCGACCTCCTCGGCGGTCCGGATCAGCGCCTGCGACGCGAAGAGCCGCTCGTCGAACGGGGCCGTGCGCGCGGCGCACCCCGCCGCCGACGCGCCGAGGAGCGTCAAGAACACTGCCTTTCTCATGGTCAACACCTCGTGGCCGGTCGTGGACGACCGCGCGCGCGGTCGCGCGGTCGCGCGGTCGTGCGGTCGTGCGGTCGTGCGGTCGTCGACGACCGGCGGGTCAAACAGCGGATGTGGGACTCGACTCCGGGTCTCCGTCGCCGGTCGGCTCGATCCTCAGGCAACCAGCACACCAGGCCGGCAGGCCCTCGGGCCGCGCCCTAGCGCGCCCACGAGGCGCGCAGCGCGCTGTCCGTCGAGGCAGCAGGCGCGACGACGACACTGAGACATCGCATCACGCGCCGTATCCGCGCTTCCCATTTGTTGCGCGCAAACGGGTCATTCACCGGCGCCCCCGTGTGGGCGCGAGCATGACCTCGGCCACACCGGCGGGCGGCCAACACGCGATCTCGCCCGCGGACAGGAGAGCTCCTCGCTCGGCCGTACGCGCGCCTGCCGCGCCGATCCCGATCTCCCTCGCGCCGGATCCGCGCCGCGCGCCGCGTGGCGCGTCCCAGCCAGGTGGATCATGAAAGATCCATCCACCGCGCCCCCCGCGCCTGATCCGGTTGAGTGACACGGCGCATCTGTTTAGTATGCCCGCGTCATGCCGTCGCCCCCCTGGAAGATCGAGACCGGCGTCGAGACGGTCATCTCGTCGTGGCTGGCCTCGGGCTACGTTCGCCCTTGTTTCACGGCGGATCGCGAGCTGCCGCCCGCCGAGGCGCGCACCGCCCCGATGCCCGAGGCGCTGTCGCCGGCGCTCCGCGGCGCGCTGGAGCGGCGCGGCATCAGCCGGCTCTACGACCACCAGGCCCGGGCCTTCACTGCCGCGCGCGGGGCGCGCCTCGACAGCGGCGGCGCGGCGGACCCCGCCCGGGCGGGGCGGCACGTGGTCGTCGCGACGCCCACCGCGAGCGGCAAGAGCCTCTGCTTCCATCTTCCGGTGCTCGACGCGCTCGCCGAGGGCGCCGCGTCGGGCCAGGGCGGCAGCGCGATCTACCTCTACCCGACCAAGGCGCTCGCCCGCGACCAGGAGGCCGGCCTGCACGCCCTCATCCGCGAGGCGGGGCTCACGATCCCGGCGATCGTCTATGACGGGGACACGCCGGGCGACGCGCGGCGGGCGGCGCGCGAGCGCAGCCCCATCGTGATGACCAACCCCGACATGCTCCACGCGGGGATCCTGCCGCACCACGCGCACTGGGCGCGGACGTTCCAGCGCCTGCGCTACGTCGTGCTGGACGAGCTCCACACCTACCGCGGCGTGTTCGGATCGCACGTCGCCCACGTCATCGCCCGGCTGCGCCGCGTCGCGGCCTTCCACGGTTCGAGCCCGACGTTCCTCTGCGCGACGGCGACCATCGGCAACCCGCGGGCGCACGCCGCGCGCCTGCTCGGCATCGCCGAGGACGAGATGGAGCTCATCGACGAGTCCGGCGCCCCGCGCGGCCCGCGGCGCTTCTTCCTGTACAACCCGCCCGTTGTCAACGCCGAGCTCGGCATGCGCGCCAGCACCCTGAAGAGCGCTGTGCGCCTCGCCGGGGATCTCGCGCGCGCCCGCGTGCCCACGCTGGTGTTCGGCCAGTCGCGCAACTCGGTCGAGATCATGCTGAAGTACCTGCGCGAGGGCGTCGGCAAGGAGATCGGGGCCGAGGACGCGATCATGGCGTACCGCGGCGGCTACCTCCCGGAGACGCGCCGCCGGGTCGAGCGGGGGCTGCGCGAGGGCGAGATCCTGTGCGTCGTGGCCACGAACGCGCTCGAGCTCGGCATCGACATCGGCGAGCTCGACGCGGTGATCTGCGCCGGCTACCCCGGGTCGGTCGCCGAGACGTGGCAGCGCTTCGGCCGCGCGGGCCGGCGCGGCAAGACGAGCATCGCCGTCCTGTGCGCGACCAGCGCGGCGCTCGACCAGTACCTCGCGAGGAACCCGGGTTACCTGCTCGAGCGAGGGGCCGAGTCGGCGCGGATCGATCCGCACAACACCGAGATCCTGGTCCAGCACCTCAAGTGCGCGGCGTTCGAGCTGCCGTTCCTCAAGGGGGAGCCGTACGCGGCGATGCCGCCGGACGACACAGTCGCCGCGCTCCGCTTCCTCCAGGACAACGGGGTCGTCCACGAGTCGAACGATCGCTTTCACTGGGCCACGGACGCCTACCCGGCGAACCACGTGAGCCTGCGCTCCGTGGGCTGGGACAACTTCGTCATCATCGACAAGGCGCACGGCAAGACGCTCGCGGAGCTCGACTGGCGCGCCGCGCCGACGATGCTCCACGAACAGGCCATCTACCAGCACGACGGCGAGCAGTACCAGGTGGAGCGGCTCGACTACGAGAACCACAAGGCCTTCGTGACGAAGGTCGTGCCCGACTATTTCACGACGGCGCTCACCCACCGCAAGGTGAGCATCCTCGACGAGAGCGCGACGTCCTCGCTCGGCCGGGCGGCGGCGTCGTTCGGCGAGGTGAGCATCGTGGAGAAGGTGGTGGGGTACAAGAAGATCAAGTTCTACACCCACGAGAACACGGGTTACGGCGACGTGCGGTTGCCTGACATCCAGATGCACACGACGTCATTCTGGCTCACGGTGCCTGAGCCGCTGTGCGAGGAGCTCGGCCTCGACCGCGCGACGGCCATCGACGGGCTGCGCGGGATCGCGCGGGCGCTGGAGACTGTCGCGACGCTCTCGCTCATGTGCGATCCGCGCGACATCGGCCAGACGCTCGAGGACGGCAGCGAGGCGCGGGCGCCGGAGCCCCCGCCCGGCGGCGAGGTGGCCGGCGTCTTCGATCCGACGCTGTTCCTGTTCGACAACGTGCCCGGCGGCGTCGGCCTCGCCGAGCGCATCTACGAGCAGCGCGACGAGCTGCTCGCGCGCACGCGGCAGCTCATCGCCGGTTGCCGCTGCGACCAGGCCGGCTGTCCTCTCTGCGTCGGCGCGACCGAATCCGTCGAGGGCCTCCGCAAGCGCGCCGCGCTCAGCCTCCTGGAGCTCCTGCTCCACCAGGCGTGAGCTCCGTGAGGGGGAGAAGAATGAACCACAGAGGCGCAGAGGGCACAGAGGTAAGAAGGAGAGACAGAGGGGATCAATAGACGGCGTATCTCTGTCCCTCTCTCGTTCTCTCCTCTGTGCCCTCTGCGCCTCTGTGGTTTTCTCTCTCATGAACCCAGGGGTGCGCCTGGGCGGCGTGGAGCTAGCTTCGCTTCACCGCGAAGCCGGCGAACGCCTGCATGACGGGCATCAGCTCGAGCCGGTTCACGTTGACGTGCTCCGGGAGCGTCGCGCACCAGACGACGGACTCGGCGATGTCCTCGGCCGAGAGCGGCTTCACGCCCTGGTAGACGGCGGCGGCGCGGTCGCTGTCGCCCTTGAAGCGCACAAGCGAGAACTCGGTCTCGGCCAGGCCGGGCTCGATGTCGGTGACGCGCACCCGGCTGCCGAGGAGATCCGCGCGCAGGTTCAGCGAGAACTGCGCCACGAACGCCTTGCACGCCCCGTAGACGTTGCTCCCGGGATACGGCGTGCCGGCGGCCACCGAGCCGATGTTGATCACGTGCCCGCGATCGCGCGCCACCATGCCGGGCAGCAGCGCCCGGGTGCAGTGGAGCAGCCCCTTGATGTTCGTGTCGACCATCTGCTCCCAGTCGTCGGGATCCGCCGTGTGCGCCGGCGAGAGGCCGATCGCCCCTCCCGCGTTGTTGACCAGCACCGACACCTCCGAGAACTCCGGCGGGAGCTCCGCCACCGCCCGGTCCACCGCGGCCCGATCGCGGACGTCCAGCCGCACGATGTGCACCGCGGCCCCCGCCCGCCCGCCGTCGCTCGACGGGCCCGCTCCCCTGCCCGTGAGCTCGTCGGCGAGCGCCTCCAGGCGCTCGTGACGGCGCGCCGCGAGGATCAAGCGGGCCCCCAGGCCAGCGAAGCGGCGGGCGATCGCAGCGCCGAATCCAGCGGAGGCGCCGGTGATGAAGACAACGGGAGTCGGCTCGGTCGAGGCAGAGTGCGTCATGTCCTGAGCGGACTTGTATCAGACCCACGTAGATCGAGCGACATCCGCCGCGCGCTGCGCCGCACGTCGGCGCAACCCGCACCACCGCCGCGTGTGCGCCCCCGACGGGTCGCGGCCGCGCGTGGCGGCGGCCAGGACAGCGCAATTCCGTCGACGACAGCAACGCCACGCCTCGATTTGTGCAATCGACCGCAGGGATCTCCGGTGGTCGAGCGCGGTCGCCCCTTTACCCCGCCCCTCGGTGCCATCTAGAGTCGGGCATCGTGGAGAGCGCGCCACCGAGGGGGGTTGTTCTGGGGCACTACGCCATCGGACCGCGGATGGCGCGCGGCGGGATGGGCGAGGTGTTTCGCGCGGTCGCGCTCGGGCCGGACGGCGCGGAGGTCCCGGTCGCCATCAAGCGAATCGTCCCGATGCACGCCGGCAACGACGACCTCAGGCAGCTGTTCATCGCCGAGGCGAGCATGATGACCCGCTTCGAGCACCCCAACATCGACGCGGTGCTCGACTTCGGCATCGATGAAGCGGGCGACTTCTATCTCGTGCTCGAGCTCGTGTCCGGGACGGACCTCGGGCGGCTCTGCAAATGGCTCTGGGCGCGCGGGGAGGCGGTTCCGGTGCCGGTGGCGCTCTTCGTGGTGTCCGAGGTTCTCAAGGGGCTGGGCTACGCGCACGAGCGCTCGGCCGCCGAGGGGCGGCTCATGGTGCACCGGGACGTGAGCCCGGGAAACGTGCTGATCTCGCTGAGCGGCGCGGTGAAGATCGCGGACTTCGGCGTGGCGATCGCCACGCGGGGCGGGGCTGGCGACGCTGCCCGGCGCGATCTGGTCGGGAAGCCGACCTACATGCCGCCGGAGCAGTTCGACGGCGAGCAGGTCGACGCCCGCGCCGACCTGTTCGCGCTCGGCGTTGTCCTCTTCCAGATGCTCACCGGCGAGCGTCCGTTCCCCGGGACCAGCGCCACCACGCGGATGGCGGCGGCGCGCGAGGGGCAGATGGCGCGGGCGAGCGAGCTCCGTCCCGAGGTGAGCCCGGCGCTCGACGCGCTCCTCGCGCGCGCGCTCGCGCCCCGCCGGGAAGACCGCTTCCCCGATGCCCGCGCGATGCTGGAGGCGATCGAGGCGCTGCGCGAGGCCGGCCACGAGATCGGCGCGCCCGAGGACCTCGCGGCCCTCGTGAACGCGGCGCTGAGGGAGCCGCCCGAGTCGCGCCCTGCGGGTCCCTCCACCTCCGCCCCCCCTGCGCCCGACCCTCTCGGCGACGACGATCTGGAAGGCGGCGAGCTGACGCGCGCCGGCGAGGGCGCCCCCTTCGCCCTGCGCGTGACGCGTCGCCCTGGCGCGCCGCCGCAGGCGCCCTCCGGCGGGATCGACCCGCTCGAGGGCGCCGACGCGGCGCTCTCGGAGCCGTCGAGCGCCCCCCTGAGCGGCGGATTCCATGCCGTGGCCCCGGTCTCGGGCGACGAGGGCTCGCTCGATCCGCTCCTGGCCCCGGCGGTGAAGGCGGCGCTCGGCCCGGCGCAGCGGACGCGGGACGACCTCCGGCCGCCGCCCTCGGCGCCCGGCGTGTCCATCCCGGCGGCGGGGGCCAAGCGGCAGCGCCTTCTCGCGGCGGCGATCGCGTGCGCCGCGCTGGCCGGCATCGCGCTCGCCGGCGTGCGCGTCAG
>NZ_JEMA01000277.1 GCF_001589285.1 Sorangium cellulosum | reverse complement strand
CCCGGAGCGACGGCAGCAGGGTTCGTCGCCGGGTCCTCCGGGACCGTCGGCGCGGCGGGCGGGAGCAGCGGGAGCGGGTCGGCGGCAGGAGGCTTGACCGGCAGCGGCTGGACGGGCTGCGCGCTGGCCGGCGCACACAAGAGCGCCGCCGCCAGGAGCGCAGCGGCGGCCGCGCCGCTCCCTGCCGCGCCTCCCGCGCGGCAGAGCGCCCTGGCACACCGAGCATCCGCGCCGCGACGACTCAAGGAGCAAGGTGTCATCGGCATCCGTGGCGGCCGGCGGCGAGGGTGGGAGTCGCTACGAGAGCAGCAGCGGCGCCGCTGGCAGGCGCAGCCCGTGTATCCAGAGTTCGACGGGGAGTCAACGCGCCGCCTCGCGCCGGGCGTGTTGCCCCCCGGCATCTTGCGATCCTCGTACACTCGTCGTCGCCGATCCCCGCGGCGATCGACGTCGTTCGCCGCCCGATCCCGACGGCGGTGCTCGCCGCGCCGCCGCGCTGGAGGCGGGCGGGCCCGACGTTCGTGCTGGGCCCGCTCCGCGTCACGTTCGCGCCGGTGGTGCTGCCGGAGCCTCCGGCGATCGGGAGCGAGCGCGGCGATCTGTCGTGAGCTCGGCGCCCGGTTCGACGGGCCAGGGGTCCGGCCAGGGGTCCGGGAGAGATTTCAACGCGAAGGCGCAGTACAGTAGAGACAATGACAATGGGCCTGATCGGCGAAAGGACCAAATTGGCCATCGACATTGGCGATCACTGGGAGGGCTCAAAGCAGAACCAGCACATGAAGGTCTGGCTGGGCGGGAAAGACATCACGAGCGTCGATGACGTGGTGTACTTGCCAACCTTCTACAACAATCTGAAGAAAGACATCGAGAAGCTAGAAAGCTACACGTACAGAGACACTGACAACGACCCAAGCGACGCAGCGCTGTTCAACCACTTTGAAATGACCGACGCAGCCCAGCACAGGATCTTGGCGCTGGACCTGACCACCATGTCTGCGCGCTGCTACTACGTCTACTCTCGAAAGAGCAGTTACATTATTTTTTCCTATTGGGACGAAAGACATGAGCCCAGGAGCGAGGTGGGCAAGGTATTTCACGTCGACATCGAAAAAGAAGAGATCGTCACCATCCTTCACGAAGCATTACAGAATATTTCGACAGAGTGGTATTAGCGTCGACCTTGACCCGGCATCTTGGCCCCCGACCGAGAGGTTGCCGGCGGCGTCGACGCCAGACCGCCCGCAGCGCAGGGGGTGACGGCCGCGCCCGGCCCCCCGGGGGAGCGCGTCGATTTGCCCTTGACATCCCCGCGTCATCTTGCACCCTGGTCTCCCAGCTTTCGTTGCTTTGACTGGGCAACATCGTCTCGCGGACATCGCCAGTCCAGCTTGAGGTTGGGTCTCCATCGGCGGTCTCTCCGGGAAGATGCAGGTGATGCACAACGACACGACGCCGTGTCCGAGCCTGGAGAACGCCGATGTTCAAGTCGACCCATTCACGCATCTCGCTGCTCGCCGCTCTCGGCGCGCTGGCCCTGCCGGCGATCGCCTGTGACGTCCCCGTCGAGGACCCGCTCGCCGAAGGCGAGGCGCTGGCCGAGGGCGAGCTCGGCGCGACGACGAAGGCCAGGGGCCCCGTGGCCGACTATTTCATCGCGACCCGCCAGGACACCCGAAGGTGCATTGCGCCGCTCTGCGGCGGCCATTTCGTCGCGCGCGTCAACACCAGCGTGACCCGTTGCGCCGACGGGACGTGGCAAGAGGAATGCCATATGTTCGAGCTCGATCTGTCGAAGCTCGGGCTCGATCCGTCGCTGGAGGCCAAGGCCAGCGCGGCGTTCGGCGCGGGGGACGCGCTGGTCCGCGGCGAGCTGGTGCAGGTCGAGCTCGACGAGCTGCCGGCGTATCCAGCCGACGTGCTCGTCGCCAGCGAGATATGGATCGGCGCGACGGGCAACACGCCGGAAGGCCACTTCTCTCGCGTCGAGAACACCGGGATCGTCTGCGTGACGTATCCGTGTCCCTCCTTCTCGGAGCAGAGCCTGAACACGAACCTGAGCGGTACGCTCGACAGCATCGACCTGGCCGCGTCCGGGGGCGCCACGTCGGAGCAGGTCGAGCACGGCATGCGCGATCTCTCCGCGGGCGGACTGCTGGTCGCCGGTCACCACGCGGTGATCACCGGTCCGGCCGGCTCGATGAACCACCTGGACGCCACGGAGTTCTACGTGCGCTTGAGGTGAGCCGGCCGGCACGCCGTGGAGGCCCCTCCGGCTGCCGGGGGCGCACCGGCGGAGCCCGCGCTCCCCTTGGTCCTATCCGGTCGCTCAGCGCACAGCGCGTGTCGCCGCCGTGGGCGTCGGGACGTAGTAGCCGCGGGCGAACAACACGACGTGTCCTCCCGCGTCGAACACCAGATCGAGCGTATCGCCCTGGCGCAGGACGTGAGGACGCCCGTCCGCGGCGCAGTACGCAGGGCTCGGCGCGACGTCGCAGCCGCGGGGGTGGACCCGCGCGCCGCCAGCCTCGACGAACACCTCGTCGAGGAACGTCACCTCGGCCTTCTCCTCGGAGATCCGGATCGTGATCGGCCCGGCGCCGTGGCCGCCGAGATCGAGCGACTGCGCCGTCGCCGCGCGCGCGCCGCGCACGTCACGGAGGATCTCGCCCATCCTCCGTGATCTGCCGGCGTCGAGCACGTCGACGTAGGGGCACGCCGCCAGCTCGTCGCACACCTGCACATGGCGCGTCGGCTCGCGCCCGCTCTCGATCATCCTCTTCCCGGCGGCGTCGAGCCGAAACGTGACCTGCTCCCTCACGACCTTCTTCGCCCCCGCGACGCGGTCGCACGCAGTCCACCCGTCCTCGATGTAGCTGGCCGTCCCGTCGCCGGGGAACTGCAGCCGCGTGATGCCATACGCGCCGATCACCTTGTCGAGCACGGGCACGAGCGAGCCCCTGTCCAGCACGTAGACGCGGTAGCGATCCGGCGGATCCTCGATGTCGGCCGTGGGCGCCGCGAACAGGACGCCCCGCCTCTTGCCGCCCAGATCGACGATTTCGAGCCGGGCCTGCTGCCGCCAGTACACCTCGGGGCTCGGCTCGATCTCGACATGGATCGACGCGGCGCCGGCCGACAGCGCTCCCCCGGCGCGCAGCGTGATCTGCTCGTCGCCGGGCACGCCGTCGACGTCGCCCTCGGTGGAGAGCAGCACGGCCGCCGGCTCCGGCGTCGCGGCGGCCACGACGTGCCCGGCGTCGGCCCGCGCAGCCGCCGTCGCCGCGGGCGTGTCCGGCGCGGGGGCGCCGACAGGCCCTGCCACGATCGTGCCGGTCGGCTCCGGCGGTCGCGTGATGACCGGCGCAGGTGCCGGTTGGCACGTGGAGCCGCACGCGACGGCCACGAGCGGGAGGATGAGCAGGGTGGCAGAGCGCTGGTGCATGGGGAAGCCGCGCCCGGGGCCCCTGGGCACAGGATTCAGGTTGCCACGGCGAGCCTCGCGCGATCCACTTCCCTCCTGGGCCCGCGCCGAGCTACGGGGCGCTGCTCGCGCCGCGGCTCAGCACGTCGAGGTAGCTGTGCAGCCCGCGGATGTGGTTCCCGCCGTCGACGAAGATCGACTCCCCGGTGATCCAGCGGGCGTCCTCGCTGCAGAGGAAGGAGACCACGGGCGCGACGTCGTCGGTCTCGCCGATGCGCCCGAGCGGCGTGCGCTGGGTGAACTCCTCGGCAGACGGCCCCTTCGTGAGCCCGACGGCATCGGCGAGCGGCGTGCGGATGAGCCCCGGCGCGACAACGTTGACCCGGATGCCGTGGCGCCCGAGCTCGGAGGCGGTGACCTTGGAGAGCTGAGCGAGGCCCGCCTTGGCGGCGCAGTAGTGCGCCAGCCCGTCGGTCGCCGCCTGCTGGTTCAGCGACGAGATGTTGACGAAGGCGCCCGGCTTGCCCGCGGCGATGAGCTCGCGCGCGACCGCCTTCATGAAGAGAAAAGGGCCCTTCAGGTCGACGGCGACGACATGCTCGAAGTCCTCCTCCGGCATATCCACGACGGCCGAGAGCGTCGCGGTGCCGGCGTTGTTGACGAGGATGCCGGGCAGCCCGAAAGCGGCCTTCGCCGCCTCCACGCCGCGCGCCACGTCCTCGGCGCGGGACACGTCCCCCGCGAACGCGAGCGCCCGCGCCCGCCCCTCGGCGGCTCGATTCAAGGTCTCCGCCGCCGCCTCGACCTTCGCCGCCGTCCGGCCGAAGAGCAGCACGTTCGCGCCGTCGCGGAGCAAGCGCGCCGCGATCCCGAGACCGATTCCCTGTCCGCCCCCGGTCACGATTGCACAGCTCGAGATAAGCTTCATCATGCCTCCCTGCACGCAGCGTACAGGATCGGCGTGCGGGGAGGGTGCGCCGAGATCTGGGGCCGCATCTCCTCCATCCATGAGGGTCCCCCGGCGGCTCTCGGGCCGGGCAGCCCGGCGCTACCCCTTCTTCGCCCCGGCCGCGCCCGCCCCGCCCTCCGCCGAGGGCCCGATCATCCTCTCCGGCCGCACGATCGCGTCGAACGCCTCACCGTCGAGGAGCCCGAGCGCGAGCGCCGCCTCGCGGAGCGTGGTGCCCTCGGCGTGCGCCTTCTTCGCGAGCTTCGCCGCGTTGTCGTAGCCCACGTGCGGGTTCAGCGCGGTCACCAGCATCAGGCTCTCGCGGAGGTTCCGGGCGATCCGCTCGCGGTTCGGCTCGATGCCCCGCGCGCAGTGCTCGTCGAACGACGCGCAGCCGTCGGCGAGCAGCCGGATCGACTGGAGCACGTTGTGAATGACGAGCGGCTTGTACACGTTGAGCTGGAAGTTGCCGCTCGCCCCGCCGACGCCGACAGCGACGTCGTTGCCGAGCACCTGCGCGCACAGCATCGTCAGCGCCTCGGCCTGCGTGGGGTTCACCTTGCCCGGCATGATCGAGCTGCCCGGCTCGTTCTCGGGGATCGTGATCTCGCCGATCCCGCAGCGCGGCCCGCTCGCGAGCCAGCGGACGTCGTTCGCGATCTTGAACAGGCTGCAGGCGAGCGTCTTCAGCGCGCCGTGCGCCGCGACGAGCGCGTCGTGCGACGCGAGCGCCTGGAACTTGTTCGGCGCGGTGACGAAGGGCGCCCCCGTGAGCTCGGCGATCTTCGCCGCGACCTTCGCCGGAAAATCCGGGTGGGCGTTGAGCCCCGTGCCGACCGCCGTGCCCCCGAGCGCGAGCTCGCGGAGCGGCGGGAGCGCCCGCTCGATCGCGGCGATGCCGGCGTCGAGCTGCGCCACGTAGCCGGAGAACTCCTGCCCGAGCGTGAGCGGCGTCGCGTCCTGCAGGTGCGTGCGGCCGATCTTGACGATGTCCGCGAACGCCGCGCTCTTCTGCGCCAGCGTGTCGCGGAGCCGCCGGACCTCCGGGAGCAGGCGGCGCTCGATCTGGAGCGCGGCGACGACGTGCATCGCGGTCGGGAAGACGTCGTTCGAGCTCTGCGACCGGTTCACGTCGTCGTTCGGGTGGACCGGCGACTTCGAGCCCATCACGCCGCCGCTCATCTCGATCGCGCGGTTCCCGATGACCTCGTTCACGTTCATGTTGGTCTGGGTGCCGCTCCCGGTCTGCCAGACGACCAGCGGGAAGTGGTCGTCGAGCTTGCCCTCGATCACCTCGTCGGCCGCCGCGACGATGAGCGCGCATTTCTCCGCCGGCACGAGCCCGAGGTCGCGGTTGACCAGCGCGGCCGCCTTCTTCACGGTGGCGAGCGCGGCGATCATCTCCCGCGGGAAGCGCTCGCCGCCGATCCGGAAATTTTCAAGGGAGCGCTGCGTCTGCGCCCCCCAGTAGCGATCGCCCGGGACCTCGATCGGCCCGAAGCTGTCCTTTTCGATGCGAGTCCCCATCGCCGCGTCTTAGCGGCCGCGGACCCGCCCCTCAAGCGGGGCCAGACCTGGATCTCCGGGCCCTGCGCACCCGTGCGTAAAGGCGTTCGCGCCGGGGTGTGAAGCGCGGGCCTGCTCTTGTTTTCTCGCCTTTTTTTTGCGAAGTTCCGTGCCGCACACGGGCGAGAATCACGGAGTTCAGCATGGCCGGCATGGATACTGTACCGCGGGAGCTGCTGCAGGCTGCCTACAAGCGCAATCCCATTCACCTGCTCAAGATCCCGCTTCATTTCGGCATCTGGGCCGCGGCGACGTGGGTGCTGTACGCGACGCAGCACCACCCGCTCGCCATCCCGATCGGGATCGCCTGCTCGTACCTGATCGCCAACCTCGTCCGTGGGCTCGGCGCCGTCGCGCACGACGCCGTGCACGGGAGCTGCTCGCGCTCGAAGCTCGTCTCGTACCTCATCGCCCTCGTCTGCTGGGCGCCGACGGGCATGAGCGTGACGCTGTACACGAACTACCACCTTCATCATCACAAGATCGCGAACACGTATCCTGACGTCGACAACTTCGTCGTCACGGACTACACGCGGAACCCCGTGCTGGCGAAGCTCCTCTTGCTCGCCGTCTACACGTTCGCCTATCCCCTGTACTTCCTCGGCTGCATGGCGCGGTACGTGAAGCGCCTCTCGCCGATCCAGCGCGTCAAGATGAACGTGGAGCTCCTCGGCTTCTACGGGCTCATGGCGGTCTTCTTCTGGATCATGCCGCTTCAGGTGTTCTTCTTCTTCTATGTCCTGCCGTTCATCTTCGGCGCCGTCCTCGCCAGCATGACCTCGATGATCGAGCACTACGAGATGCTCCCGGGGGAGGACGCCTACAGCTCTCGCACCTACGGGACGAAGGCGCACGTCACCAACTTCCTGTGGAACAACGTCACGTACCACAACGAGCACCACAAGTTCCCGGGCATCCCGTTCTACAACCTGCGCAGCTTCCACGTGGCGGCGTATCCCTACTACGATGAGCGGGTGAAGTCGGCCTGCCACCCGTCGATCTTCGGCATCGCGCTGGAGCTGTACGGCCGCATCCTGAAGCTCGATATCGAGAAGCTCGACGAGCGCTACAGCGGGCTCAACAAGGAAGCCGAGCGGCAGAAGATGATGGCGCTGAACGGCATCCAGCCCGGCGTGACCGCCTGAGGAGAAGTCTCCGCGAGCCGCCCGTCCCCCGGCAGGGCCGGAGAGCGCCGTCCGCCGGGGATACCGCCGCCGTCGCCCTTGCTTGCCACCGCTCGGCGTCGTCGCGCTGCCCTGCTGCCGCTCCGGTCGAACGACACCGACAGCCGGCGCCATCCCGCCGTCTCGCGCGGGCGGCGTTCGGGGAGCGCGGGCGGGTCGCCGCGCGAGGGCGGAGGGGCAGTCAGAACGCTTCGCGGGGGCGTCGCCGCCCTGGCCAGAGCGCGGCGGCGGCGCGGAGCTCGCGCGTCGCGCCGCCGCACGCAGGGGGAGAAGCTCGGCCGGGATGGCCTGGGGACATGTCGAGGGACCGCTACGGCGAGGCAGACCCACGACCGGGATGGCGGGCGCCGCTCAAGACACGGTTACCCACCACAGATCGTTCATCGACAGCTGAGATCCTGTTTCCTAGAGGACTCCCCGGCGGACCGTGGATGAAGTGCGACTTGGTGCGGTGGATGTCAGATCACCGTTGCCCACCACAGTTCGTCCAGCGATAGGGCCCCGTAGTCGATGCTCCGCGAGACCTCGCGCCCAAACACCTTCTCGAGAATTTCTGGCGCAACCTGATAGTGTCGCTCCCTCGTCGACTTGAATCGAATCCACGTGACGCCGCTCGGCAGCTCCGAACGCGGAACGTCGTCCCGCACTGCACCTATCGGGATGCGTGCACAGACAAGCCCCACGATTTCCGTGTCAGCGTCGAGAACCCGGCCCCACTCCTCGTCGCCAGGCTCCCAGTCCACGCTGGAACCTGGAGAGTGCACTGCCAACGCCTGAAGGGCATCGTGAACATTATCGTGAGTCCAGGCCGCCGATGCCGCGAGCCCATGCCGAAAGACATTGCTGAGATCCTGCTTCATTGAGGGCTCCCCGGCGCACCGTGGATGAGACCCGTTTCGGTGCGGTAAAGGTTCAGGACGTTGGTCCTCTGACCTGTCCTGGCATGCACGCCGATGAAGTCATCGAACACAACGACGGCCTTGTTCCTGCTCCACAGGTTTGCATCGTTGGCGTGAGCCGCAGCATCGAGGACAAGCTGTTTCTCGTTCACGTGGTAGAAAAACTGGCTCTTACCTTCGGCAAGGCTGCCTGTCCGATGCGGGGTCATGGCGCTATCGTCAAGAATGTAGCGGCCGTTCGTCAACCGCCCGTGTCTGTTTCTGAAGACATTCCTGCTGACGAGCCAACCTTCTCCCGCTGCGGCCCTCGTCGCCAAAGCTCTTCCGCTCACCGCCGTGAGCCCCTCGCCGAGCCCGAAGGCCGCGCCCAGGGTGAGCACGACCGCCTTGGTCCCCGCCGCGCCCGCGGCGCGGTAGTCGCCTTGCATGGCGGCGAGGACCGTGTCCGTTCCGGCCGTCAGCGCATGGTACAGGGGGTTCACGGCGTTCAGCGCCCCGACCACGCCGTCCTCCTTGTACCCGTCCCACATCACGGTCCCGAACTCGTAGGCGCCGTAGCCGCCGAACGTCAGCGCGTTGAGCACCAGCGACCGCCCGATCCCGACGCTGAGCTCCCCCAATCCCTCGCCGGCCCCGAGCAGGCTGTCGCCCACCACGCTGCCCAGGGTGCTTCGCTCCGGCGTGGAAGGAGCTGGCTCGGGCACGTACCCGGAGCTCGTTCCGTAGATGTTCACGTCGATTGGCGGCGCGATAACGCCGACCTCGGCGCCCGTGGTGTTGGGATCGGTATCGGACTGTGCCTTCTGCTCCGGGGGCTTGCCGACCGCAATCTCCTCCGGCGCCCAGCCAGTCTTCTCCCACGGGATGTGCTCGACGGCCGGCTGCTGTGACCCATCCCGATCCTCCGCCGGCGCCGCCTGAAAACCGTTCGGATCCACGTACGCCAGCGGATTGTTGAGGACGTAGCTGTACGGATTGAGGCTCTGCCCAGACAGCGGATTTGCCACAAGCGGATCCGGCGTCAAGAACCGCCCGATCACGGGATCGTACATCCTGCCCTTCATGTTCACGAGCCCGAGTTCGTCGTCGCCTTCGTGCCCCGTGAACCCCTGCCGGACAGGGGAGCTGCCGAACGAGCCCGGAGCCGCGCTGTCCCAGGTCGGCTGGCGGCGGTTGCCCCACGCCTGGTAGCTGCGCCGCTCGTGCACGCCGCCCGAGCCGTCCGTGATCAGGTCGATCGACCCCAGGTTGTCGCGATGCAGGTACAGCGTCGTGCCCGGCACCCCCGCGGCGCGCGTCACGAGCGCCACCGCCCGCCCGTTCACCAGCACGGAGTACCTGTGTTCGACGCTCGGCTCGCCGGCGTCCGGAGCGAGCCGGGTGACCCGCTCGTACAGGTCGCCCACGTAGAGGGTCACCTCGTCCGCCGTCGTCTTCCGGATGCGGTTCTGATCGCCATCGTAGTCGAGCTCGATCGTCGCGCCGCCGTCGAGCGTGAACGTCTCCGGCTTGTCGAACGGCGTGTACGAGACCGTCGCGCCGGGCCTCGAGATCTGGTTGCCGACGGCGTCATAACCGTAGAACCTGTTCCCCGCCTGGACCACCGCGTGCGGCTGGTCGGGGTCGTACTCGTACGTGCCTATGCCCAGCTTGGAGTCGATGTTGCCATTCGGCGCGTACGTGTTCACAAGCCGGCAACTGGGCAGATTGGCGAACTGGGAACACCTCAGGCGATCGAGCTTGTCGTAGAAGAAGTACTCCGTCTTCGTCTGGCGTAGGTCCTTCCTGGTCCTGAGATTGAGCCTGTTGTCATACGTGTACGCCAGGTTCTGGAGCTCCACGGCGTGCTTCGTCGTGCGCAGGCTCTCCAGGCGGTTCTTCGTCGCGTGGTACGAGCGTTCGGTCACGACACCATAGCCGAACTCCTCGGTCCGGATCCTCCCGGCCCGATCCGTCTCCTTCAGCTCCCAGTACGGATCGCCGGTCGCGCCGTTCCGCACCTCGAGGACGTGACCGTGCGGATCGAGCTCGTAGCGCACCGAGAACGGCTGCCCGCCGTCGCCCGCGGGGTACGAGAGGAGGTTGAGCTGGTTCGAGGGGGTATAGCCGAAGGTCGTCGTGAACGTCTCGCCCTCGAGCGCCAGCCGCTTGGTCTCCAGCCGCCCGAGCGGGTCATAGGTGTAGGTGGTCTTGTGATGCTCGGGGCTCTCGACCTCGGCGATCTTGCCCTTGCCCGTCGCCCCGAGATCCCACGTCCACGTGGTGCGGTAGGTGCTCTCGGTGCCCTCCTCCTTGTCGACGCGCGCCGTCATGCGGCCGAGACGATCGTACTCGAACCAGCGCTCCCGCCCCAGCGCGTCCTTCGCATACGTCGGTAGCCCGAACCCGCTGTACTGCGTGATCGTCTCGCCGCGGTCGGGATCCGTGAACTTTCGCACGCGGCCGTAGGCATCGCGCTCCGTCGTCGTCACCGCGCCGCCCGGATCGGTCACGGTCCACAGCCCGCCGAACGGTCCGTAGCCATAACGCGTCTCCCCCAGCATCGCGTCGGTGATCGACACCGGCCGGCCGAGCGCGTCGTTCTTGATCGTGGTCGTCACGCCGCCTGGACTGTTCACCTCGACCGTCGTGCTCCGGTACGTGTACGTCGTCGTGGTGCCCCACGCCGTCCGGTGCTCCTTGACGCGGCCCATGCCGTCGTAGGCAGTTTCGTCGTAGTGCAGTGCATCGCGCGGCGTGTCCTCGCCGGAGGGCAGCGATCGCCGCGCCACGTGCTCGCCCAGCGCATCGAAGACGATCTCCTGCATGACGCGCTCGTCGGCGCCGACGCCCACGTCGGGGCGATGCGTCCACCAACGGACCGGACGCCCGAGGCTGTCGAGCTCGACGGTGTCATCGCGACCGCCGGTCTCCTGCGTCCGCACCTTCACGTTCCACTCGGTGCCGGACGCGCCGCCGTCCTTCATCCGCGTGAACGTGGTGATCACCTCGTCCGCCTCGCCCGGCCGGATCTCCTTCGTGACGCGCCCGAAGCCGTCGATCGCCCAGCGCGTGACGAGGTGGTTCGGATCGACCAGCGCCGTCCTGACGCCGAGGCCGCGGTCAAACTTCATCCGCGTGATGTGCCCCTCCGCGTTCGAGCGCGCGTACGGGAAGATGCGCTCTTCGTCGTACGAGATGCAGGAGTTGCGGCGCGCGCCGAACGCGTCGACGGAGCGGGTGACCCTGAGGTTGCCGTACACGTCGCGCGAGTACGTGAGGTGGAGATCCGTCTGCGGGTCACCCTCGGTGCCGACGGATTCCTGGAAGACCTGTCCGCGCGTGTTGTACAGGCGCGACATCGTGCGGCACTGGTCAATGCCAGAGGCGCTGCTGCACTCGGTCACGGAGTCCAGCTTCCCGATCAGCCAGGAAGCGGTGTCGTTCGTGTACTTCCGCTTGACCAGGAGCGTGAAGTCGGCGCCCTCTGTGGACGACGACTCGGCGAGGATGTTGCCGAGCTCGTCGTAATCGCTATAGGCGATGGTCGCGTCGCTCATGCGGATCGGCGGGTATCCTGCCCGGTCGATCGCGTACGCCTCCAGGCTCTGCTCTCCGGCCGGCGAGTACACACCCTGTCCCCTCACGTCCCTGCGGAAGAACGGCAACGTGAAGTACGTGCTGCCGCCGTTCGTCTTGACGGTCACGATCAGCGAGTTCGTGTGCGAGAGCTCGACGATCTCGGAGGGCGCTTGATCATGGTTCCCGGGAGGGCTGTAGCGCACCTCCCGCACGACCTGGCGCTCGTAGGGAAAGACGTTGAGCTCCTTGTCGAACGTCACGTTGTCGTAAAACTCCACGATCCCGGAGCCGGTGTCGAGATCGCGCACGATCCGCTTGCCAAAGCCGAGGAAGCCCCGGCCGAGCCGGTGGTAACGGCCGTTCCTGTAGGCGACCTCGAAGCGCCGCTCGACGTTCGCGCCGTTGTTGAGCGTGTAACCGCTGACCACCGCCCGCGGGCCGAGGGCGCAGCGGAGCGGGTAGGCGCACTCCTCCTCGACGGCGTTCTCCATTGGCAAATAGGTCTTCTGCTCGTCCGGCAGCGTCGGCCACGGGTGCGGCGACGACAGGTGGCTGTAGGCGATCTGCACGTTTGGCAGGAAGCCGGGCTCGTCCGGATCGAGCGAGTTCATGCCGTCGCTCACGCTCGCCAGGAGATCCTCGTCCTTGAGCAGGTTCGGGAAGATGCGGAAGAAACGTCCCACCGACATCAGCACATCCTGGACGCCGTCGCCGTTCAGGTCCGTCACCCGCGGAGCTCGCGCGTGCGCGAGCGTGACCTCGGACTCGAGCATGAGGGCCTCCACCGGCAGGTGCGAGTCCACCAGCGTGAAGGTGCCGTCTCCGACCCTCCCCGTCGATTCGAGGATCATCCACGCGGGCACGCCGCCCGGCTCCCGCATCGGCATGAGCAGGTCCTGTCGGCCGTCGTCGTTCCAGTCGATCGGCACGGCGAGGTTCACGAACCGGTCGGCCTCGAGCCAGAGCTCGGGCAGGCTGTTCACGGCGGCGGCGAACCCGTCGCCGGTGTTCATGTAGGTGCGGAGCTGCCGGTCCGGAAGGCCGGTCTGGACCGCGTCGGGCAGGCCGTCGCCGTTCACGTCGAGGAAGATCATGCGGCCGCCGGGGAGCCGGACCGGGAGGCCGGTCGGGGTGATCGACCACGCGCCCGGGCTCTGGTACGTCACCGCGTCGTACGTGGTGCCGAAGGTCACCGTCACGTCATCGGTCCACGCCGCCGTATGCACGAGCAGATCGACCTTGCCGTCGCTGTCCGCGTCCACCGTGTGCAGGTCCGCGTTGCACGGGTACGCGTACAGCGCGGGGATCGGGGTCGGCGTGGGCTCGAATCCGGACCCCTCCGGCCCGCTGGGGCGCCAGAGGTGGACCCACCAGGCCATGCCGATGCCGTCGTCGCCGCACTGGATGAGGTCGGAGACGCCATCGCCGTCGACGTCGGCCAGGTGCGCCGAGTGCGTCGGGGTCTTGATGCTGCCCGGCGTCCACGCCGAGAGCAGCGGGTACATGCGCGTGACCTCGGTGTCGAGGCGCGTGAAGTTGCCCTCGCGCTCCGCGAGGAGGACGTGCCAGTTCTGCCATCGACCCTGGAGGTCGTGCATGAAGATGTCGGTGAGTCCATCTTGATTGTAGTCGATCGGCGTGCCGACTTCGGGCTGGAAGGGCGTGGCCGGATCCTGATGAGCGACCTCGGCCACCAGCCTGTCCACGTTGAAGGCGGTCGAGACCCCCTCCGACAACAGGTTCGGAGCGAGGTACCAGGTGGTCCACGGCACCCCGACGTCCTCGTAGTCCTCGTACATCTCGAGCTCGTTGTCGGACATCACGATGTCGTCGAGCCCGTCACCCGTCGCATCCATCAGCATCGTGCTGCCGCGATCGGACGTGGGGACATCGAGCGGCGTCGCCAGCCAGGTGAACCCCTTCGTGCCGTGGTGCCACCCGAAGCGCGTCGGCGGCTTGCACACGCCGTCCGATGCGCACTCCTCGACCTGCTGGAGCAGCCGCCGCCCTGTCGCGGGCGCGTCGTCGAACAGGAAGTGGTAATCCCGGACGAGCGCGTCGCCCGGCCCGAGCATCCGGATCTCGTCGAGGCGCCACGAGCTCCGGAGCGCCATGCCGCGCGAGTAGAGCACGCGCCCTCCCCACTGCGGCGCGCCGTACACGAACTCGACGGCGCGCGTCGCCGGGGCCGACGGGTGACCGGTGTAATCGATCCGCAGCGGCGCGTGCTCGACGGTGTACTTCTCCGTCGGGTGCTCCTCGCTCTTGTACCGCGTGTCCATCGTGTTTCCGTAGCGGTCGCTCACGCGCGTCACCCACCACGCGCGGACGACGCCTTGCTTGCCCATGACCCGGCCGCTCGGCTCGTTCCCATACTCGATGATCCGGCCTGACTTCGTGTACGCGCGGAGGTACATCGGGCCCTTTTCCCAATCCCAGCCCTCATGGCTGGCAATCACCTTGGTGAAGGTATCGGGGAACGTGCGGTACTCCACGAGATCCCCCGCCCTGCCCACCTCGACCAGGCGCTTCCCGTCGAGGCAGAGCGCGTCGTCTTGATCGTAATGAACGGCCCGGATCTCGCCGTCCTGCGCGATCGTGCGCGGGCACCGCGTCACCGCGGACAGCCCCGTCACGGAGAACCCCATGCCGAGCACGCCCTCTCCGGCCGAGCTGTCGTAGCTCACCGCGAGCTCCGGCTGCATGCGAGACATGCCTTGTTCCAAGGTTGATGTAATCCGCGCCCCGTCCGCTCCACGATCGAGCGTCTCGCCTCGTCGTCCCTGAGCCGCTCCTCACGTGCGGCGGCCGCGCGGCGCGCGCCCATGGCAAGAGCGGAGCCAAGCTGCGTGACGACCAGGACACGCGGCGTGCGGTCGCTGATGCCGCCTCGACGGCGGCGAGGAGACATCGCCCGGGAACATGGGCCATTGCGGAAGTCCGCAAGCGTTTGCGGGATCACGCAACCGGAGGCCTGCGTCCTGCGGGAGCCGGAACACGGCTTCGCGCCGCTCGATGCCCAGCAGGCCCTCGTCGCCAGAGTACCCGGAGACGACGGCCATTCGACGCCTTGACGAGAAAGGACGGCTGCAGTTCGGGAGCTCGCGAATTGCTTGATTGCGCGGCAGATGCTACGCGCAGCCGATGAAATTCGCCATCGTCGGACCTGGCGGCATCGGGAGCACGTTCGCGTTTCAGCTCGCGCGAGCGGGGCACGAGGTGACGGTGGTCGCCCGTGGAAAGCGGCTCGAGCAGCTCCAGCGGGACGAGGCCATCGTGAAGGCCACCGGGGAGCGCGCTGCGGTGCGCGTGAGCGCCGCCCTCGACGCGACAGCGGCGTGGGACCTGGTGCTCGTGACGGTGCTCGCCTCGCAGGTGGACGCGGTGCTGCCCGCGCTGGCCGCGAGCGCGGCGAAGAGCGTGATGTTCATGTTCAACACCTTCGAGCCGCTGCGCCGGCTCCGAGATGTGGTGGGCTCGGCGCGCTTCGCCTTTGGCTTCCCCGCGATCCTGGCGACCCTCGATGACGGCAAGCTGACGTCGAAGATCGTCACCCGAGGGATGGTCACCACGGTGACGGACGAGGCCTGGGCGAAGGTCTTCAAGGACGCTGGCATTCCCGCCGTCGTGCACGCCGACATGGAGAGCTGGCTCCGCACGCACGCGGCGTTCGCCGTGCCGGTGATGGTCGCCAGCGTCACGGCGCACGCGCGCCAGGCCGGCCTCTCGTGGACCGAAGCGATGAACCTGGCGCGCGCCATGGAGGAAGGGCTTCGCCTGGTGCGCCAGCTCGGAAACACCATCACGCCGGAGCCGGTCGCGAGGCTGAGCCGCTTGCCCACGCCGGTGATCGCAACGTTCCTGTGGACGCTCAGCAGGATCGAAGCCCTGCGCAAGCTGGGCGCCGCGGGGCCCGGCGAGCCGCGCACGCTGATCGACGCGATGGCCGCCGCGGCCCCGGGCCAGACGCCGGCGCTGCTCGCCATCAGGCCCTGAAAGGCCAGGGAGAGCAGCCGCTCGATGCGGCCGCCGGGCGAGCTCGTCAGGATGTGAAGTCCGACCGGATCCGGTGCCGGAGGCAAGCTCAGCTACCCCGCACGACCGGATCCGGTCGCAGGGAGGCAGCCAACGGCCCCGGGGAGGGCGCTCCCTCGGAGGCTGCGAAGGGGTGGCGCCGGAAGGACTCGTGGTCGCCGCTGCGCGGTTCGCGCGGCCGGCACCAGGCGCGCGCTACTGCCCGCCGGGCACGCAGATCGCCGTCGCCGTGCCGGCGCCCATGCACGAGAAGCCCGCCGCGCAGTCGGTGTTCGCAGCGCAGGGGAAGGCGCACTTGCCCACGGCCGTGTTGCACTTGTGCGTGCCGCAGACCATGTCGTTCGTACACGGGAGCGCGAGCGGGCTCGGCTGCGCCGTCGTCGTCGGGGCGGGCTGGCCCGGCTGCTGGTACTGCCCAGGCTGCTGGTATCCGGGCTGCTGGTACTGCCCGGGCTGCTGGTACTGCCCAGGCTGCTGGTACCCGGGCTGCTGATAGCCCGGCTGCTGGTATTGCCCAGGCTGCTGGTACCCGGGCTGCTGGTTGTAGGCGTTGTACTGCTGGTTCGACGGATCCTCGGCCTCGCTGCCCCGGCACGCGGAGGACAGGAGCCCGAGGCCCCCGAGGGCAAGGACGGCCGCCGCGGCGGAGCGCGCGCTGGTGAACCACATGGATCGCTTCATCAAGGTCTCCCGCAGGTGCGGGGCTTTCCCCCGCGTGAGGAGCGGGCCGGTGTCGACCCGCCGCTGAGATCTGAGCCCTGGCCCCCGGAGGAGCAACCGCGGGCCCTTCGCCGGCGAGCGCCGCGCCGCGGGCCCGCTGACGCGAGCGTACCCCCGGTCGGCGGGGGCGCGCGCCTCAAAAAACGCGGCGCCGCAGCGCGCTCACCGCGGCGCCGCGTCCTTGCAGCAACGGAACCCCTGCTCGTACCCGTAGTCCTCTTCCTTGTGGAAGCCGACGGTCGGGCGGCAACGGCCGCGCATCGGGCCCCACCAGCCGCCCTTCAGCCCGCTCCGCTCCGGAGACTTGCGGCCCGGCCGGACGACCCACTCGTTGATGTTGCCGTTCAGATCGTGGACGCCAAACGGCGACACGCACGCCGGCATCGACCCCGCAGGCACGCGCTGGTCGAGCCGCTCGAGCTCCGCCTTGCACTTCGGGTGCTTCATGCACCGCTCGTAGCGGTAGAGCGACAGCTCGCGCTGGCGGAAGGGCCGGTCGATGTTGCACCGGGTCGGGTCGCGCTCGTAGCCGTACGTGTACGGGAGCATCTCCTCGCCCTCGCAGGCGAAGTTGAACTCGTCCTCGGTGCAGAGGCGCTTGCCGACGCCCTCGCACATCTTGACGGCCTCGCGCCACGAGACGAGCAGCGCGGGGAGCTCGCCCTTCCTGTTCGGCCACTCGTACCGGTCGACGCAGTAACGCATCGGCGTGCGCTTCTTCGAGAGGCACACCGTGGGCTGCTTGTACTCGAGGCAGCGCTCGCTGACGCTTGTCGTGCCCTCCACCTCGCCGTAGGGGGTCGAGCGCCTCGCCTGGTCCTTCACGAACTCCTTGTGGTGCTTCAGGCAGACCTGATCGACCAGGGGGCAGTAGTCGCCGTCGACGAGGACCATGTCGTCAGGGCACCCCTCGGAGCTGCCGGGCAGCCCGCCGTCGAGCGAGGCGGCGTCGGGCGAGCCGCCGTCGGACGAGCCGGGCGACGGCTCCGGCGTCACGTCACCCGGCGTCGCGAGCTCCGACGACGCCGCGGCGTCCGACAGCGCCGCGGCCGCGTCGTCACGTGGCGCAGGCTCCGCGTCCGCCGCCGCGCTGGCGTCCGCAGGCCCGGAGGGGGCCGCGGCGTCGGTCGCGGCGTGCTCGCGGCGATCGCAGGCGAGGGCCGCGGCCGCGAGGCCGCCGCACAGGAACACGAGGGCAGCCGCGCAGGGCCGGCGAAGGGCCCTGCGCCGTCGCGCCGGCGCGGCCGACAGCGCGGCGCGACGAGGGCGCCACCTCATCGGCCGGGGGCGGGGATGACCTTGAGCGGCACCCGGGTACCGCCGCGATCGACCTCGATCACGACCTCGCGGCCCGGCTCGAGATCGCCGAACGCGAACATGAAATCGTGGATGTTGGTGATCGCGTGCGTGCCGATGCGCACGATCACGTCCCCCGCCTGCATCCCGGCGCGCGAGGCGGGCGCGTCGGGGATCACGCCCGTGAGCTTCACGCCGGGCCCCTGGTATGCGTAGTCCGGCATCGTGCCGAGCGACACCCGGAAGCCGCCGCGCTTGCTGCGGTGCGGGTCGGCCGGGGGGTCGGTGAAGGGCAGCCGCGCGTCGCGCTGCGCGAGCGCGAGCGCCATCCGCGCGGCGAGCACCGAGCAGCGCGAGACGCCCGCCACGTTGATCTTGTCCGCTGTGTCGCTCGGCCGGTGGTAGTCCTCGTGGACGCCGGTGAACAGGAAGGCGACCGGCACGCGCGACGCCGTGAACGACGTGTGGTCGCTCGCGCCGAAGCCCTCGACGCCGTACTGGAGCGTGACACCGAGCCCCTGGGCGGCGCCGTCCACGATCGGCCTCCAGTCGGGCGACGTGCCCAGGCCGTCGACGAGGAGCTTGTCCTCGCGCATCCGGCCGACCATGTCCGCGTTGATCATGGCCACGACCTGCTTCATCCCCGCGAGCGGCGCCGGCGGGTGATCGACGAAGTGGCGCGAGCCGAGGGTGCCGAGCTCCTCGGCGCCGAACGCGATGAACAGCAGGCTCCGGTCCGGCCGCGTGGGGAGCGCGGCGAACCGACGCGCCACCTCGAGCAGCATCGCGGTCCCCGACGCGTTGTCGTCGGCGCCGGGGTGCACCGCGTGCACGCCGGGCGCGCGCGAGTACGAGTTGCCGCCGTGGCCGAGGTGATCGTAGTGGGCGCCGACGACGACGTACTCGCCGGCGTGAGGGGAGCCGGCGCGCGCCGGGAGAAGCCCGATCACGTTCGACGCCGGCGCCATCCGCGGGGTGACCTTGGTCGTGATCTCGACGGTGATGCCGTCGAGCGGCTTCGGCGCAGGCGCCTTCGCTGCGGCCTGCTTCGCGGCCGCGGGCTTCGCCGCCGCCTGCTTCGCGGCGTCGGGCTTCACCGGCGGCGCGAGCCCGGCGGCCGGGAAGAGCGCCCGGGCGGCGGAGCGCGTGATCATGACGGCCGGGATGCCCATGCTCGACGCGTCGTCGGGCACGCGCGGGAGCTCATCGCCCGCCGCGACCAGGATGACGCCGACGGCCTTGTGCTCGCGGGCGGTGCGGAGCTTGTAGCGGACGCTGCCGAAATCGCGGAGCGCGTCCGGCCGCGGAGAGGGCGCGTGATGCGGATCGGCGTGCGCGGCAGCGGCGTGCGGATCGGCGTGCGCGGCAGCGGCGGCTCCGCCGTGCGCGCCATGCGCCCCACCGGGCGCACCGCCGTGCGCGCCATGCGCCGCACCGGGCGCACCGGCGTGCGCCG
>NZ_JEMA01000276.1 GCF_001589285.1 Sorangium cellulosum | reverse complement strand
GCGCCGCGCCGCCGCCCGCGCGCCCGGACAGGCCGCTGCTGCTCCTCGTTGACGACAACCCCGACATGCGGCAGTTCATGCGCTCGCTGCTCGCCCCGGGCTACCGCCTGATGGAGGCGGCGAACGGCCTCGAGGCGCAGCGGCTGATCGAGCGGTCCCCGCCGCACGTCATCGTGTCGGACGTGATGATGCCGCTGATGTCGGGCGTCGAGCTCACCGCCTGGCTGAAGGGCCACCCCGTGCTGCGCCACATCCCGATCGTCCTCGTCACCGCCCGCGCCGACGACGAGGCGGTCGCGTCGGGGCTCGACGGGGGCGCCGACGAGTACCTGGTGAAGCCGTTCTCCCCGAGGGAGCTCCTCGCGCGCGTGCGATCGATGGTGCGGCTCTACGAGTCGTACCGGCTGCTCGGCGCGGAGCAGGCCGAGATCGCGCGCCACTCGGGGATGGCCCAGGTCGCCATGGACGTCCTCCACAGCGCGGGCAACACGCTGAACAGCGCCGGGATCGCCGTCGACCTGGCGCGCGATCGGATGGCGCGGTCGCGGCTCCCGCGCCTGAAGCGGGCGCTCGTCGAGCTCGTGGGGGGCGACGCGGGCGCCGTCGATCCGGCCGACGCGTCGCGCGGCGAGAGCCTGCGCCGGTACGTCGAGCTGGCGCTCGTCGCCGTGGAGCAGGAGCAGCAGGAGACGGCGGACGACCTCGGGCGCATGCGCGCGCAGCTCGACGTCCTCCGCGACGCCCTCCGCGCGCAGGAGAGGTATGCGTACAGGAACGCATACCGCACCGAGCGGCTCTCCGTGAACGAGGTCATCCACGAATCGCTGCGCGCGCACGGCCCGGCGCTCGTGAACGCGCGCGCCGCCGTCCGGCTCGATCTGCGGCCGGTCGACGACGTCGTGGCGAACCGCCACGACCTCCTGACGATCCTCTACAACCTGCTCGACAACGCGCGCGCCGCGGTTGATGGCGACCCGCGCGGCCCGCGCGAGCCCTGGATCGCGATCTCGACCTGGCAGGACGGGGCAGGGGTGTGCTGCGCCGTGGAGGACAACGGGCCCGGCGTCCCCGAGGCCGCGCGGGTGCAGGTGTTCCAGTACGGGTTCACGACGAAGGAGGGCGCGAGCGGCATCGGCCTGCATTTCTCCGCGAACCGGATGAAGACCTTCGGCGGCTCCATCCGGATNCGAACCGGATGAAGACCTTCGGCGGCTCCATCCGGATCGAGGAAGGCCGCGAGCGCGGGGCCCGGGTCGTCCTCGCGTTCGCGGCAGCGCCGGCCGCGGCGGCCCTCGACGGGCCAGGCCCGGCCGCGGCGCCCCTCGACGGGGAAGCCCCCGCCCGCTGAGCGCGCCGCGGCGCGCGGCCTCGCTCAGCGCGCCCGCGCGGCGTGGTCCGCGATCACGCTGGCCACGCAGCAGGTCAGCTTCTTCCCCATCCCGAGGTGCAGGAACTCGTTCGGCCCGTGCGCGTTCGACTGCGGCCCGAGCACGCCGGTGATGAGGAACTGCGCCTCCGGGAACTTCTGCCCCAGCATCGCCATGAACGGGATCGTCCCGCCCTCGCCGATCCCCATCGCCGGCCGGCCGAAGAACGCCTGCGAGGCCTTGTTCGCCGCCTCCTGCAGCCACGGCGCCGTCGGGGGCGCGTCCCACCCGGGCGACGGCTCGCTCACGTGGAAGCGGACCTCCGCGCCGTACGGCGGGTCCTTCTCCAGCGCCTCCTTCAGGGCCGCCGCCGCGGCCTTCGGGTCGACGCGCGGCGGGATGCGCATCGACAGCTTCGCCCTCGTGAACGGCCGCAGCACGTTGCCCGCGCTCGCGATGGGCGGGAGGCCCTCGGCGCCGGTCACCGAGAGCGCGGGCCGCCACGTCCGGTTCAGCAGGAGCTCGGCCACGTCGCCCGTCACCGGGCCCGCGCCCTGCGCCCACGGCAGCTCGCTCACGACCGTCGTCCCGAGCACCTCGGCGGCCGCCCGCGCCTGCGCCACGCGCTCCTTCGGGATGTCCACGTGCAGCGCGTCCACGAGGACGCGCCCCGTGCGCTCGTCCTCGATGCGCGACAGGAGCTGCCGCAGGATCCGGAAGCTCGACGGCACCACGCCGCTGCCCACGCCCGAGTGCACGCCCTCGCGCAGGATGCTCACCTCGAGCGTGCCCTGGAGCAGCCCGCGCAGCGACGTCGTGGTCCAGAGCTGGTCGTAGTTGCCGCAGCCCGAGTCGAGGCACACGACGAGGCTCGGCTTGCCGATGCGGCCCTCGAGCGCGTCGATGTAGGCCGGCAGGTCCGGGCTGCCGCTCTCCTCGCAGCCCTCGATGAGCACCACGCAGCGCGCGTGCGGGATCCCTTGCTCGTGCAGCAGGCGCAGGGCGGCGAGCGACGCGAACGCCGAGTAGCCGTCGTCGGCGCCGCCGCGGCCGTACAGCCGGTCGCCCTCCCGCACCGGCTCCCACGGGCCGAGCCCCTGGCGCCAGCCCACCATCTCGGGCTGCTTGTCGAGGTGCCCGTAGAGCAGCACCGTGTCATCGGTCCTGCCCGGCACCTCCATCAGGAGGACCGGCGTGCGGCTCCCGATGCGCACCACCTCCACCTTGAGCCCGGGGATCGGCTGCTCCTTGCTCCAGGCCTCGATGAGCGCCGCTGCCCTGTCCATGTGGCCGTTCTCGCGCCAGGCAGGGTCGAAGGCGGGCGACTTGTTGGGGATGCGGATGTACTCGTGCAGCGCGGGGACGATCTCCTTCTCCCAGCAGCGCTCGCAGGACGCGACGGCCTCGTTCTCGTTGAGCTTCGTCAGCATGATCCTCTCCAGGGGTTGAGCACGGCGGTGATCTCCGGGGCCGGACTCTACAGCGCTGGCCCCGCGGGCATACCCCGAAGGACAGGTTTGACACCGGATCCGCGCGGACGGAGGCGCGGCGCGCGACAGGGCGACGGTCGGATCCAGCGTCGAGGCCGGGAAGGCTGGAAGATCGGACCAGGGATCGCGGTGCTCATCGCCCTCCTCTCTTCGCGGGGCCGCCTCCCCGGACTCCGAGCGAGCCGCGCGCCTCGCCGACCGCGCCGCCGCACCCCCGTGGCGGCCTCATGCGCTGGACGGGGCTCTCGTTCGGTGTTGAAGCGAAGCGAGCGCGAGGCCCGTGCCATGCGGCCCACGATGATCCACGACCGCGCCGGGATCCACGCGCGTTCTGCGGTAAGCTCCGCCGCATGGATCCAGTCGAGCTAGGAGCCGACGTACATTTCCGCATGCTGATCGACGGCGTGAAGGATTACGCCATCTTCCTGCTCGACCCCGAGGGCCGCGTGAGCACGTGGAACGCCGGCGCGGAGCATATCAAGGGATATTCCGCGGAAGAGGTGATCGGCACGCACTTCTCGCGCTTCTATCCGGCCGAGGCGCTCGACCGCAAGTGGCCAGACATAGAGCTCGCCGAGGCGCGGCGCCTGGGACGCTTCGAGGACGAAGGCTGGCGCGTGCGCAAGGACGGCTCGATGTTCTGGGCGAACGTCACCATCACGGCGCTCCGCGACGCCCAGGGCGAGCTGCGCGGCTTCTCCAAGATCACGCGCGACCTCACCGAGCGCAAGCGCCAGGAGGAGTCGCTGCGGCAGAGCGAGGAGCGCTTCCGCACGCTGGTCGAGGGCGTGAAGGACTACGCCATCTTCATGCTCGACCCCGAGGGCCGCGTGAGCACGTGGAACGCCGGCGCGCAGAAGATCAAAGGGTACTCCGCGGAAGAGGTGATCGGCACGCACTTCTCGCGCTTCTATCCGGCGGACGCGATCGTGCGCGGGTGGCCAGAGAAGGTGCTCGCCGCCGCGCGGCGCGACGGCCGCTCCGAGGACGAAGGCTGGCGCGTGCGCAAGGACGGCTCGATGTTCTGGGCGAGCGTCGTCGTCACGGCCATTCGCGGCCCCCAGGGCGAGCTGCGCGGCTTCTCCAAGATCACGCGCGACCTGACCGAGCGCAAGCGCTTCGAGCAGATCGAGTCCAACGCGCGTCAGATAGAGGAGTTCGTGGCGATGCTGGCGCACGAGCTGCGCAACCCGCTGGCGTCGATATCCAACGCGACAATCGTCCTCACGAGCGAGAGCAAGGCCAGCTCCGAGGTCGCGTGGGCGGCCGGCGTGATGGAGCGGCAGGTCGGCCTGCTCGCGCGGCTCGTCGACGATCTTCTCGACGTGAGCCGCATCACGCGAGGCAAGATCGCCCTGGAGCGCAAGAGCGTGGACCTCACCGACATCGTGAAGCGCGCGGTCGAGGCGTCCCGGATCTGGATCGACGCCCGCGAGCAGGTCCTGGAGGTGCGGTTGCCCGAAGGGCCGCTCGCCATCGAAGGTGACCTGGCGCGGCTCACGCAGGTGGTGACCAACCTGCTGCACAACGCGGCGAAGTTCACGCCGGCGCGCGGCGCGATCCATGTCGCGCTCGAGGCGGACGACGCGCGCGCGACGCTCCGCGTCCGCGACAACGGCGTCGGTATCTCGCCCCGGCTGCTGCCGCAGGTGTTCGATCTGTTCACGCAGGGGGATCGCAGCCTCGATCGCGCGGAGGGCGGCCTCGGCATCGGCTTGACGATCGTGCGCCGGCTGATCGAGCTGCATGGCGGGACGGTCCGCGCGCTCAGCGAGGGCCCCGGTCGCGGCAGCGAGTTCGTCGTGCAGCTCCCTCGGACCGCGCGCCCCGTCGCGCAGCCTGCGCGGCGGGCGCCCGCGGAGCAGGGCGCGGACAGGCTGCGGGTCCTCGTCGTCGACGACAACCAGGACTCGGCCGAGAGCATGGCCATGCTGCTGCAGCGCATGGGCCACGAGGCGCATGCCGTGTTCGACGGTCCTTCGGCGCTCGATCTCGCGACGCGGCTGAAGCCGGATCTCGTGCTGCTCGACATCGGCATGCCCGGCATGTCAGGCCATGAGGTCGCGCGCGCGCTGCGGGGCACTCCAGGCCTCGCCGGGCTATCGCTGTTCGCGATGACCGGCTACGGCCAGGAGGCCGATCGGCGCTCGACGCAGGAGGCCGGGTTCGACGAGCACCTGGTCAAGCCCATCAGCGTGGACGTGCTGAGGCGGCGCGTGTCCAGCATCGCCGCTCGCGCCCGGGCGCAGCGCCACGAAGGAGGAGCCGTGGACGACCGCGAGCCGCCCGCGGACGTCGAGATCCGGCGGGCGAGCATCGCCTCTCCCGTCGCCCAGGCGCTGATCGAGGCGCTGAACGCGGAGCTATCGAGTCGTTATCCGGAGGAGGGCGCCAACCACTTCGCGCTGGAGGAAGGCGAGGTGGCGGAGGACCGCGGGGCGTTCCTCGTGGCGCGCGACGGGGATGGGCGGCCCCTCGGGTGCGGCGCCCTCCGCCGGCTCGACGCCCGGACGGCCGAGATCAAGCGGATGTACGTCGCGCCCGAGGCGCGAGGGCGCGGCGTCGCCCGCGCCGTGCTGGCCGCGCTGGAGGCGGAGGCGCGCCGCCTCGGCGTCACCCGCCTTGTGCTCGAGACCGGCGAGCGCCAGCCGGAGGCGCTGGCGCTGTATTCGCAGTCGGGCTTCCGCCGGACCCCTCCGTTCGGCGAGTACGTCGACTCCCCCCTGAGCGTCTGTCTGGAAAAGCTGCTCTGACATTCCGCGCGGCCACGTCGATGCAGGGGCGCCGGAGCGCCCTTACGGCAGCTGCCGTGAGGCGCCGGCCACGCGCGGCGAGCGCCAGCGCGCGAGCAGCATCAACAGCCCGGCGCCTGCCAGCGCGCCCAGGCTGTCGGCCAGCAGATCCAGCCACTCCGCCGAGCGGTGGGGCAGCGCGGCCTGCACCAGCTCGAGCAGCCCGCCGACGCCGGCGCTCATCGCGACCGCTGTCCGGCGCCGCGCCGCGACCGCCGTCCCGACGAGCGCGAGCTCGATCAGCCATTCGAGCCCCAGGAAGGCCGCGAAATGGGTGATCTTGTCGAACGGCACATCGGTCGTCCTCGGCAGGCTGATGTTCGCGCAACCGAAGAAGAAGAGCGCGATCGTGTAGAGCGTCGCCGGCGCCCGGCGCGCCCACGCCGGCAATGAAAGGATCGAGCTCACCTGGGGCCTGCTGCTCCTCGCGCAGGCGGATCTACCTCAGCGCGGTCGGCAGGAGAAGACATTTACCGGCTCGGTGCTCGATCATCGAATGGGCGAAGAGCTTCCACCGGTACCCGGACACCCGCTCGAGCCGACGGCGCGCGATCGCCGCTCGGCCCTGCAGCTCGCGTCCGGGGGTCAGTCCGGCGGGAGCAGGGCGAGGAGCGCTCTGGCGGCGACCCTCTTGTCGAAGACAAGCACGCTCCGGATCAGCTTCGCCTTTCCCGTGAGCTTTTCGCCCAGCTCGTCGCCCGTGATCTCGAGCCGGCAGGCCAGCAGGCGCTGCGGGTAGCGGGAGAGGAGCGCGTCGCAGTCGCGATAGAAGCGGGTGCTGCCGTCGTTCGCGAGGAAGAGGACGCGCGACGCGCGGGCGTTCTGCGGGCTCTCCGGGGCCCTCCTGGCCGCGGCGTCCAGCCCCTTCTGCTCGCCGGCGAGCCGCTCGGCGATGAGCTCGAGGCCGTGACAGGCGTGCTCGGCCGCGAGCGCGCCGCGGAGCTCCGCGGCCAGCGCCTCGGTCATCGGGAGCGTCGCCACCTGGTTTCGGCCGCTCTCCCACAGCAGCCCTGCGTGCTTCGAGAGGAGAGCGGACACCGCGTCGTGGCGCGGATCGGCGACGAGATCTTTCGGCAGCTTGAGCACGGGTACCTCTGCGCGCACCCTACCAGAGCCGGGCGCCGGGTGACGGCTGGACGCGCCGGCGAGCCCCTCCGAGCCGCCCGCCGGGCCCGTCCTGCGCGCGGGCCCGAGGCGGCGCGCGCTCGAGGTGGTTCAGGAGCCGACCGCGCCGTGCGTTCATGGCAGGCAGGGAGACACGCCGCGGGTATCGCGCGCGCCGCGCGCGCGGCCGTGGCATGCTCGAGCCTCGGAGGGAGCTCCATGCGACGATTCGCCATCTCCATCTTGCTGGGGGCGTGCCTGTCGCGCTGTACGGCCGCGCCGCCGTCCACGCCGCGGGAAAGCGACGTCGAGGGCCCGCTGTCCCCCGCGGCGTCGTGTCCGAGCCATGAGCTCGCGTTCACCAAGGACACCGGGTGCTTGAACGATGGATCGGTGGAGTTCTGCCTGCCGACGGGCGACGAGGCGCTCCTCGCCCGCGTGCGGGACGTCGCGCCCGCGATCCAGGCGGGCTCGTCGAGAGGGCGCGCCGGCTGCGATGTGCCCGCGGAGACGCTGTACTTCTTCCCCACGGGAGACGCCGAGTGCGTCGCGCCCCACGGCGCGCTCGAGGACGCGGCGTGGGACAGGCTGTGCCGCATCGCCGCGCTGCCCGAGGTGAGGGCGATCGTGCCGACGTGGTACGAGTGATCGGGGCGCGTTGGCAGGCTCGACGGTGGGGAGCCGCCGGGCTCGTCCCTGAGCGGCGCCGGCGCGCGGATTGATGTAGAACGACGGCTCAGATGACGCTGCACGATCCCACGCGCAACGAGGTTCGCCGATGAAGTTCGCGTTCGACAACACCTACGCCCGGCTCCCGGATCGCTTTCACGCGCGCGTCTCCCCCGCGAAGGTCCGCGAGCCGCGCGTCGTGAAGGTCAACCGCGCGCTCGCGGAGGTGCTCGGGCTCGACGCGGACGAGCTCGCCTCGGCCGAGGGGGCTCAGGTGCTCGCGGGCAACACGCTGCCCGAGGGCGCGGAGCCGATCGCGCTCGCGTACGCGGGGCACCAGTTCGGCAGCTTCGTGGGGCAGCTCGGGGACGGCCGGGCCATCCTGCTCGGCGAGGTCGTCGGCAAGGACGGCAAGCGGCGCGACCTCCAGCTCAAGGGCGCAGGGCGGACGCCGTTCTCGCGCGGCGGCGACGGGCGCGCCGCCCTCGGGCCCGTGCTGCGCGAGTATGTCGTGAGCGAGGCCATGGCGGCGCTCGGCGTGCCGACGACGCGCACGCTCGCCGCCGTGACCACGGGCGAGCCGGTCCATCGCGAGGAGGTGCTCCCCGGCGCGGTGCTCACGCGCGTGGCCGCGAGCCACATCCGCGTGGGTACGTTCCAGTTCTTCGCCGCGCGGGGCGACCGGGAGGCGCTGGCCACGCTCGCTTCGTACGCGCTCTCCCGGCACTACCCCGACGCGGCGGGCAGCGGCAACGACGCGCTGGCGCTGCTCGACCGCGTCATCGAGGCGCAGGCGAACCTTGTCGCGCGCTGGCTCGGCGTCGGCTTCATCCACGGCGTGATGAACACCGACAACACGTCGATCGCCGGCGAGACGATCGACTACGGGCCGTGCGCGTTCCTCGACGAGTACAACCCCGAGAAGAAGTTCAGCTCGATCGATCGGGGCGGCCGCTACGCCTTCGGGAACCAGCCGCGCATCGCCCAGTGGAACATGGCGCGGCTCGCCGAGGCGCTGTTGCCGCTGCTGGCCGACGACAAGGAGGAGGCCGTCCGCGTCGCGACCGAGCGCGTGCAGGGCTTCACCGGCCTGTTCATCGCGGCGCACGAGCGCGTGCTGCGCGCCAAGCTGGGGCTCGTGCGCGAGGAGGAAGAAGACCTCGCGCTCGCCGCCGATCTGCTGGATCTCCTCGCTGCGAACGGCGTCGACTACACGGTCTTCTTTCGCCGGCTCTGCGCTGCCGCGGCCGACCCGGCCGCCGACGCGCAGGTGGCCTCGCTGTTCGCCGATCCCGGCGCCTTCCGTTCCTGGGCCGAGGCGTGGCGCCAGCGGATCGCCAGGGAGGACGTCGCGCGCGTCGACGACAGCGCGCGCGCGAGCGCGATGCGGCTCGTCAACCCGGCGTTCATCCCGCGCAATCACCGGATCGAGGCGCTCATCCAGGCGGCCGTCCTCCGTGGCGACTTCGAGCCCTTCGAGACGCTTGTGCGGGTGCTCGAGCGACCGTACGAGGATCAGCCGGAGTTCGCGCACCTGAGCGAGCCCCCGCAGGTGGAAGAGCGCGTGCAGCACACGTTCTGCGGGACGTGACGGCGGATCGCGCGGCGCCGTCGCGGGCTTGCCACGGGGTCTCCCGGGATTAGGAAACGGGAGATGAGCACGAAACGAGACCAGCAGACCGCCGATCCCAGGGCCGCGGGGCAAGCAGGGGAACAGCGGCCGTCGAACGTCCAGAAGGATCCGCGCGACTGGAAGACCGGCGACGAGCCGATGACGGGCGCGCAGGCCTCGTACCTGCACACGCTCGCGGAGCAGCAGGGCGAAGAGGTCCCCGACGACCTGACCAAGGCGGAGGCGTCCGAGAAGATCGACGCGTTGCGGGACGCAGCGGGCGTCTCCGGCGGGGGCGTCTCCGGCGGCGCGGCGGGAGCCGCCGGCGTCGAGAACACGCGCAAGGACCCCGAGCAGTGGAAGACGGGGGACGAGCCGATGACGGGCGCGCAGGCCTCGTATCTCCAGACGCTCTCCCAGGAGGCGGGCGTGGACTTCGACGCGAGCCTGACCAAGGCGGAGGCGTCGAAGCGCATCGACGAGCTGCAGGCGAAGACCGGGCGCGGGCAGAAGCTGCGGGAGTGACCGGAGGGGCGCTTCAGCTCGCCGCCCCGCAGGCATCAGTTGTCGAACCAGAAGACCACACGCGTCGACGGTCCCTTCTTCCCTGCGACCGCGCTGACGTACTGAAATAGAAGCACGAATTCGTCCGACGCAGCGTCCAGGCTGAACTGTGCATGCTCGAGCGCGAGCCGGATCTCGTGGACCGCGAGCCAGCTCGCCGAGTGCCAGTCAGGGTGGGCGATGTACCCATGGGTGGCCGGCGTGAGCGGCGTGGTCGTCCCGTCCGGCAGCCAATGGGAGGCACCCGACGCGACGAGCTGGGCGGCGTGGGGCGGAGTGAAATGGTCTCCGAGTCCCCACGCACGAGCCCGCTCGTCCTCGAGCACCGGGACGAAATACCTGTCCGCCACGTGCTGGCTGACGTCGCGAGGGATACCGCGCGGAGGCCTCAGCGGTACGAACCCCGGCTGTGCTCGTACCCCTGCGAGCGCGGCGAAGAGGCCGTAGTCGCGCGGAAGAAGAAAGTCGCCGTCCGAGAGCGCCGTGAACGGCCCGGGGCCTGCCCCGAACTCGGCGAACATGTGGATGTCACAGCCCATCGCGCCTCACCCTATCCATACGCCGAACGACTTTATCCTGGCAGGGCTCGTCCAGGGTGGGCATCCGTCGGCCACGACGCTCTTCCATCCCCGAAGGTAGGTGGCTCTGGGTGGGGGACAGGAGCTGGCCGAGGAGGTAGCCGTTGCGCCGCGCAGCGCGACGCCCGCGAAGCTGGCGGAGAGCGACAGCGCCACGTCGTCACGGAAGCGGCCGATGTGGGGGAAGAGCCCGTCGGCGGCGCCGCCACCGCGAGCCCGACCCGGGTCGGGTCACAGGCGCTTCGACGATTCCTCTATCCCATTGACGCGCAGCTCGATCTTGCGCGATTCATGCTCGGGGCCTCGCATACCAGAGGCGGCAGCGCTGAGGTGTTGGATTGCTGAACGCCGCTGATCTCGGTGCCCCAGGAGGATCACCATGAAGCGCATCTTCTGGGTGCGGCCCGCGATCGTGGCCGCCGCCTGCCTCGCCGTGTTCCATGTCGTCCAGGGCCGCGCCGCCACGGGCATGGGGGCCGGGCGCTGGACCATGTTCGGCAAGGACCTCGCCAACACGCACCATGCGCTCGCCGAGAACGACATCGGGCCTGCGAACGTCGCGTCCCTCTCCATGAAGTGGGCCTTCACCACGACCGGCAACGTCCCCGCGACGCCGGTCGTCGACGGCAGCGCGGTGTACTTTCCGGACGGGGGAGGCAACCTGTACAAGCTCGACGCCGAGACGGGGCTGCCGATCTGGACGCGCGCGATCGCCGACCTCACGGGCACGGCCGGCGCCATCTCGCGCACGAGCCCCACGCTCCACGGCCACATGCTGTTCCTCGGCACCCAGGCCGGCGCGCACATGATCGCGGTGGACAGCCGCACCGGCGATCTCCTGTGGAAGACGCAGCTCGATCCGCACCCTGCGGCGATCATCACGCAGTCTCCCGTCGTGCACGGCGGTCGCGTGTACGTGGGCGTCTCCTCGCGCGAGGAGCTCTTCGCGGCGGACAACGCGTATCCGTGCTGCTCGTTCCGCGGCAGCGTTGTCGCGCTCGACGCGGTGACCGGGGAGCTGCTCTGGCAGCGCTACCTGGTCCCCGCCGGCTACACCGGGGGCGCCGTCTGGGGTGGGGCGCCCGCGATCGACCTCGGGCGTCGCACGCTGTACGTGGCCACCGGCAACAACTACACCGTGCCGCCGGACGTCTCCGCGTGCGTGGAGGCTGCCGGCGACGACGCCCTCGCTGTCGAGGCCTGCCTCCCGGAGGACAACTACATCGACGCCATCCTCGCGCTCGACCTCGACACCGGCGCGCTGAAGTGGGCGCGGCGGCTCCAGGGCTTCGACGCCTGGACGGGCGCGTGCTTCTTCGGCGGCGACTGGTGCCCTGATCCGGCGGGCCCGGACTACGACTTCGGCACGGGCGCCACGCTGTTCACGGCCGGCGCGGGGGCGGAGCGCCGCGATCTCGTCGGCGCCGGCCAGAAGAGCGGTATCTTCTGGGCGCTCGACAGGGACGACGGGAGCGTTGTGTGGAGCACGCTTGTCGGCCCCGGCGGCGAGCTCGGCGGCATCATGTGGGGAGTCGCCGTGGACGAGAGCAGGATCTACGTGCCGATCGGCAACAACGGCCAGGTCGAGTACACGCTGGAGCCCTCCGGACAGGTCGTCTCGTGGGGATCGTGGAGCGCGCTCGACAAGGCCACGGGCGACATCCTCTGGCAGACGCCCGATCCCACGCCGGGCGCGCAGGACAGGGGGCCGCTGACTGTCGCGAACGGCGTGCTCTACGCCGGCTCGATGAGCGGCGACGTGCACGCGCTGAACGCCGCGACGGGCGCCGTTCTCTGGAGCCATCCGGCCGACGGCTCCGTCACCGCCGGGCCGGCGGTGGTGAACGGCATGGTGTACTGGGGGAGCGGCTACGAGAGCTTCGGCATCGGCACGCCGGGCAACACGCTGTTCGCGTTCGGCTTGCCGTAGCGCTGCTCCCGCTCCGCCAAGGGTGGCCGTCAGTCGGCCACGAAGCCCTTCCATCTCCGCAGGTAGCCGGCGAACGTCTCGGAGACGCCGCGCTCGACCAGCTCGGCGCGCGTGAGCGGCGGCCGCCGCGGTTGCCACGCGGGGTCGGCGATCCGCGCTGGCCAGTCGGGGTTGGTGATGGCGGCGCGCCCCAGCGCGACCGCGGTGGCGCCCCTGTCGAGCAGCGCCTCGGCCTCGGCGCGCGTCCAGACGCCGCCGGCGACAACGAGCGGCAGGCTCGGCCCCACCGCCTCGCGGAACAGCGGCAGCGGGTGCGTGTCCGGGCGCTTCTGCGAGGGCTTGCTCGCGTCCCACAGCGAGAGGTGGAGGAAGTCGGCGCCGTCCTCGACCAGCCAGCGGGCGAGCGCCAGGCTCTCGTCGAGATCGAGCCCCTTGGCCTGGCCCCAGTCCTCGGGCGACAGGCGCACGCCGACAACGAAGGACGCGGGCACCGCGGCGCGGACAGCCCGGAGGGTCTCGCGCAGGAGGCGAGCCCGGTTCTCCCACGCGCCGCCCCAGCGATCCGTGCGCTGGTTCTGGGTGGCGGACAGGAACTGGCCGAAGAGGTAGCCGTGGGCGCCGTGCAGCTCGACGCCCGCGAAGCCGGCGGCGAGCGCCCGCGCCGCGGCGTCGCGGAAGCGCTCGATGGCGAGGAGGATGTCCTGCTCGGTGGCGGCGCGGGGGACGGGCAGGTCGGGCTCGGCGACGGCGCTGGCGCTCCACGTGGGCACGCCGGAGAGCCTGGGATCGGCCCGCAGGCCGCCGTGGAAGAGCTGGACGAGGCCCAGCGCGCCGGGGGCGGCGATCGCTGTCGCGAGCCGGCGCAGGCCGGGCAGCAGCCGGTCGGCGAAGATGCCGAGCTCGCCCTGCCAGGCCTGGCCGTCCTCGGCGACGTGGGCGGCGCAGGTCTCGACGACGCCGAAGCCGCCTTGCGCCCGGAAGGAGAGCCAGCGCAGCTCGTCGTCGCCCAGCGCGCCATCGTCGTGGCTTTGCCGGTTCGTGAGCGGGGCGAGCCAGACGCGGTTCCTGGCGGTGAGGCCGTTCGGGAAGGAGAAGGGAGAGAGCAGCGGTGAGGTCACGGGCAGATGGTTAGCACTCGCAGGTGAGCGCTGCCCGCAGCCTCGCCAGGTCGCGACCGGCGGACGGCAGCCACTCCAGGATGCCGTCGATGGCCCGCTCGATGGCGATGGCGTCTGCGCCGTCGCTGAGCATGTACTCCTCCGCGACCACCTGCCGTGGAACGCCGATCGCGAGCAGCGCCGCCGCGATGACGACCCCGGTACGGTCTCTCCCCGACGTGCAGTGTACGTAGACCGGCCAGGCGCGCCCGGGGGTGACGAGCACGGAGAGGGCCTTGCCGAGCCAGCTCCTCACCCGGCGCTGACGCGTGTCGTAGTTCTCGACATCGTCGTCCGCGGCGACATGTACAACCTCGACCCCGGTGAGATGACCCGGATCGGGGCCGCGCCGGAGGTTCAGTATCGTACCGGGCGATCCGAGATCCCGGGCCGTCGTCATGGCGTCGAATCGCCCGCCGCGGAGCAGCCGGCCAGCGGGGATCGGCGACACGTCGAACCAGAGCCCGAGGGCTTCGCCCACATCCCGGTAGTTGGCAGGTCGGAACGTCGCGCTCATGCGCCGCCCTTCCGTCGGCCGATCCACCGGCGGGCCGCCGCGAGCGTCGGCCTCACAAGGTGAGGGCCATGTAGCGCGCGCCGGCCACCGGGTTGTGCCGGTAGGGAGCGACGTCCTTGAACCCGAGCGCCTCGTACATCGCCGTCGCTCGAGCCATCGACGGGAGCGTGTCGAGGTAGATGCGCCGGTACCCGATCGCGCGGGCCTCGTCGAGCACCCGAGCAACGAGCCGCCGGCCGAGTCCGAGGCCGCGCTGCCCCGCCTGTACATACAGCCGCTTCATCTCGCAGTCCTCGGCGGTGATGGCCTGCAGCGCGACGCAGCCGCGCGGGACCTGCTCGACCGTACAGAGCAGGAGTCGACCCGACGGCGGGGCGTAGGACCCGGGCAGACGAGCGAGCTCGTCGGCGAACCCCTGGAAGCAGAGATCGACATCGAGCGAGGCCTGGTACTCGAGGAACAACGCGCGGACCTGCTCTATCTGCTCCGCGCCGCTGGCATACCCGATCTCGATCATCGACGCTCTCGCTGTCGCAAGCGGCTGGGCACGACCTCGATGGTAAGCCAGGGCGACCTGCTGCGCCACCGTTCCCGACGTGCACGTGCTTGACGGTGCACATCCCACCCTGTGAGGCCGGAGAGCTCCCGGCGCTGTCCCGCGGTTCGCTCGGCGTCGACGTGGAGCGGAGGGCCCCGCTGCTGCTCGCCCGGGGGGCACCGGACCGGACATCGACTCCCCGTGTGCGCGCGCGTGCGCACCGCCGCCGGGCCTCATTCCGGGGAAATCTCCCTCGCCATCACGCCGGAGCGCCGGTGAGGCCGCGCTGAAAGGTGCCTTGGTCAACAAGCGTCCTGCGCGAGAGCGCGTGGCGAAATGCCGCAATGGGGCACATGTGCAGCCCGCGCGTGGATTGTCACGGCGGCTGACGAGGTGCCCTCATCCGGATCCATCGCATTCATGCAAGCTCCTCGATTGTTATTCTCTCAACCCAGGCTGAGCTCGCGCGCCTGGATCGAGCCTTGCAATCACGCAGGACATGCATCGACACGCTCTGCTCGGATCGGGTTTCATGGGTCTCGCGCTGATGCTCGGCTGCGTCGGCGAAGCTGGAACATCCGAGGCGCTCGAGGAGAGCGCCCATGAATTTTCGACGGCGCCAGGGGAGGCGAACCACGAAGACGTCACCCGCACCGCGCTGGCGTTCCTGAAGCCTGCCGTGCTCCACACGCTGGTCACCGGGAACGTGGCCACGGACGTGAAGTTCGCGCTCCTCAATACTGCCCACTTCGATGACTGCAACTTCAGCGGAGGCGCCGCCTTCGTCCGCGCGAAGCAAGCCGAGGCGGTGCGGGCGCTCGGCCCGGGCATCGCGCTGCTGGACGGAGATGCCCTGGCCATGCTGGCGTTCTCCCATTCGCTTCACGCGGTACAGGACTTCTACGCGCACACGAACTGGGTCGAGCTCGGCGGCGACGTCCTCGTGGACCAGTCGCTCACAGCGTTCCCCCCGCTCAGGCCGTACTCCGCGATCCCGTCGACGGGCTTCGTCGTCGTGCAGGGCGCCAAGCCGAAGGGGACGACCGTGGTTCGCGACGACGACGCCGCGTACCCGGAGTACGCGGTCGTGACGGTCCGCCACCGGCGGACGACGGCCCCTGGGCTCGTCTCGGGCACTGTCGATTACGAGCCGGGCGACCACTGTCCGCCCCCTGTCGCGATGACGCACGACGAGCTCAACAAGGACAAGAGCTCAGTGCCTGATCGCACGGAGCAGTATCAGGCGGCAAAGTCGCTCGCCATTCAACAGACGCGTCATGAGTGGTGCCGGCTGAATCAGCTCGTCCGCGACGCGTGGGGCGACGCCGGAACGCAGCGCCTCGCGGCGTGGGTGGCCGACCCGAGCTCGGCGCCCGACTGCAGCACCGAGTGACGCGCACGACCCCCGTCAACGCGACGATGCCTTGATGACGGCCAGTGCAGACGTGTACTCCTCCATCGCCGCGAAGATTGTTGTTGCCTGCAGCTCGAGCGTCGCTGCAAGAGCGCGCGCCTCGCGCTTCCGGCCGAGCGCCTCGCGGGCGAGGACATCGCCACCCGCTTGAACCGCGAGCTTCGCGGTTTGCTCGCGCTGATCCGCGTTCGCTGCCTGGTGCGCAGCCTCTCGCGCCACCGCCGCGCCATCGTGCGGTGCGCGGAGCCGGCGCTGGCCTCCTCGTGCTGGAGGCTACTGGCGCCCGGCCCGGCCCGGGCCGCGCCGCGCGGTGGAGCGTTCGGGCTCGCGCCGCCGCTCGGCCCGGGAGGGGTTCCACGCTAGACTGGCAGAGCGCTGATGATCGAGCTCCTGCGCAACGCCCATTTCATCGTGACCGTCGATCGCACGACGAAGGTCGTGAGGATCACGCGCACCGCCGAGCCGTTCGAATCCCTGGAGCAGATCCAGCAGGAGTGCCTGGCGGTCACCGACGCGCTCGCCATGGTGGACCGGAGCGCGATGTCGCTGTTCCTCGACATCCGGGCGGCTCCGGGGCGAAACGATCCGAAATTCGAGGAAGCGACCCTGCGGCTGCGGACGGCCGCGGTGCGCGGCTTCGGGCGCGTGGCCGTCCTCGTGGGGACCTCCGCCGGGGCGCTCCAGGTCCGGCGCCACTCCCGCGAGGACGGCATCGATCGCATGATCAGCGACAGCGAGGACGAGCTGCTCGCCTACCTCGCCGCCGTGCCGCGCCGCCGCTGATCGCGGTCTCGGCGTCGCGCCGCTTTCCGTGCGACGCAGCGCGCGGCCTGTCTATACTCGCCTCGTGCCGACCGCCGAGGAGATCACGAAGCACCACGAGCCGGCGCCCGATCGGAGCCCGTGGGTGAGCGGCCCACCGGAGCCGGCGCCGATCGTCGTCGTCGATCACGACGAGCGCTGGCCGCGGCTGTTCGACGTTGTCGCGCAGAAGATCCGCGCCGCCCTCGGCGACGCCGCGCTCGCGATCGAGCACGTCGGATCGACCTCGGTGCGCGGGCTGGCCGCCAAGCCGACGATCGACGTCGACCTCACGGTCGCCGATCCAGCCGACGAGCTCTCGTACGTCCCCGCTCTCTCTCTCGCCGGATTCACGCTGATCATTCGCGAACCAGAGTGGCACGAGCACCGGTGCCTCAAGCTCGCCGATCCGGACAGCAACGTGCATGTTTTCGGCCCCGACTGCCCGGAGGTGATCCGCCACCGGATGTTCCGCCAGTGGCTCCTCGACCATCCGGAGGATCTCGAGCTCTATCGCCGGGCAAAGCTCGCGGCCGCATCCGAGATCTCGGCAGGGAGCGGCATGGTGATGGACTACAACAGGCACAAGGAGCCGGTGATTCGTGCGATCTACGAGCGGATGTTCCGCGCGAACGGCCTCATTCCCTGACGGGCGATTGCGCACGTGGCGCCCCGGGATGAGCTCGAAAGGCGGCGGCGTTTACATGAGCATGAAGCACGCAGCGTCGGAAAAGAGGTAGCTCGCCGCGTCGAGGGTCCGGGCTGGAGCGAGCCGCCGGTGCGAAGGGGCGTCGGTCGACGGCCGCGACCGCTTCATGGGGTCGGTGCGTCGGCCCCACGAGCGCTGCCTGGCGTTTACCGGGCGTCGATCTCGTTCGAGAGCGGCACGCGCGTCGGCAGGCCGAAGAGGCGCGCGGCGAGCTGCTCGGAGAGCCCCGAGGCGAGCGCGTTGTACGCGCTGGCGTCCTCGTCGTGGCGCCGGCGCTCGATGCTCACCCGGTTGTCCGCGCCGGCGAGCTCCGCGTCGCGCTCGGGCGAGGGCGCCGCGCCCTCGTGGCGCGCGCGGGTGCGCTCCCGCCGCTCGACAACGTTCTCGACCTGCGCCCTCCTGCGCTGCACCTCGGCGCGCGCCTGCTCCAGCGAGGCGCGCGCCGAGAGGATGACGCCGCCGAGCACGAGGACGATCGCCGCGAGGGCAGCGCCCGCCCAGCGGAGCCGCCGCCGCGCCGCGAGCTGCTGCGCCGCCTCGCGCTGCCTCCGCATTGCGAGCTCCTCCGCCGCCCGGCGCACGTGGTGCGGCGGTATCTCGAGCTCGGCGCCGACGCGCTCGAGATCCTCGATGCGGAGCCGATCCTTGTCCGCCTCGGCGAGGCGCGCGGCGAGCGCGATCACCTCGTCGACGTCCTCGTAATCGATCTTCTCCGATTGCGCTGTTTCCAGCTCCGTCTCGCGCGTCTTCACCGACGTTCCTCCTACCAGCTCGAGCTCGCCCCGCCGCCTCCGAAGGAGCCGCCCCCGCCGCTGTAACCGCTGCTCGAGGACGACGACGAGGACGAGGAGTACGAAGGCGAGGAGTACGAGGGCGACGACGATGAGGCCGAGCTCGAGGCGGAGGACGAGCCCGAGGACGCTGCCGAGCCGCTGGCGGGCAGGAGGGTCATGGCCGGGAAAAAGCCGAACAGGAAGCACATGTACAGCGCCAAGAAGAGCGACGCCTCGGTGGCGACGAACCCGAACAGACCAGCGGCGAACGGGACGACAATGGCGAGCGCGAGGCCGAAGAACCTCAGGCGGCGTATCTCGGGTTCCTCCGAGCCTCTCTCCAGGAAGAGGCTCCGTCCGGCGACCAGGCCCATCAGTGTCGCGATGAGCATCACGCCGAGGAGGGGGCCTGCCTGCGTCCTCAGGTAGGTCGAGGCGGCAGCCTCGGAGCGCGCCCGGTAAGCCCAGGCCGACGCGAACGCCGCGAGCCCTGGGATGATGAGGAAGGCGAGGATGGCCGTGGCGGCGCTGAGCAGCTTCCCTCGCTGGGCCGCCACCATGTACCGCTGGACATCGCCAAGCTGCGCAGGGGAGCGCGGCCCGCGCCGGACCACGAAGCCGAGCAGGAGGCCCGACAGCACACCCAGCGTATAATGGGCGACGTAACGCCCCAGGACGTGCTCCGACGGCGACCCGAGCACCGCCATCGCCCCACCCGGCCCCATCTTCTCTTCCGCCGTGATGGCGACCAACCTGCCCACCACGAAGAGCGCGGCGCTGCCGTACCGCGAGCGCCGGAGGTCGTCGCGGGAGTCGTCGAGGACCGCCCGGCACACGCCGTCGGTCAGGATGTCCTCCAGGCCATAGCCCACCTCGATGCGCATCCGCCGATCGTCGATGGCGAGCGTGTACAGGACCCCGTTGTCCTGCTGCTTCGTGCCCCCGCCCCAGGCCTCCGCGACCTCCAGCGAGTAATCCTCGATGGGCACGCCGCCCGTGGTCTTCACGATCAGCACCGCGATCTGCACGCCGGTCTTCTCGCGGTGCGCGTGGAGCTTCCGTGTGAGGTCGTCGCGCTCCGCCTGCGTGAGCACGCCCGCGTGGTCGTTCACCGCGGCCTCGATCGTCACAGCCGGCGCCGCGAGCGCGGGTGATGCTGTGAACAGCATCACGAGCACACCGAGCGCGGCGGCGAGGAAGAGCCGCACTCCGCGGCCAAGCCCCACCACCGCCACCACCCCAGGCCACCCTCCCGTTCGACTTGTGCTCATCCGGCGGAAGAGAACCCGGGTCGAGGGGGAGAGCAACACCGCAGCCCGGATCCGACGCGGGGCCGGCGGGGGGACGGGAGGGCGGTACTCGACGGGGCCACAGCGTATCCTGTCATGGATGCGCTCTGGCTCCCTCGAGGCTGGAGACCGCGCCCGGCCCTCGAGGTATGGTGGACGGTTCGCCCTTCTGGTAGTCTGTCGCCTCGTCGAACGCGCGGTCCGCAGCCACTCTCCAGGAGCCGGCGACCATGAAGCAGAGGAACAGCAAGGCGCGCCCTGCTCGCGGCAAGGCCGGAAAGAACGGTCGACGCGACGCCCACAAGGACGCCGCGGGCCGCGTGCACCTCACTGTCCATCGCGATCCGGCGAGCGGGCAGGAGCGCGTTGCGCTCAGGAGCCCGGTGTTCCAGGAGGCGTGGCAGAACGACGTCGCGACCGCCGCGGCGAATACGGCCTATGCCGTCCTGCGCGGGGAGCCGAGCGTGGATGGCGCCATCGAGCTCGCGCGGAACGCGATGGCGGCCACGTCGCGGCTCGCGGCGGGGCTCCTGGCGCGCGCGCCAGGCGGCGCGGTGGCGTGCAGGGCGGGCTGTGACCACTGCTGCTATCAGGCGGTCGGGGTCACGCCGCCGGAGGCGCTCGCGATCGTCGACCACCTGAAGAGGGCCCTGTCGGACGCGGCCCTCGAGCGCGTGGCGAGGCGCGTGTCCGACTGTCACGAGAGGACGCGCGAGCTGCCATCGACAGAGCGGTTCTCGCCCGACCACCCGTGCCCTTTCCTCGAATCGGGTAGGTGCTCGATCTACGAGGTTCGGCCGCTCTCTTGCCGAGGAATGAACTCGCTCGATGCGGGGGAGTGCGCGACAAGGCTGCGGGACCCGGAGGCGCGCGCCGCGTTCCTGGCGAGCGGCCTGGGGGGCCGTTCGTTCATGGAGCCGATCCGCGCCTTCCATGCCATCAGCGCCGGTCTGCAGCTCGGCCTCTCCGAGCTCTTCCGCCTCGACATGCGCCCCCTGGAGCTGACCGCGGCCGTGCACCTGCTCCTGACCGGGCCAGAATCGCTCGCCACCGAGTGGCTCCGCGGACTACGGCCCTTCGAGCCGGCGCGCGGCGCCGACCAGGGCAAGGATCCCGGCCTGGGCCGGCCCATCGATGCGCTGGGCCGCGCGTCTGGCCGGGATCCGTGAGCGCGCTCAGGCCTTCAGCTCGGTGAGCTCTCCCGGCTTGGTGATGCCGGCGTCCGCGTTCCTGCTGTCGAACTGCCCCCACGTCTCGACGGGCCCGCCGCCCGGGGCCTTGCACCCGACGGCGTTCATCAGCGTCACATAGAGCTTGTTGATGGGGACGTTGCCGGTGTTCGAGCCCGTACCGAAGCCGACGCTTGTGTCGTCGCCCGTGCAGTCCGCCTCGCTGTTGCCGGTGCCGAGCGTCTTGCCCTCGAGGTTCACGACCTGGCCCTGCTTGAGGTAACCCCCCGCGCTGCCGGCGATCACGATCGGCAGGTTGTTCGTGTTGTGGGCGTTCCCGTCGGCGAGCTCCGGGAGCCACATCGTGGCGGTGTTGTCGAGCAGCTTGCCGTCGCCCTCCACGATGCTGTCGAGCAGGGTGACGAGCCGCACGTACTTGCTCGCGTACCAGGCGTCGATCTCCGCGATCATGTCGAGCACGCCGTTCTTGCAGGTCCCGCCCACCTGGAACGACCCGTTCCGGTGCGAGAGGCCGTGGTGGTCGGCGTCGTGCTGGATGCCGTCCCAGCCGAAGGTCACGTAGCCGGGATACACGAGGATGATCGACCGGTTCATGTCGCAGATCATGCTCAGCGCGATGAGGTTCATCATCATGTCCCCGCCGGCCGTGAACGAGGTCGTCAGTCCGCCGCCGAACCCGCCGCCCGAGCTGGCGTCGTTGACCGCGCTGGCCGTGACGCCGATCGTGGCCGCTGTCGCGTCGGTGCACGCCGCGGGGGTGAGCTGCTGCTCGGTGCTGCGGAGCAGATCGAGCCAGTCGCTGACCCGGCGCTGGTCGGCCTTGCTCATGTTGAGCGACTGGTAGCTCCGGAGGTCCTCCCGGACGAGATCGATGGCGCTCTCCCCGCGCCGCACGCGGTAATCGCCCTCGGTCATCGCCCCGCCCCCGAACAGCCCGGTGAGCTGGTTGTACACCGTCTTCGGGTTGACCACGGCCGGGAAGGCGGTGTTCGGCGCCGAGAACGACAGCACCTCCTTGATGCTGGTGCTCGACGGCCCCACCGACAGCACCAGCGGGCTCGCCCCGCCCGGGTTGATCTGCCTGGCGATCTCGTGGTCGAGCGAGTGGGACGTCGCGTACCGCGTCTTGTCGTCGTTGATGAGCGCGCAGGTGAGCTTCGAGCCCATCGCCTGATCGTGCGGGTCGATGGTCTGGATCTCCGCGTAGGAGTTGAACATCTTCAGGCCGCGCGGGAACAGCAGCTTCGACGCGAACGGCGTCAGCCCGGCCAGCGTGGTGCCCGCGAGGTGCTCGGCCGCGAGGGGGCCGCTCTCGATCTTCGGGAACCAGCGGTTGGTGAGGCACCCGTTGTGCGTGTAGAAGATCACCACGCGCCTCGGCGCCGGCGCGGGCTGCGCCTTGACCTCCTTCTCGTGGAGCGAGCTAAGGAACGGAGCCGCGAGCGCGGCGCCTGCAACACCCTTCAGAAAGACTCTGCGCTTCATGGGCCTACTCCAGCTCAATGGCTCGGGTCCGGAACGACGGAGACTGCGTGAGGTCCGTCACGAGATCGAGGATCGTGTAGCCTCCGGCGGTGATCTTCGCTGTCAGATCGTCCACCGTGCACGAGTCCAGCGGGTGACCATCGCGCTCGTAGGCGTACGAGACCCATTTCTGCGCGTACTGGCGCTGCGCGTTCCGGGAGGCCGCGAGCTTCGCCATCAGATCGGCCGGGCTCGTGACCTTGACGGGCTCCCCGTCGATGCGCACGTCCGCGACCGTGTCGATGGGCGCGCCGGTGGACGCTTCCTGCGTCTGCCACCCACCCACGGCGTCGTACGCCTCCATCACGAAGCCCGGCGGGTTGATGAAGCTGTGATGGCACGCGGCGCAGGCGGCGCCCGCCGTCTGCGCGTCCACGCGCTTGCGGTTCGTGTCGAGATCGGCCCCTTCGGGCAGCGGCGTCTCGAGCGCGCCGGGAGGCGGGGTGCCCGGGTCGATGCCGAGCACGTCCTTGGTGATGAACACGCCGCGGAGGATCGGCGAGGTGCGGTTGTACGACGAGTACGCGTTGAGGAAGCCCACGCGCGTCAGGAACCCCGGCCGCTGGATCGGGTCGAGCGTGACCTCCTGGAGCTCGGACCCGAAATTGGCGGGGTCGAGCCTGTAGAGCGGCGCCGTCGCCGCGTTCACGAAGGCGATCGGGCTGAGGAAGAACTCCTGGAACCCTCCGCCGCGCGTGAAGGCCACATGATCGAAGAAGCGCTCGGTCTCCTCCGCCATGATCGGGATGAGCGAGCGATCGAACGCGGGGAACATCGTCGTGTCCCGCTGCGCCGAGTCCCAGCGCGTGTTCGGCCCCAGCTCCAGGTAGTATCGATGGAAGCTGGCCACCATCTGCCGGGCCCTGGGGTCTTGCAGCATCCGCTGGGCCTGCGCGAGGATCTGCGCCGGGGTCGATAGCTGTCCCTGATCGGCGGCCTGGTTCAGCGCCTCGTCCGGGATCGTCCCCCAGAGCATGTACGAGAGCCGGGACGCGACCTCGTGGCTCGACAGAACGAAGCTCCCGGCGTCGCCGGGCGCCTCCGTGATCTCCGCGCGCTGGATGAACGAGGGGGAGATCAGGAACATGTACAGCAGCGCCTCGGCGACCTCCTCCGGGGTCCCGTTCTCGGTGATCTGGGGGCCTTTCGCCGCGATCGCATCGAACCTCGCCACCTCCGCCTGCGTCAGCGGCCGGCGGAAAGCGCGCCGCCCGAACTCGACGATCGTGTCGTGCAAGCACGCGGCGCCGTCGCCGCTGGGCGTGCACTTCAGGAAGTTTTCCTTGAGCGCGGGGTCGGCCATCACCTGCGCCGCGATCATCTCGGCCACGGACCTGTAGGAGCTCCAGCCAAGATCCGTGAGGCTGCCAGCCTGGTCCGTCGCCAGCAGCGTCGAGGGCGCCACGTTGCCCGACGCGGCGAGCGCCGTGACGCCCAGAAGATCGCGGATCGTCCTGTCGTACTGCGCGCTCGTCAGGCGCCGGATCTGAGAGGTAGGCGCGATCCCTGGCTTGCACTCCGTGCCCCCGTTCGGGGAGCCCGGAGAGCCCGGCTTGCCGCCCGCGCCTCCGGTGGAACTTTCCCCGCCCGGCCCCGTGTCGACCGGGTCGTCGCCGACGGAACCTATGCATCCAGCCGCGAACATTGCGGCGACGATGATGCCGCTCCTCCAGGTGTACATGGCGCTCACCTCAGGTGTTATGTCCGGCTCCGGGAACCCGGACAGAAGCAGCGAGGGCGGCTTTTTGCGATCAGCATGAAAAGGCCGTTCGAGAGCCTGCGCCTCGCTTGGGTATTGTCTCATTTCATCATGATGAGCGGCAATGCCTTAAAGGTGGAGGGTTCACGATTTTTTGAGCTCGACGAGCTGGTGTCTCTCCAGAGATCCGGGGACATTTCGGCGTTCAGGATTGAGAACATTCGGGGGACATTTCGATGTTCAGCATCGAGGATATCCGGGGGACATTTCGACGTTCAGCGCTGCCTCATCCACTTGAAATGTCGATTGCAGGCAGCGATGAGCCACTGCTCGCGCTGGGCGCGCGACAATCCGCGCCACGTTCCTGGCACATCGGGTGGAAACGGGAAATCCGTCACGGCTCACGTCCTGCTGCCGGTCCTCTCACGTGGACACGGGGGACGTGTCGCATATTTTCTCCGTCATCCCTCCCGCCCAACGTCCTGCCGGTGTCCCACGGGCGCGCAGCGTCGGTCTGCACCAACGCCGGGCTGGGCGGCGGCACAGCGACGCGTCATCACGGCGCTCTCCTACCAACAAGGATCCTGGCAGTCGTCAACGCGTCGATGACACCGGGGATGTGCTGCAGCGCTGACGCGACGCGCTGGGAGAAGACATCGAGATCTATACCCACGTCGTCGACCGCGGACCTCTCGGCGTCATCAGCTCCTGGAGCTGATGACCGCCGCCTCAGCATGGCGCGCCTCGAACTCCGGCCACTTGCGCGACGTGCTGATCGGGCACCGCGCGCAGCGCCGCTCCAGGCCACCGATGGCGCCCGCGCAGCGGGGCGAAGCGCCTGGAGGCGCGCGAGTACGGTGCCACCCTCGCCTGGCGACGGCGGAGCTCCTCGGACCTGTCCGGTGGCGCGGCCACGGTCGGCAGGCGCGGGAACCAGCAGGATCGACCTTGCGGCCGACACGTTTCCATGATGCCTGGTCCCTCCAAACATGGACTCTCCCCGCGCCTTACGCTACCTGGATCTGGTCACCGCCGCCTTCGTCTGCGTCCTCGTCGTCAGCAACGTCGCCTCCTCCGCGAAGATCGTGAGCCTCGGTTTTTCCCTCTTCGGAATCCCGATGGCCTTCGACGGCGGGACGCTGCTCTTTCCCGTGAGCTACATATTCGGCGACATCCTCACCGAGGTCTACGGTTTTCGGACCTCTCGGAGGGTCATCTGGACCGGTTTCGTCGCCCTGGCGGCCAGTTCCCTCGTGTTCTTCGTCCTGAAGGCGCTCCCCGGCGACCCCTCCTGGGAAGGATATGCGGGACAGGCCGCCTACAATGCCATCCTCGGCGGCATGAGCTCCGGCGGCATCGTCGCGGCGAGCCTCGCCGGATTCCTGATGGGCGGGCTCTCCAACGCCCTCGTGCTGGCGCGCCTGAAGGTGCTCACCGGGGGCAAGGCCCTCTGGATGCGGACCATCGGGAGCACCTTGGTGGGACAGCTCGTCGATACGGTCGCCTTCGTCGTCGTCGCGAGCGCGTTCGGCGTCTTCGGCTGGGATCTCTTCGTTTCCCTGGTCGTGTCCAACTACCTGTTCAAGTGTCTCGTGGAGGCACTGATGACCCCTGCGACGTACCGGGCCGTCCAGTTCCTGAAGGGAGCCGAGGGCATCGACGTGTACGACTGGGATCTCAGGATCACCCTTCCCCGCCTCCGCCCGGGACGATGACGCGGCGACGGCAGCAAGCCCTCGCCGGGCGGCACATCGGGTTGCTCGAACAGGCACCCTCGGCCTCGGCGCTCCCCCTGGCGACGAGACGCGCACCGGGGCACCCTGGCGTGCGCGCAACCCCGCGGGGCCGCGCTCAGTCCTGCGGCGAGAACATGATCGGATACACGACGGTAACGCGCCCGCCCTGGGGTACTGGAAACTTGAGCTCCCTGAAGCCGGCCACGACGCAGCGCACGACATCCTTGTCGGGCATGGGCTTGCCCGGCGGGCTCGCCATCGCGGCGCGCGCGAAGCGCTCGAACTCCAGGTCTCGACGTAACTTCTCGTCGATTGATGGGTCCGCTCCAGGCGCCGGCTGGATCGGAGCGTCGGCGTCTCCAGCATACGCGACCGAGCCGTCGCGGTCGATCAGGAAGCGGACGGCGACACGGCCCTCGAGCTTCGGGTCCTTGGCGAGCGCCTTCTCGTAGCAAGCGCGGAACGACGTGAAGCTATCGCGAACCACGGCTCGAATCGTCTCCGGCGGGAGGCGTCCGCGGAGCGGAGGTTCGGCCGCCGTGGCCGAGGACGCGCCGGCGCCGGGGGCCGGCGCCGGGCCAGGTTCCGCGGTGGTGCTGCTGGCTGTCTGGTCCGGCGCAGCAGTCGACGGCTGCGGCGACTCCGGCGGGGGTACAGGTCTCCCAGAGCCACACGCCAGCGCGCCCGAAACAAGGGCGCCCGCGAGCGGCCCCAGGGCGACGAGCCGATTGAATGTGCCACCGCATGCGCGCAGCCGCTGAGCCTCAGGGGTCTCGCCACCTTCCATGGGGCCTCCATACAATGACGGAGGCCGCGCGTCATGACCGACGCTCGAGGCAGCAGCGTCAGCGGGCCGATCGTTGTCTTCTCGGCGCCCGACGTCGCCGCTCACGCGCCGCGCTCCTCGACGCGGCCGCGTGCAGCGGTTTGCTGGGCATCGCCTACCCTGACCATTGGGGATTCCAGACGACCTCCCATAGATGACCATCTGGATCCTGGAAATAACCCGAGTAGCCGCCCCAGAACGTGTCGTGAGCGGGCTTGACGATCGTGGCTCCTGCGGCGCCTGCCTTTGTCATGACGGCATCGACCTCTTCCCTTGAATCGACGTTGTGTCCCAGGGTCATCTCGGTGGGGCTGACGGGACCTGGCGCGACCCCGGTGTCGTGGCTGATGCTCTTGCGGGGCCACAGAGCGAGCCGCAAGCCAGGCTGCATCTGGATGAATACGACAGCGCCATGCTCGAGCTCTTCACCGATGATGCCCTCGGTGGGAAACCCCAGGCCATCGCGGTAGAATCGCAGCGCCGCTTCCAGATCGTTGACGCCGATGGTGATGACCGTGATCCGAGGCTTCATAGATGTTCGGCTTTCCTTGAGGTCCAACGATGCGAAGACAACGGGGGCAGTGGGCGGAGGGCGCGCGCCGACCGCCGCCATCGCGACGCGGGACGAACGAGCTGTGATGTGTGGCGCGGTCTGCTTCGAGGCGTCCGAACGCCTTGAACAGCGCGTGGAGGTCATGACCACACCCCTTCGCAAGCTCGCCGCGATCGCACGGAGCTCATCGACGGGGGTGTACCAGGCCCGGGCCCGCGCGCCCAGGTCGTCCCGCGCGAATCCCCGCCTGCCGCGAGGCGATCCCGACGCGATCGGGCGGCACAGCACGAGGACGATGTGAGCGCAGAGATCCGGGCGTGGTTGGAGGAGTACCAGCAGAAGCTTCGGGCCGAGGCGCGGAAGGAGGGCCTCAATGAGGGTCGCGCCGAGGAGGCTGCGCGTGCCGTGCTGACCGTGCTCCGGGTTCGCAGCATTGTCGTGCCGGACGCCGCGCGGGAGCGCATCCTGGCCGAGAAGGATCCGGAGACCCTTGAACGGTGGCTCGAGCGGGCCACCGTCGCCGCGTCGCTCGCCGAGGTGCTCGACGGGCTGAGCTGAGCGAGCCATTCAGGACGGCGCCTGAGACATCCCCTCCTTCGATCTCGCGCGATCGCGCGACCTCGAGATGGGCTGAAGCAGGCCGCACCGAGGGCCCGCGCCCGCTACCTGGCGAACGCCGACAGGCGGCGAATCACCCCCGAGAGCTGCGGATACACGTCCCTGTAGATCCCCAGCAGCGCCGCATACCGCCGCCGGCGCTCCGCATCGGGATGGAACGTCGCAGTCGCCGTCCCGCGCATCGCCTTCGCGGCCGCCTCGATGCTCCCGGCCAGCCCGGCCCCGGCGGCCGCGCACATGGCCGCGCCCAGGCACGCCGCCTCGACCGTCTCGGACCGCTCCAGGACCACGCCCGTCGCGTCGGCCACGACCGAGCACCAGAGATCGCTGGCGGCGACGCCGCCGACCGCGGCGAACTCCGCGACCTCGATCCCCGCCGCGCCGCGCATCAGGTCCAGCACCAGCGCCTGCTCCAGCGCCACGCCCTCGATCAGCGCGCGGTACACGTGCCCGCGCCCGTGCGCGTCCGTCAGGCCGAGGATCGCGCCGCGGGCGTCGGGGTCCCAGTGGGGGTTCATGGCGCCCTCCCAGTAGGGCAGGAGCAGCAGCCCGTCGCTGCCCGGCGGCAGCGACGCCGCCTCTGCCTCGATCGCGGCCATCGCGGCCCCGTCGCGCGGATCGACGCCCAGCAGGCGGCGAAGGAACCAGTCCGAGAGCAGCGCCCCGCTGCGCAGGCTGCTCTCCAGCACGTAGCCGCGGCCAGAGGCGCTTGTCATCGTGCGCCAGGCAGGGTCCTGCCGCGGCTCCGGGCTCCACACGCCGAACACGACCGCCGTGCCGAGGTTCAGGTAGGCGCGCCGCGGGTCCAGCGCATCGACCCCGAGCCCGGCCACCTGGCCGTCGCCGCCGCCAGCCAGCACCGGCGTGCCCGCGCGCAGCCCGGTGGCCGCCGCGGCGGCCTCCGACACGGCGCCGAGCGGCGCGCCGGGAGGGAGCGCCTCCGGCAGCCGGTCGGGCGCGATGCCGACGGCGCCGCAGAGCTCCTCCGACCAGCGGTGCGCGACGATGTCGAACAGCGCCAGCGGGTCGGCGCTCGCCCAGCTCGTGCGGGCGCGCCCGGTCAGCGCCTGCACCAGGTAGGCCTGCACGTCGCAGAAGAGCGCGGTGCGGCGGTGCGTCTCCGGCTCCTGCTCGGCCAGCCAGGCGATCTTGGGCAGCGCCGGGCCAAAATCAGCAGCCTTTCCGGACACTTCCCGCAGCCGGTCGGCCCCGATGCGGCCGACGAGCGAGCCGACCTGCCCGCGCGCGCGCCCGTCCAGCCACAGCATCGCGGGGCGCAGCGGCTCGCCGCCGCGATCGAGGCAGGCGAAGGTCTCGCGCTGGTGCGCGATGGCGAGCCCCGCGATGCGGCCCGGGTCCACCGCGGCCGTGACCTCCGCGACCGCCCGGCACAGGGCCGCCCACCAGTCCCGCGGATCCTGCTCGAACCGATCGGGCGCCGGCCGCGCCAGCGAGAGGGGCGCCCGGCCGGCGGCCTGCACGCGCCCCTCGGCGTCGAAGGCGACCGCCTTGGCGGCGGTGGTGCTCAGGTCGATACCGAGGACGAGGTCGGCTCGCATGGCGCCCGTCAGCGGACCGGAAGGCATGATTGACAAGCGATCACGGAGGCAGACTACAGTGGGAGTCGCGCCGGGACAATTGTTCAGCCCGGAGCGGCCGGGATACCGGCGCGATGGCGAAAGGGGAGTCCGAAACGGTGCAAGCGACCTTCATTCACGGCATCCGCGACGTCCGGCTCGGCGAGGTAGAGCCTCCGCCGCCGCAAGAGGGCAAGGTGACGATCCGGGTCGCCGGCTGCGGGATCTGCGGCAGCGATCTGCACTATTATCTGGAGGGCGGGATCGGCTCGGCGCAGATCCACAATCCCTTCGTGCCGGGGCACGAGCTCGCGGGCTGGGTCGCCCAGGACTATCCGGCGCTGGGCCTTTCCAAGGGGCAGCTCGTCGCCGTCGACCCCGCGCACGCCTGCGGCCGCTGCGAGTGGTGTCATCGCGGCCACGTGAACCTGTGCCCCTTCGTGGAGTTCCTGGGCGCGCCGCCGCTCCACGGCGCCATGGTGGAGCAGCTTTCGGTGTACCCCGATCAGGTCGTGCCGGTCCCCCGCGCCTTCTCGGTGCGCCGGGCCGTGATGCTGGAGCCGCTGGGGGTCGCGGTCCACGCGATGGACCTGGCGCGGGTGCGCCTGCAGGAGACCGTGGTGGTGCTGGGCTGCGGGCCGATCGGCCTTTGCCTGGTCCAGCTCGCGCGCCTCGCCGGGGCCGACCGCGTCTTCGCGGTCGACCCCGTCGCCTACAGGGCGGAGGCCGCGCGCCGGCTGGGCGCGCACGACGCGGCGCCGACGTTCGCGGCCGTCGCGGAGTGGACCGGCGGCCGGGGGGTCGACCTCGTGATCGAGGCGACGAACTCGCCCGAGGGGTTCCACCACTCGGCCGAAGCCGCGCGCATCGGTGGGCGGGTCGTGCTCGCGGGCATCCCCGAGGGCGACCGCTACGCGCTGCCGGCGGCGCTATGCCGCCGCAAGGGGCTGAAGGTCAAGCTTTCCCGGCGCATGGGGCACGTGTACCCGCGGGCGATCCGCCTGGTCGCCGAGGGGGCGGTGGACGTCGATTCCATCGTCACGCACCGCTTCGACCTGGCGAGCGCCGCCGAGGGCTTCCGCCTGCAGGCGGACTGCCAGGACGGGGCGCTGAAGTCGATCATCGTCCCGGGGGAGGGCGACTCGCCCTTCTGATCCGGGCCATCCCGCGCGGGCAGCGCGGGACGGCAGGCGGCGCGCTCAGCCGCCGAGAATGACGCGGAAGATCTTCTCGTTGCTGTTGTTCGGGGTGCTGTCCTTGTCCCCCGTGTTGGTCGTCGTCAGCCAGAGGCCGCCGCCGAGCCTGGGCTCGACGGTGCGGAGGCGCCCGTAGGTCCCCACGAAGAGCTGCTGCACGCTGGTGAGGCTGCTCCCGCTGATGACCGCGCGGACCATCCGTGTCCCCCGCTGGCAAGCGGCGTAGAACACGTCGTTCACGATCGCGATCCCGCTGCACGACCCCTCGGAGGTCCTGTACGTGAGCTTCGGCGCGATGTAGCCCGCCGTCCCGCAGCCGCTGCCGCCTTGCGACGTGGTCCCCTCGCAGTTCGGCCAGCCGTAGTTCCCGCCCTTCTGGATGAGGTTCGTCTCATCCATCACGGAGTTGCCGAACTCCTGCTCCCAGAGCCGGCCCAGGGAATCGAACGCCAGCCCCTGCGGGTTCCGGTGACCATAGCTCCACACGAGGTTCCCGAAGGGGTTGTCCGAAGGGACGCGGCCGTCGGGCTCCATGCGCAGGACCTTGCCATTGAGGCTGCTCGTGTCCTGCGAGAGGGCCGCGTTCTGAGCGTCACCCGTCGAGGCGTAGAGCTTGCCGTCCGGCCCGAACCGCAGCCGGCCGCCGTTGTGGTACTTGTTGCGGAGGATGCCGGAGACGAGCACCTGCTCCGTCGACGTGTCGAGCCTGTTGCCGACGACCTTGATCCGCACGATCCGGTTGTCCGTGGGCGACGTGTGCATGATGTACAGCCACCCGTCGGTGTTGAACGTCGGCGCGATGGCCAGCCCCATCAGGCCGCCTTCGCCGTCCGTGCCCGCGACGTTCGGCACCGTGCCGAGCGTGGTCTTCGTGCCGGTGGCCGGGTCGAGTCGGATGATGTCGTCCGCGTCCCTCCGGCTGTAGAGGACCGCCCCGTCCGGCAGCTCGACAAGGCCCCACGGAACGTCGTTGTCCGTGGCCACCTGGACCACGTCGCAGACCGCCGAGCTGCAGGCTGCCCCCGTGGTCACCGAGACGGAGCCGCTCGCCGGCGAGGCGTTGCCTTGCGCGTCGCGCGCGATCACGTGATAGGCGTAGGCCCGCGTCGCCGCCAGCCCGCTGTCGACGAAGGTCGTCGGAGGGGGGTTCGAGGCCGTGCCGGCCACCGCGCCGACCTTCGCGCCGTCGCGGTAGATGTCGTACGCCGTGACCGCCGCGTTGTCGGTCGACGCGGTCCACTGGAGCGTCACGCTCGTCCCCGACGCCCTCGCGGTCAGGTTGCTCGGAGCGGTCGGCGGCTGCGTGTCGACCTCGCAGTGCGGCGTGGCCAGCGGCAGCGTCTCGCTCGCCTGGGAGACGTTCCCTGCGGCGTCGCGCGCGTTGACGTAGACCCCCCAGCTCACGCCCGGCAGCACGGTGATGGTCGTCGACAGCGTGGAGCCGCTCACCGACGTCATCTGCTGGCCGTCGTGGTAGATGTCATAGAACGCGACGCCGGTGTTGTCCGTCGACGCCGACCAGGAGATCGTCGCCGAGCTGCACGTCACGTTGCTGGCGCTCAGGCCGGAAGGGGGCGTCGGCGGCTGGGTGTCTCCATCGTCCGGCCATGACCATTGCTGGTTCGTCTGGCCGTTGCAGGTCCACAGATTGACGGGGGTGCTGTCGGCCGTCCGCCGCCCCTCGACGTCCAGGCACAGCCCGGACGGCTGGCTGACGATGGTGCCGTTCGTGTTCATCGTCCATTTCTGGCGAGGCTGACCGGAGCAATTGCCGATCACCACCTTGGTACCGGCGGTGGTCCCGCCGCCCGACGCCTCGACGCACCTGGTCGTCCCATAGACCCGGAGCTCGCCGGCGGCTGTATACGTGAAGGCCTGGTTCTCCCCACCATGGCAGGTGTAGATCTGCAGCGCGGCGCCTGGCGTGGTGCTCCTCCCCTTCACGTCCAGGCATTTCCCGGACTCGACGCCCCTCACCGGGGCGCTCGTCAGGAGCGCCGCCTCGTCGGCGCCGATCTCCTCGGCGTCCCCGCCGGGTTCACCGATGCAGCCGGCAGGGAAGAGCGCCAGCGTGGCCGCTCCGGTCATCCAGTACCGTTGTCTCCGAGCTGTCCTCATGTCGTCCCATCCATGTTGGTGATCCGTTGTGCTCGCCGAATGGCCAGCCCCAGGCGCGCTGAGGCGACGTCTCGGCATACCTCTCGTACGATTTCGTCCGATCTGGCTGGCGACGGATCTCGACAATCGACGGTGATCGCGCGGCTACGCCGATGAGCTTGCTTACTATCATGCTCGACGCGTGGCGCAACGCATTTCAATGCATGATCATGGGAAGGAAAATTTTCGAGCGATCTTGCGTCGGTATGTCTGGAGCTGCCCGTTGCCAGCGGAAGAATCGATGGCTTGTAGGTGCAGTCAGCGTACCAGCGCTCCTCCTCGCCGCGGCGCCTGGCCGGCGAGCGTCGTGTGGCGCAAAAGCGCCTCAGTGAGCGCTGCTCGGCGCAAAAGCGCCTCACTCGAGGGCGCCGCCGCGCGTCGGTCTCATTGACGTGCTTCGCCGTGAAATGGGCGACCGCTCGTGTCGCTGAAGCTGAATAGTTATCGTGTGCCTGTTTCAATGCAAGGACGAGGCGACAGGCCGGCGCGGCGTCGGCCGGGGCTCCGCGTCGATCTCCTCCGCACCGCGCCGGTCGCCGCGCGGCGCGCGGGGAGCCCTGGACTCTCGCGATCCATGTAGTCCGGTATGCGGGCAGGGATCACTTCGTATGGCACGTACAGCGCCTGCTGAACGGCGCTGCCATCCCGGAATGGACCCGGGGGCCTCGTCATGGATGGCGGAGGAGGGGGAGGAGAGGCCAGGGCGCAGGGGCGATGGCCGATCGAGGCGGGGCGCGGGAGCTCTTCGGAAAATGCACGGGGAGGCGAGGAGACGGGGAGGCAAATCCAGAAACTACTCCCTGCCTCCCCGCCTCCCTGCTCAATCTCTCACTGAAAAGACCTGCGCAACGAGGGCATTCCCCCGCGCGCTCAGCCCTGCTTGCGCGGCGCCTTGAGCGACAGCTTGAGCAGCACGTCGTCGCGGATCAGGTCGTCCTGCTTGCCCGGATACTCGATACCGAAATCCTTCCGGTTGATCACGAACTCGGCGGTGCCCGACACGCTGTCGGCGCCCTCGGTGATCGTCGCGGGGAAGGTGATGGCCTTCTTCACCCCGTGCAGCTCGAGCTCGCCGGTGATGGTGTGCGTCGCGCCTTTCTCGCCGCCGGCCTTGATCTGCGTCGAGGTGAAGGTCGCCTTGGGGAACTGCTCCACGTCGAAGAAGTCCTTCGACTTGAGGTGACCGTCGAGCTTCTCCGCGTCCGTCTTCACCGACGACGTGTCGGCCTCGATGCTGAGCTTGCCGCCCTCGGCCTTGCCGCCGACGAGCGTGATGGAGCCCGAGATCTTCTCGAAATTCCCCTCGTGCTTGCCCGTCACCTTGGAGCCGACGAAGCCGATGGTCGAGGCGGCCGCGTCGATGGGGAGCGCCTCGGCGGCGCCTGAGGGCGCCTGCGCCTGCGGCTGCGCCGGCGCGGCGGACGAGACGGTCGCCCTGGGCTTGTCCTTGGTCGGATCCTCGCAGCCCGCGAGCGAGAGCAGGAGAGCCGCGGGGAACGCGATGCGAGCGATGCGGGACGTGATCATGAGAGACATTCTCCTTAATTGGTCAGCCAAATTGCACAGAGCGCTTCGTGAACGTGCCATAGGTGAGCCCCGTGATGGGGAACGCCACGCGCTCGCCCACGTCGATCGACGCGCCGACGGCGGCGACGACAGGCACGAAATGCTCGTGGGTCGGGAGCGCCATCCGCACCCCCGGCGCGCGCGCGCGGTAATCGAGCAGCGCGTCCACGTCCCGGCGCGCCAGGACGTCGGCGCACCAGGCGTCGAACTCGGTGGCCCAGGGCTGCGTGACGGCATCGCCGCGCCAGTCTGCCGCGCGGAGGTTATGGGTCAAGAAGCCGCTGCCCACGACGAGCACCCCCTCGTCGCGCAGCGGCGCGAGCGCCCGCCCCATCTCGAGGAGCGGGGCGGGAGAGAGGGTCGGCAAGGAGACCTGGAGCACAGGAATGTCCGCGCCCGGGTACATGCAGACGAGCGGCACGTACGCGCCGTGATCGAGGCCGCGGCCCGGGGCCTCGGCGACCCGCCCCAGGGGGCCGAGCAGCTCGCGCACGCGCCGCGCGAGCGCGGGGGCGCCCGGCGCGGGATACGTCACCTGGTAGTACTTCTCGGGGAAGTTGTAGAAGTCGTAGACGAGCGGCACGGTCTCGGTGGCGCCGATCGTGACAGGCGCGTCGACCCAGTGGGCCGAGAGCATCAGGATGGATCTCGGGCGCGGCATCGCCTGCGCCCACGCGCCGAGCTCGGCCACCCACGCGCGATCGTCGAGCAGGAAGGGAGAGCCGTGCGCGAGGAAGATGGCGGGCATGCGCGCCTCGCGCGCCTGTTGCTGGGGTTCGGACATGGGACCTCCCTCGGTCGACGTCGACGGCCGGCATGCACCCGCGAAGGGCAAGGCTCCGCCCGCGGCGAGCAGGAACCTCAGGGCAGCGCGGCGATCCATGAGACGGACCCTAGGATGTTTCCAGGAATGATACAATCTCCGCAGAATGAAACGTGAGGTTGCGAAACGGGAAACCATCGACGCCGATCTGGCCGATTTGCGGGCCTTTTGCCTGGTCGTCGATCTCGGATCGATCACGGCGGCGGCGAAGACGCTGGGCGAGACCAAGGGCAGCGTCAGCCGGCGCATCACCCGGCTCGAGCAGGCGCTCGGGGTGGAGCTGCTCCGGCGCAGCCCGCGGCGGGTGCAGGCCACCGACGACGGCCTCGCCTACAGGATGCGGGTCGGCCGGGCGCTCGAGCTGCTGGAGGACGCGAACGTGGCGGTGCAGCAGGCGCGCGCCAGGCCGAGCGGGCACCTGCGCGTGACCGCGCCGTTCGATCTCGGCCTGAGCATCCTCGCGCCGCTCTCGGCGGGCTTCGCGGAGCGCTTCCCCGAGATCTCGCTGGAGATGCTGCTCACGGAGGCGCTGCTCGACTTCGACGCCCACCAGATCGACGTCGCCCTGCGCGCGACCTCGAGCCTGCCGGACTCGTCGCTCATCGCCCACAAGCTGCTGCACCTCGAGGTCGGGCTCTTCGCCGCGCCGGCCTACCTCCGCAAGCACAGGCCCGTGCGCAGGCCCGACGACCTGAAGGGGCACCGGCTCCTGATGGCCCAGACGACGCGCGGCCACGCGACGATCGCCCTGCAGCCGCGCGACGGCGGCGACCGCGCGGAGCTCCGCGTGCGCGCGGCGATCTCGGCCTCGGATTACTCGTTCTGCCGCGAGGTCGCCCTGGCCGGGGCCGGGATCGCGCTCGTCCCCGAGGTCAACGTGCGGGGCGACCTCGAGGCGAAGCGGCTCGTCCCCGTGCTCACGGACCACACGATCGACGGCGCCGCCCCCCTCTACCTCGTCCACCCCGGGACGCGCTTCCTGCCGCCGAAGATCCGCGCCTTCCGCGACTACCTGCTCGACGCCCTCGGCGTGCGCGGGCGCCGCGCGTAGCCGCGTCCGGTCGGGCCGGCGCGCCGCCTCGCCCTCCGGACGGAGGCGGCCGTGCTCGCGCCGGAGCAGCGGATCACCACCGGCTGCTTCTGGGGAAGCAGCG